>CAZCBM010000059.1:728-14623 GCA_964496805.1 uncultured Rhodospirillales bacterium | reverse complement strand
CGGGCTGAGGAAGGCATGGACGCGCTTGCCAGCCGCCTCGGCCATGGCCTTGAGCAGGGTCAGGGTTGAGCCCTTGCCATTGGTTCCGGCGATGTGGACCACGGGCGGCAAGCGATCCTGCGGCCTCCCCAATTGCTCCAGAGCTTCCCGCAGGCGGTCCAGCCCCAACTCCCATCCGGGCTGGCCGAACTGGCTCAGCGCTGTGTCCAGGGCTCTCACGCCAACAGGCCTGCCGCCTGCGCTGCCACCAGCACCCGCCGCATGCCGTCCACATCATGGACCCGAACCATGGCGACCTGCGCCCGGGCCAAGCTGATCCCCAGGATTTGGGTTTCAAGGTCCCTTTGCGCGGCGGGCCGATCGGTGAGGTCGCTCAGAAAGCGTTTGCGGGAGTGACCCACCAGAACCGGACAGGACAAGGCGGAAACCAACGCATCGGATCGCCGGATCAGATCCCAATTCTGGGCGCTGGTTTTGCCAAAGCCGACACCCGGGTCGATCAGCAGGTGCTGGGTGGGAATGCCAGTGGTGGCAAGGGTTTCGATGCGTTCCTTCGCCCACTGAACGATGGCCGCAAGCGCATCGGTCTGCGGGTCCAGGGTGCGGTTTGGATCCACCGGAATGCCCAGATGATGCATGATGACCAGCTTGGCGCCATGGGCGGCAACCGCTTCCACAAGGCTGGGGTCTTCGCCCCCACTGACATCATTGATCATGCGCACAGCCCATCCGTCCCCCCGGGCCAGAGCCAACGCCTTGGCGGCGGTGGCCCCATGGCGTGTGTCCAGGCTAAGCCCTGGTCGTCCGCTGGCCGGTTCCTGGGCCAGCGCCTCCAACACCGGTGCCAGCCGGGACCATTCCTCCTGGGGTGTCAGCGGCTGAGCGTTGGGGCGAGTGCTTTCTGCACCGATGTCGATCCAGTCAGCGCCGGCGTCCACCAGATGGCTGATCTGGGCCAAGGCGGCGCCCGGGTCAGCATAGTGACCACCGTCGCTGAAGCTGTCGGGCGTCACATTGACGATGCCCATGATGTCCAACGTTCATCCTCCACAACGCTCAAAGGGGCATCGTTAGCCTGACGGAGCAGGTCGCTCAGCAGGGTTTGAGCGGACAGCCCCAAGCCCGGATGGTGCCAGTCCGGCCACAGGTCCACCAACGGGGCCAACGCAAAGGCCCGGGCCGGCAAGCCGGCATGGGGCACGGTCAGCGATGGCGCGTCAATCTGCTGCGCACCAAATACCAGAATGTCCAGGTCGATTTCCCGTGGGCCCCAGTGTCCCCGGCGCTGCCGGCCCAAATCTGCTTCCAACCCCTGCAAGGCACGCAGCAGGGTTAAAGGGGGCAGGGAGCACGCGCCGGCAACGGCGGCATTGAGGAACGCCACATCCCAGTCCGATGGCGCATCGGGCGGCAATAGGGCGGGGGTTTCATACAAGCGCGAGCGTTCCACGGGTGCCCCCAGCAGGGCGGCGATCCCCACCGCGGCTTTGGCCAGGGTTCCGGCGCGGTCACCCACATTGCTGCCCAGCGCGATCACAACCCTGGCACCCCCGGGCTCACTGGGCTGGACTTCGCCGATCATGTAAGGCACCCGTTGCGGGCACTTGGGATGGAACGAAAATCATCGGGCAGGGGCATGAACGCTCAACGATGGATGACAGGTCTCTTGGTGGCCCTGGCGCTGGCAGGGGTCGGTGGGCCGGCGCAGGGGCAATTGCTCAACAGCGCCACCAACGGGACCATCTACTACGGGGATGACCGAACCCCGGCCCCGAACGAGACCGGGAGCCTGTTTGAGGCCGTGGGCGCGTTGGAGGTCTCCACCGGGGCGCAGGGGCGGGGGCTGCTGCGGGCCACCGCCTTTCTGATCGGGCAATGCCACGCCATGACCGCCCGGCACAATATCCTTGGCTATGTTCAGACGGGGCGACGGGGCAGCCTGATCTTCAGAACCGGGGACGGAGCCGGCATTGCCGCCACCATCGATGCCATGGGCCAGAACCCCGGCTTTGGTGATGATTGGGCGATCCTGAAGCTGGAGACCTGCATTGGGCGGCGCCTGCAACCGGTGATGTTCGACCTGCGGCCGCCCGCCAGGGTGGTGGAACTGCGGGGCCGGGAGGAAGGCCAACTGCTGATGGTGGGCTTTCCCCTGGGCGTGGCGCGATCGACGCCCGTGATGGACCCAGGCTGCAAGGCCCATGGCATCCACCGGGCCGACTTTACCTTCGCCCATGATTGTACCGGCGGCGCTGGGATGTCGGGTGCGCCGATCTTTCGCGCCGGTGCGCTGGGGGAGTTGCTGGTGGTGGGGATGCACACCGCCGCACCCTTCGCCGCGCTGGACCAGGACCAAACGGTGCCGACCTTCCATCCCCTTCTGCTGTCCAAGGCCATCCCCACAGCACCGCTGGCTGCGGCCTTGAAGGCCAATCGTCTGCCGGGACTGCGGGTCAGCGGCATTGCCCGGGCGGACGAGTTGCGGCGGGTCACCGATGACGTCAGCATGGCGCGTTTTCAGGAGATGATCTGGCAGCTGGCAGAGCGTCAGGATTTGACCGCTCGCCTGTATCTTTGCGCGATGCTGCCCAATCGCTCCTCAGGGACCCCTGAACCAGACAACCCCAACTGTCAGGGTCTGGCCCCGTTCTTTGAACAGCGACCGCAGCAGGTGCTCAACAACCCCTTGTTGGCCTATTATGTCGGCGTGATCTATTTCTATGGGCTGCACGGACAGCCGCCGGATTTCGGCAGCGCCAAGCGGTTGATGCTGGCAGCCCGCCAAGGCGGCGTGCCGCAGGCGGGTGTGTTTCTGGGGGTGCTGGCTGAGGCAGGCACCCAGACCATCGACCCGGAGCCCCAAACAGCGCTCAGGGAGTTTGCCTTCGCGGCAAAGGGGGGCGTGGTGGAAGGCACCTACCAGATCGCGCAACTCTACCATCGGGCAGGGGATGTGGCGAAGGCTCGGGCCCAGTACCAGCAGGCAGCGCGGCAGGGCCACCCGGTGGCCCAGGAGGCCCTTGAGCGCCTAGCCCTGGACCTGCAAGACAATGGGCGCCTTGACCTGCTCCCCAGCCCCTCAGAAATGCCCCGGCTTCCTTGAGCGATCCACCGGCTGCTGCCGCGGGATGACGCAGCGCCAGGGTAGGGTAACCCTTGCCCCAGGGCCGTCCCGGCGTACATTGCCGAACGCTGATACCCGCAGCACCCCCTTTTTTTGCCCCCATTCCAAGAGGCTCTTCATGCATGTCTGCATCCTTTATGGCTCCCTGCGCCCCAATCGCCTGGGGATCCGCTTGGTCCGCTATTTTGAGCAGCAACTGATCCAGCGGGGCCATGAGGTCTTTGTGGCTGATGCTTTGGCCCTGGATGTGCCGCCCTTGACGGCGCGCTATGGTGACATGGGCGAGGAAGCCCCGGCGGTGCTGAAGACGTTGGCGGAACAGTTCACCCGGACCGATGGCTTTCTGGTGGTCAGCGGCGAGTACAATCACCTGCCGCAGCCGGCACTGATGAACATGATGGACTTCTTCACCAAGGAATATGCCCATCGGCCCTCTGGCATTGTCACCTACTCTGCCGGCGGCTTTGCCGGTGTGCGGGCCAAGATTGCGCTGCGCAGCAAGCTGGCCGTGCTGGGGATGAGTTCCATCCCTGCCACCTACAGCCAACCCTTCATCGGTGACAGTTTCTCCGAAGACGGCACGCCCACCAAGCCGGAGCAGACCAACAAGTTCGCCGGCGGCTTCTTGGATCAGTTTGATTGGTACATGGCGGCGCTGGCGGCAGCCCGGGCGAAGGGCCTGCCGGAGTAAGACCAGTCTACTCAGCGGCGGTCTGCCGCCACGCTTCATAGGCGCTGGCGGGATCGCTGCTGGCTGGCAGCAGACCCAACCCCTCCAGCCGGTTGGCGATCACCAGCGGGCCGCGCTCCAACTCAGTCACCAGGGTTTCCAGCGGCACCCGCTGGCCCACCCGATGACAAAGCCAAGCGTCTTCCTCGGCCTGCCACGGCAGGAAACTGCGGGGGGCGTTGCCCACGGCCATGTTCTCCTGAATGCGGGCCTGCTGTTTCTCCGTCCAGGGGGGCTGGGGCGGTTCCGTGGGGACCACGGCGGCAGGCGCCTTGACCGGAGCCGCAGGAGGGGCCGAGGATGACTTGGCCGCGCAGGCGCGGGCATAGGCGGCCTGAGGATGGCGATCCACCAGCAGGGCGGCCTGTACCATTCGGGTCGCCACGGCTTGGGGGCTGCGGTCCAGCCTGTTGGCAATGTCCGCCAGGGGCCAACGCTCCGCCAGCCGATCCCGCAGATAGCTGTCCTCTGCGGTGCTCCACGGTTCCCCGCTGCGCTGGCGTTGGCCGCGCGCGATGTTCTGGGCGCGGCGTTCCGGATTGGTTTCCGGCAGGCCATGGGGGTCGGGTAGGGCGGTGGAGACCCGGGGGACTGCCGCTGGCGGGTCACTGTCAGCGGGGGGGCACGCCCAAACGCGATACAGGGTCTCGCGTCCGCCTTCCTCGATCAGGTCCAACTTCTCCAGATGGCCGGCCACGGCGGAGGCGCTGCGCTCCAGTGCCTGGGCGATCAGGTCCAAGTCCCGGCGGGCCTCCACTTGGTATGCAAGCCAGCTGTCCTCCTCCGCCGACCAGCCGATATTAGCTCTGGGCGCCTTTCCATCAGCGATGTTCTTGGCGTAGCGGTCCACGCCCTTGGCCGTCCAGGCAAAGGGGGGCGGTGGCTCAATGCCAGATGGGAGCGGCGTGGCGCGAGGTGGGGCCTGCACAGGGCCGGAGCGGGCGGCCACCCTTCCTCCGGTTGCAGTGGTTGCCGCGCGACTGGCCTTGCCGACGCTCGCCGTCATGGCAGCCCCCAGCAGAGCCGACAGCGGTTCATCGCTACCCCGCCAACTGAGCGCGTCCTTGATGGCGGGCAGGTCCATTTCCGCCCAGAAGGGAGACGGGCTGGCGGCGTCGCGCCCTCGGGTCCGGACACAACTGAGCGTCAGCAGTCGCCGGGCCCGGGTCAGGCCCACATAGGCGATGCGTCGTTCCTCTTCCTCATCTTCGTTGGCCAGGGGCATCCGGTTGGCCTCCAGGCCAGGGATGAACACCATGTCCCACTCCAGCCCCTTGGCGCTGTGGATGGTGGAGAGGGTCACCGCCGGTCCCGTTCCGGCTGCTGCCAGCAGCGTCTTTTGGGTCTCCACGGCGGCAAAGAAGCCTTCCGGCCCGGCAGGGCGGCGCTGGTCGAAGGCCATTGCCTTGACCTCGTCCAGCAGGGCGTGGATCACCGTGCCGTCGCTGCTCCATTTTCCGGGTGAGGTCTTTCGGGCCGCCCAGATGAGGTCGCTGACCTGCTGCCCCCAGCGCTTTCCCTGAACATCCCGCACCGCCACGGCCAGCGCCTGCCCCTGCTTGCCGGTGCCCAGGGCGCGCAATTGCTCCGGCGAGGCCTTGCCAGCCGCGGCCAGGCGCAGAGCCTCCAGCAAGGGCCGCAGGGGGGAGATGTCCCAGAGCCCGCGCACCTGCCGCAGAACAAGCGGCACCTGCTGAGCCAGCAGCGCCGGCTGGATCATTTCCGCCAGGGCACGGGTGCGGGTGAGCACCGCAATGCCCGCCGGATCATACCCTTTGTCCAGGGCGGAGCGGATGGCGCCTGCAATCCATTGTGCCTCCTCGGTGTCACTGTCCAGGCGGTTGGCGATCAATCGGCCCGGACGACCGCAGGCGATCAGCGGCTTGTCGTGGCGGCGCTGATTGTTGGCGATCAGCGATTGGGTCACCTGTACCAGGGCCTCACCGGCCCGGTAGGTCTCCGTCAGCCGGTGGACCTGCGCGTCTGGATGCTGGGCCTCAAAGGCCAGGATAAAGTCCAGATCGGCGGCGCGGAACCCATAGATGCTCTGGTCATCATCACCCACCATCCACAGGTTGGCGTGCGCATGACTGAGCATTTCCGTCAGCCTAACCTGGACGGGGTTCACGTCCTGGACCTCATCCACCAACAGATGCAGGATTTGGCCGGAGACAGCGCGGCGCAGGGCCTCGTCAGCTTCCAGCGCGGCGGTCAGGCGCAGCAGCAGGTCATCGAAATCCAGCCAACCCCGGGCTGCGAGCCCCTGTTCATACAGGCCATAGCCCTCGGCGGCCTTCTTCATCTCCCCGACGCTGGTGGCCGCGGCCTCCTGCGGGGGAATGCCGTGATTCTTCCAATGGCTGATGGCATCGGCCAGGGTCAGCCCATCGGCCCCGGTCCAGAACAGCTTGAGATCGCGGAGCAGGGCTTGGCGGCGCCCCTCATCACACAGGTCCACATCACTGGCCAGGCCGATGGCCTCGCCATGGCGGCGCAGCAACCGCAGGGCCAAACTGTGAAACGTTCCCAGCCGGGGCAGGGCGGGCAAATCCCCCAGGGCTTCCGTGACCCGGCCCCGGAGCTCGTCTGCTGCTGCCCGGGTGAAGGTCACGGTCACGCCCTCGACGTTCGCGTGCGAACCACGCGGCCGTCGTCTCCCGAGTCGATCCCGGAGGCCCTGGCCCCGCTCGTCGGCAACGGACGCGGGGCGGGGTCGACGCCGCTGGAAATCAGGTGCACCACCCGCGCCACCAGGGTTGTGGTCTTGCCGGTACCGGGTCCGGCCAGCACTAGATGACGCCCGCCCCCAACGGTGGCGGCGGCCCGTTGGGCGGGATTAAGGCTGTCCAGGGTCATCAGGGTCATCGCATTGACGAAATTGTTCGCCATCAGTATCCCGCCCTTGCCCGGAACGCGCAACCAGGAGACCCCTGCCCATGACCCCCTTGCTTGTGATCTTTGGAGTGATCGTGGTGGTGGGCTACGGCTGGTACGCCACGCTCATCAGCCGCCGAAACACCGCGGTTGAAGCGTTGAGCGGCATCGATGTCCAATTGCAGAAGCGCAACAACCTCATCCCCAATATCCTCACCATCGCCCAGAAATACATGGACTATGAGGAGGCGCTGCTGGGGGAGGTGACCCGCCTGCGGGAGGCGGTGGAGAAGGACTACGACCCGAAGGACAGGGCTGCGGTGAAGGAGCATCTGCAGGCCGCCGGGGCATTGGGGACAGCCCTGGGGCAGGTGATGCTGCGGGCGGAGGCCTACCCCGACCTTAAGGCCGCCCAGCCCATGGTGCAGGCTCAGCAGACCTATAACGAGGTGGAGGCGCAGATTGCAGCGGCTCGCCGCTTCTACAATTCTGCCGTCAACAGCCTCAACACCGCGGCCCAGGTCTTTCCTGGCCCCATGATCGCCAACCTGGCGGGCGTCAAGACCTTGCCCAGTTTCGAGGCGGATCCGGGCGCCAAGGGCCCGGTGAACGCCGGCGACTACCTGCAATAGGCCCTGACGCGTGACCCCGACCCCTGGCGCAGCGGTGGATCCGCGAACGGCCTATTTCGATATCCATCTGGGACCCGCCGCGGCGGTGCTGGAGCGGGATCGGCAAGCGGCGGTGGCCAAATCCCGAAGCCGGAGACCGACCCAGTTCGTCATCTCCGCCATCAGCATCGCCCTTTGCCTGCTGATGCTGCGCTATATCCGGGGTGATTGGTCCATTTTTGGGTTTTTTCTGGCCTTCATTGGCGTTGTTGGCGCGTGGAGTTGGATGCGCCAGCCGTTGCGTGATTTCCAAAGGGTGCTGAAAGGCAGCCTGTTCGACAAGGCCGTGGGCTATCTGGGGGAGCAATACAGCTTTGCCTCCTCTCCCCCTTGGTCCACCGGTCGGCTGAAGGATTTCGGCATTGTCCCCAGCCATAATCGGGTGAGCCTGTTTGACTACATCAAGGGCACGCACCGGGATGTACCCCTGCAAATGTGCCAAGCGGTGCTGGAGCGGGAGAGCACCGACAGCAAGGGGCGGAAGTCCCGACATACGGTTTTCCGCGGCCTCATAGTGCTGATTGAACCCCCGAAGCATCCTGAGGGCGTTGTGCAGATCCGACGCGACGGTGGCTGGCTGGGGAATGCCGTCGGTGGATGGTTCACGCAAACCTTCAGCGCGTTGGAGAGGGTGCATCTGGAGGACCCGCACTTTGAGGATCGCTTCGCCGTCTATGCCAGTGACCAGATCGAGGCGCGGACCATTCTCACCCCCAGCTTCATGGCCCGCCTCCTGGACCTGGAACAAGGGTTGGACAAGGGCAGGGTGACCGCCAGCTTCAACGGCGCGGAGTTGCTGATATTGATCCCCTCCCACACCCTGTTTCAGCCCTCCAATCCCAAAAGCCCGCTGGACCTCAAGGGTGATTTCCTGCGCTTTGTGGAGGAGATGGCGGTGCTGCACCGGGTCATTGATACGCTCAAGCTGGATCAGGACATTGGGCTTTAGGGTCTGCGCCACCGAGCGTGACCACCCCACGCCCCCACCCGGCCACCCAAGGGAGTATCATCGCAATGGGTGGCCGGCCGAAGGGACGCCGAGTGCAGGCGTCGGGTTGGTGCTGACTCCGCCTTGGCGCAACGCGGGACAGAGCGTAGGACCCCAAAGTGGCAACACCACGGAGGGGATCGTCCGAGCGACCACCAGAAGGCGACAGCGGCGACACCGATTCCAAATCGGTGTCCCCTGCTGTGGGGGCCGGGCTCTGGTACCGACACCGCTGACCGCCTAAATCCTGGGATTGTCGCTTCCCCCCGGGCTGTGAGCCGCCATGACCATTTCCCTACCCACTGATCCGGCCCCCCGAACCTATCCTGAGGCGGTCACCCTCATCCGACGCTACACCCGCGACGTCGCGGATCCGCAGCCCACGACCTTGAAGGAAATTGAGGGCTGGCTGCTGGAGGATGCCTTGAATACCGAGGACCTGCTGGACTTGGTCCAGGAGTTCGGTTGGCGCCTTGTGGCAGCCCATTGGCCGTTGGACCGGATGTTGTTGACCATGGCCACGATCCATCCGCAGCTCAGCGGCTATGGCTGGCACTGGCGGCGCAGCGACCGGATCTGTGACGAGGTCAAGGTGGGGTGGGCGGCCAGCGACAGCTCCGCCTACCGCGACAACCCCCTCTATAGTGTTTTGGAGCATGGGCTATTCGTGCGCCGCCGCTTGGAAAGGCCGGAGGTTATCCTCCGCGAACCCTTGCTGGCTGAACTGCGGGAGGAGGGCTTTACCGACTACCTGGCCATGCCCCTGCGCGCCCCTGGGGGGCTCAGCAATGCCCTGACCCTCTCCACCCGCGCGAAGGGGGGCTTCTCGGACGACCAATTGCTGGCCCTGCAACCGTTATTGCACCTGTTCGCCCTGCACATCAGCCGCCATACTGCCTCCCGCATCGCCGCCAATACCCTGGGCGCCTACCTGGGAGAGGTTGCCGGGCGCCGGGTGTTGGAGGGGTCCATCAAGCGCGGCGACGGCATGCCCATCCGCTGCCTGATCTGGTCATCCGACCTGCGGGGGTTCACCGACCTGTCCGACCGCCTGTCGGGGCCAGATGTGGTCGCGGTGCTCAATGCCTATTTTGAGCGTTTGGTGGCGGCGGTGGTGGGCCATGGGGGAGAGGTGCTGAAATTCATTGGGGATGGCTTGCTGGCGGTGTTCCCCTTTGAGGCCTATGCCACGGGGCAGCAGGCCGCGTTGGCTGCGCTCCAGGCCGCCGAAGCCGGACTTAGGGCCCTGGAAGACCTCAATGATGATGCGGTGACCGGTCTAGCCGACATCGAGGGCTGGCGTCCGCTGCGCACCGGTATTGCACTACACGCAGGCGAGGTGTTTTTCGGCAATATCGGCGCGCCGGGACGGTTGGATTTCACGGTCATCGGCAACGCGGTGAATACCACCGCCCGGGTCGAGGGGCTGAGCAAGCACCTGGGTCGGCCCATCTTGCTGACCGCAGAGGTGGCGGAGTTGTTGGGGGAAATGCCCCTGGAGGCCCTGGGAGCCCACAGCCTGCGTGGCGTCACCCGACCGGTGGAGATCTTCGCACCGCCGTTAGAGCGCAGGACCCCGTAGTGGCAACGCCACGGAGGGGATCATTCGAGCGACCGCCAGAAAGCTACAGCAGGAGCGCTGATACCAAATCGGTGTCCCCTGCTGTAGCATCCTGAGGCGGGTCACTTCAGGCGGCATCGCAGTCGGTGATGCGCTGAGCTTCAGTTGAGCCGTGGGCCGCCAAGCCGTGGGCCGCCAAGCCGTGGGCCGTCTAGCCGGAGGTCGTCGAACTGCGGGCAGCTTTCAACAATGCCAGAACCGTCCGAAAGGCCGGGTGGTCAGCGTGACCCAGCCATTCAAACGCCACCTGTTCGGTGGTGGCCAGGCGACAGCCGCGGCGGGCCAGATCTGCCAAGGCCGCCTCCCGATCGCTCGCCAAGCCCGACCCACAGGCATCCACCGCCAACGCCACGGCCCACCCGGCATCCAAAAGCCCCACGGCGGTCTGGTAAACGCACACATGGGCCTCCGTTCCTGAAAGGATTGCCCGGCGCCGATCCGCCGGCAGGGCCCCGCGAAAGGCGGCCGTTTCCATGGCACCGAAGTGCCGTTTGGCCACCGTCGGCAGGTCCAAGGCACGCAGCGGCGGGACGCTGCCACCAATCCGCTCCGCACAATGTTCCGTCACCAGGGTCGGGACCGCCAGCGCGCTTGCCACCTGGGCCAGAAACACTGACCGACGCACCACGGTCTCGCCGTGCTGGATGGCGGGCAGCAACCGCTCTTGTAGGTCAATCAGGACCAGCAGGTCTTCTTGGGCTTGGAACAGGGAAGAGGGTGTCATTGGGGGACGATCGGGGTCTGGCGATTGGGGAAAGGGGGTCTCAGAGGGCGGCCAGACGATCACCCGCGGCGTGCCAGTCGATCAGCTGGTCCAGGAGAGCACGGACATGCTCGCCGCGCCGGTTCTGATAATCCAGGTAATAGGCGTGCTCCCAGACATCGACGCCGATGACGGCATGGGCACCATAGGCAGCCGGGTTGGCGCCATTGCGGGTGGTGACGATGCCCAGGCCGGCCCTGTCCGCCACCAACCAGACCCATCCAGAGCCAAACAGCGTGCCGGCGGCGCGGACAAACTGATCCTTGAACGCTTCGAAGCCGCCGAAGCTCTGCGCGATGGCCTCGGCCAGGGTACCGGAGGGGGCGCGGGCTCCCCCAGGTGCCATCTGCGCCCAGTAGAGGGTGTGGTTCCAGGCCTGGCCCGCATTGTTGAAAATGGCCGTGGCGGCCGGATTGTTGACCGCGGCGCGCAACACGGCCGGAAGGCTCATGCCCTCATAGGGGGTATCAGCCACCAGCCGGTTCAAGGCGCGGTGATAGCCGGCATGGTGTTTGCCGTAATGCAGCGCCACTGTTTGGCCAGATATCACGGGCGCCAGCGCGTCAACGTCATAGCCCAGGGGCGCCTGGGGGAACGGTCCATCATCGGCACCAAACACCAGGGCCGGGGCGGCCAGGGAGGAGGCAGCGACGCTGGCGACCCCCAGGGCCGTGGTGCGCAGAGCCTGGCGGCGGGACAGCATGGACTGACGGTGGGACTGCTGACTGATTGCGGCAAGCGGGTGGGGCATGGGCTGGCACCATTCACCGGGGGGGGCGTACCACGGGACGCCTTAAAAAAGGGGGACGTCGTAGAAGGGGCGTCTCACAGGGGGCGTCTCACAGGGGGCAGACGTGACCTGCATGCCCAGGGGGCATTGTGACCTGGATTACAAGACTACGCTTGCCGGGCTATTCTGGCCAGACCGCTACCGTTGAAGTGATGGGCCACTCTCGCGGCTGTCCCGGCTCACTGGCGTTGGCGTGAGCCGCGCAAGGGTGCATAACCCTGCTCTCACCGGGTTGCATAACCCTGCTCTCACCGGGTGGCCCCATCGCCGCCGTTCCGCCCTGTCCGTCTGGTGTCCATGATCCCGCTTGCTGTCCCCAACCTTGCCGGAAACGAAGCGGCCTATCTTCAGGCCTGCATAGATACGGGTTATGTCAGCTCGGTTGGGGCGTTCGTCGATCAGTTTGAGGCGTCCGTGGCTGCGCAGACCGGGGCGCCGGGGGCTGTGGCGGTTTCCGCCGGCACAACCGGGCTGCATGCCTGTCTGGTGGCCCTGGGGGTGCGGCCCGGTGATCTGGTGCTGACCCAGAGTTTGACCTTCATCGCCACCGCCAGCGCCATCGCCCAGGCAGGCGCTGATGCCTGGTTGCTGGATGTGTCGGCAAACAGTTGGACCCTGGACCCCGACCAGCTTCAAGACGTGCTGGCCACTCAGGCGCAGCGGGCAGGGGACGGCACCTGGCGCCACAGGGCAACCGGCCGGCGGCTGGCCGCCCTGATGCCCGTGTTCACCCTGGGCTGTCCGGCGGACATGGCGCGGCTGGAGCCCCTGGCACGGCACTACGGCTTGCCCATCGTGGCAGATGCCGCCGCTGCACAGGGCGCTCGCCACCGCGGCCAGCCCCTGGCCCAGTCTGGGCTGACCCTGGGAGTCTATTCCTTTAATGGCAACAAGACCGTCACCAGCGGCGGGGGCGGGGCCGTGTTTGGCCCCGATGCAGAGATGCTGGCGCAGGTGCGCCATCTCACCACCACCGCCCGTCGCGGTCCGGGGTATGACCATGATGCGGTGGGCTTTAACTATCGCATGACCAACCTGCAGGCGGCGGTGGGCTGCGCGCAGATGGAGCAGCTGGACGGCTTCATCGCCGCCAAGCGGGCCATCGATGCCCAGTATCGCTCGGCCTTTGCAGACCTGGAGGGCATTGGCTTCTTTCCCCAGCCCCCGTGGGCCACGCCCGTTCCGTGGCTGAGCGGGGTCCTGTTGCCGGCAGCCTGGGCCGAGGATCGGATTGAGCGGTTCCGGTCGGCCCTGCGGGAGGAGGGGGTCGATGTCCGGCCCTTCTGGAAGCCTGTGCATCTCCAGCCCCCCTATGCCACCTGTCCGGCGGCCCCCATGCCCCGCACGGAGGCGCTGTGGCCGCGCATCTGTCCGTTGCCCTGTTCCACCCATCTTGATCCAGCGGATCAGGCCCGGGTCATTGACGCCGTGAAGCGGCATTGGGGGAGCCCATGATTGAGCCACCGCCCTGGGTTCGCCCCGACGGCAGCTGCTACATCATTGCCGAGGCTGGGGTGAACCATAATGGCGACATGGATATGGCCAGTCGCCTGATCGACGTGGCGGCCGATGCTGGCGCCGACGCGGTCAAGTTCCAGACCTTCACGCCGGAGAAACTGGTGGCACCGGCCGCCCCGCTGGCTGCCTACCAGGAGAAGGGGACCCAGGCGCTGGACCAACTGGCGATGCTGCGCGGACTGACCCTCACGCCGGAGCAGTTTCAGCAGTTGGCGGCCCATGCTGTGCGCCGGGGGATCACCTTTCTGTCCACGCCGTTTGATGCCCCCAGCATTGCCATCCTGCACCGATTGGGGATGCCGCTGTTCAAGATCCCCTCCGGCGAAGTCACGAACCACCTGCATTTGCGCGCTGTGGCGCGGCTTGGGGTGCCCTGCGTCCTTTCCACCGGCATGGCCGATTTGGTTGAGGTGGCGCGGGCAGTGGAGCAACTGGACTCCCACGGCGCTGGGCCGCTGATGATCCTGCACTGCACCAGCCAATATCCGGCACCGCCGGAGTCCGTGAACTTGAAGGCCATGGAGACCCTGAGGACGGTGTTTGGTCTACCGGTGGGTTACAGCGACCACACGGCCGGATTGCCCATCGCGCTGGCGGCCGTGGCACAGGGTGCAGCGTTGCTGGAGAAACACATCACGCTGGACCGCAGTCTCCCGGGGCCGGATCACGCGGCCAGCCTTGAGCCGGCGGAGTTGGCTGTCCTGGTGGCTGCCGCGCGGGACATCCATCGGGCCTTGGGGAATGGCCGCAAGCAGCCTCACCCCACGGAGATGGACACCCGTCAGGTCGCCCGTCGCGGCCTCGTGGTCGCCCGGG
>CAZCBM010000059.1:0-718 GCA_964496805.1 uncultured Rhodospirillales bacterium | reverse complement strand
GGCGGGCCATGTTCTCAGCGAAAGTGACCTGGACGCGCTGCGCCCTGCGGAGGGGATTTCTCCCGATCAGTTGGACCTGGTCCTGGGGCGCCCCCTGCGGGCAGCCGTTGCGGCGGGGCAGCGGCTGCAATGGGGGCTGTTGGGGTGAGCAGGGGCGGCGGACGAGAGATCGTGATCTTTGGGGCAGGCGGGCAGGCGCGGGAGACCCTTGGCCTGGTGCGCCAATGTGGCGATGAGGTGGTTGCCTTTGTCGACCGCCTTCCTGCTAAGGGCGCGTGTTTGCACGGCATCCCCGTGCTGAGCGCGGCGGAGGCCCATCACCGCTGGCCGGCCGCCCTGGCCCTTGCGGCTGCTGGCCATGCTTCAGTTCGCCGGCGCTTGGTTCAGGAGGCGACGGAGGTTGGCTTCGGGTTTGCAACAGTGGTTGCACCGACCGTGAGCCTGGACAGCAGCCTGTGGCTGGGGCCGGGCACCGTCATCCAGTCCGGTGCCGTCCTGACCGTGGACAGTGAGGTGGGGGCCCATGTGCTGGTGAATTGCGGCGCCACCATCGCCCATGATGTCTGGATCGGGGATCACGTCACGCTGAGCCCTGGTGCCCGGTTGCTGGGTGCTGTGCGGGTGGAGGCAGATGCCTTCATCGGCGCCGGGGCTGTGATCGGCCCGGGAAAAGAGAGCGCGCCGGTGGTGATCGGGCAGGGGGCGACGGTGGGGGCGC
>CAZCBM010000058.1:0-14632 GCA_964496805.1 uncultured Rhodospirillales bacterium | reverse complement strand
GTCGATGAACGGCCACGACGACTGGTATCTGCCGGCGGCGGATGAGCTGGATCTGTTATGGGCGGCGATGCACGATCGAGCGCGCACGTACGATAATTCGGCATGGGCGTTGTTTTGGCTGCCAGTATCGCATAGCAGCAAGACGGCGATGGCGCAGACCTTTGATCGGCGGATCCTCTCCCAAGAAGAATGTTCAAATGGAGCGCTGTACCCTTGCGGCGTGTGGTCGGCCAGCGAGTTCAATAGCAACGGCGCCTGGGGCCGGGACCTGCTCGACGGCGGCCGCGTCAACGACGGCAAGCGCTACAGCTTCGCCGTCCGGTGCGTCCGAAGATAAGCCACTGTAGCATTCAGGTCTGTCCTGTTCACGGCGGCGACGGCGGCGCCAGGAGGGGCGGGTTTCTCCTCGGCTAGGCAACCCAAACCGGGAGACTTGGATCATGGAGCGATCTCTCAGGCTTGGGCTGGCGCTGGTAGCAGTGTTGACAATTGTCGCGGTGGGTCTGGCCCGGGAGGGCTTGGCGCGGCTGAGTTGGCTGCTGGGGAGCGCTGGGGACTGTGAGGCTCAGGGCAAGGGGTGGGCGAGCGCAGCCGGTGGACATGCCCCGGCGGGTTGTCCTTTGAGTGACGCGGGAAGGATGCTGGAGGCCTGAGAAGCCGATGCTCTCGGCGCCACCCCAAAGGCTTCTAGAGCATTCCTTCGTGGGGTTGTTTTGCGCCTCGGCTTTGTCGACTGCCCTGGGCGGTTTCGGTTTTACGGGGCCGGGGGCCACGAAGGGGCCCTGGGGTGACTTCTTTGCCGCGCAAAATGCTCTAAGCTCTGGGTCTTGCCCTGTGACGGGTCGCCGTCCCGTGGGCTTCCTTTCCGACCGTCAGCTTGCTGTGGACTGCCATGCCTCCTGAGCCCCAGATGATTGCATTGCCCCGGGACCTAGTGCGGGTGGCCGGGCCGGATCGCCTGAGCTTCCTCAATGGCCTCATCACCAATGATCCCGCTCGCTTGGCCCCTGGGCACCCCCTCCATGCCGTCCTGCTGACCCGGCAGGGGCAATATCAGGCGGACTTTATCCTGGTGGCGGAGGGCGCGGACAGCCTGATCCTGGACCTGCCGGCGGGGCAGGGGGAGCCCGTCATCCGCGCCCTGCGCCCCTATCGCCTGCGCAGCCAGGTGACGCTGGAGGCGGTCACGGATCGACAGGTGGTGGCCCTGCTGGCCCCCGCCGTTGCGATCCCGGCCGCCGCGATCCCGGACGAGGTGCTCGCCTATCCCGATCCCCGCGCCCCGTCCCTGGGGATGCGCTGCATTCTGCCCGCGGGCGAGGATCTGGCGACTTGGGCGGGCGGCCATGGCTGTGCCCTGGCCGACGCGGCGGCCTATGAGGTGGCCCGGATCCGCGCCGGCCTGCCCCATCCGCCGGCGGACCTTGTCCAGGGCAAAACCCTGGCCCTGGAAGCCAACTTCGATCGTCTAGGCAGCATTGATTGGCAGAAGGGATGCTATTTGGGGCAGGAGACCACCGCGCGGAGCCACTATCGCGGGAATGTGCGCAAGCGCTTGGTGCCCTGCCGCCTCTCCGCCGAGGCAGCCGCCGGCACGCCAGTCACCCTGCCGGGCGCACCGCAGCCGGTGGGCGAGGTGCGCAGCGGTGTCCAAGCGCCCGATGGCGCCTTCTGGGCGATGGTGATGCTGCGCAATGAAGCGTTGTCGGCCCCGGCTGACCTCACGGCGGCGGGGGCAGAGGTTCTCCCGCAGCTGCCAACGGGATGGACTGCGGCCACGGAGGGGCAAGGATGAGCGGTTCCAGCGGCGTTGCCCCTGCGGACCTGAACACACCCAAGGCGGCGTTTCTGGCGGGCCTGCGCGCCGGGCTGGGCACCCCGATGCTGGTCATCGGGATCGGGTTCCTGGGTTTTGGGGCCCTGTGCAGCCAGGCGGGTGTCTCCCTGGGGTGGGCGCTGGCCGCCACCAGTTTCGTCTGGGCGTTGCCCGGACAATTGCTGTTGATTGAGAGCCTGCCGGCCGGGCTCAGTCTGCTGACCATAACCCTGGGGGTGGCGTTGGCCAATGTCCGGCTTATGCCCATGGTGGCCGTGCTGACCCCCTACTTCCGGGAGGGAGGGCTGCCGCGGTGGCAACAATGGCTGGCTTGCCATCTGATTGCCCTGACAACCTGGATCACCACCGTCAACGCGTTGCCGCGCTTGGCGCCCGCTGTTCGGGCGCATTTCCTCTATGGGATCAGTGGGGTTCTGATCCTCACGGGGCTGACCATGACTTTCCTGGGCTATCTGGCCGGTAGCCTGCCGCCGCTGGTGGTCCTGTCGCTGGTGATCTCCACGCCGGTCTATTTCCTGATCGTGCTGGTGGTGGACCTGTCGGATACAAGGCGCCTGATCGCCATAGGGGCCGGGCTGGTCCTGGGACCGGTCCTGCATGAGGTGACGGCGGATTGGTATCTGGCGCTGGCGGGTCTGGCTGGCGGCACGTTGGCCTTCCTGCTGAGGCCACCCCGACGGCGGCCGCCGCCGGAGGACGCCGCCACCAAAGGGCGCGCGGTGTCATGACCGACCTGTTGGAGCCGTCTGTTGCTGCCCTGATCGGGGCGGCGCTGGGCACCTATGTGTGTCGGCTGGCTGGGGTGCTGGCTGGGCAGCGCCTGGATTTGTCAGCGCCTGCCTTTGTTTGGGTGTCGTGCGTGGCCTATGCCACGCTGGCGGCTTTGATCAGCCGCATGATCCTGCTGCCCAACCCGCCGCTGGCCTATGCGCCCTTGGGGCTCAGGCTGGGGGCGGTGGGCATTGGGCTGGCTGTGTTCGTGCTCAGTGGTCGTCGGGTGGCCTTTGGCGTGTTTGCCACCTGCGGTGCCCTCGCCGGTCTGGCCTGGGCCTGGGGCATCAGCGTCCCCTCAGGCTGACGGGGATTGCGGCCGCCCTTTGCCCGCCTTCAGGGGTTGACGGCCCTGGCGTCGCCTGCGACACCTTGGACAGGTATTGCTAAATTGCAAGAGGGGACGAGCCAATGGTGGATCAGGTATGCAACGCTACAGTGAACCCGGGTGTCAGGAAGACGCGCGGCGCGACGGCGTTGACCTATAGGCTGGTCGTGGGGCTGGTTGCGGTGGCGGGGATCGCCGCCGTCACCCGCGTGGGCGAGAGCGTGGATAGCCTGTTTGGCGATGTCTCCTCGACCCTGACGGACGCATCTGACGGCACCATGGGTGGCGGAAACGAAACCGAGGCAACTCCAGCCGTCAGTTGTGATCCGGCTGCCTTTTCGGCGCTCAACACCAGCACGCCGACGGCCAGTGCCAGTGTGTCTGTTGGCGCCAACGTCGCGGATTGCGTCTTCACCATCACCGTGGAAGGGGCAGGGGGCGGCTCTGGCCATTCGGGGCAGCGCCCCGGCGGCAGTGGCGCTGGCGTTCGGTTCACCTTCACGCCGGGTGTCGCCGGTCAGTTCGAGTATCTGGTGGGCGGTCGCGGCCGTGAGGGGGATGTGGGCAGCGCAATTCAGCAGGCCACCATTGGTGGTGGCGGCGGCGCAGAGGATGATCCCAGTGCGGAGGATGGCGGCAGCGGCGGTGGCGCCAGTGCCATCCGCTTCGTCCCCGACGGCGGTGGCGACGCCATCCTGTTGGCGGTTGCGGGCGGTGGCGGTGGTGGCGGCGACGATAGCCCCGCTGCCCAGATGGAAGGGCGCGGTGGCGGCGATGGAAGCCGTGCCAATGGTCCCAATGGCGGTAATGGGGGACCCCGGCAAACCGTGGCCTGAACTATACAGGCAGCGGTGGGGCGCAGGGTACGTCCCCCAACGGCAGCGCCTACAATGGTGGAAATGGGGGAACCAGTGCCATAGATGCCAATGGTGCAATAACGGTCAATGACGGTGACTCGGCTTCCGGTTCTGGAGCGACACCTGGTCAAAGCTATGCTGCCTTCGGGATCAGTGGTGGCGGTGCAGGTAGCCGTGACTATTCCAACAGCCTTTGCTCCAGTGGCGGCGGCGGTGGTGGTTTCGGCGGCGGCGGTGGCGGCGCCTCCCAAAATGCGGATCACTGTGGCGGGGCAGGAGGCGGCGGTAGCTATGTTGCCGACAGTGGCATCGCTAGCATTCAGGCTACCTTCACGGGCGGTGCTGGTGGCAACAACGATAATGTCGATAACGCGGAAGACGGCACCGTTATGATCACGGCTGGATCACCCTGATCAGCCTGCTGCATTGGATGCGCAAAGGCTGTGAGCTCTGGAAGGGCCGGGCGGAACTGGCCCGGTCCTGTGTGCGGCTGACCAGCGGCGCTCAGCCTCGTTTCCATGTGGTGCCGCCGGCGCCGTCCTCCAGAACGATACCGGCCTGGGTGAGTTGATCGCGGATAGCGTCAGCGCGGGCGAAATCCCGTGACTTTCTGGCCGCTTGGCGTTCCGCGATCAGGGCATCGATGGCCTCGGCGCTCAGGCTGTCGTCGCCAGCCGTTGCCTGCTGGAACCAGGCCTCCGGGTCCTGTTGCGCCAAGCCCAGAACGGCGGCGGAGGCTTTCAGCACGCCAGCCGCCGCGGCCTTGTCCCCATCGGCGGCTTTGTTCACTTGACCGGCCAGCTCATGCAGACGGGCGATGGCTTTGGGCGTGTTCAGATCATCGCAGAGGGCTTCCAGCACCGCCGGATCAGCATCGGCGGGGGCAGGATCAAGGCCCCGGAGCGCCCCATAAAGCCTGTCCAGCGCCTGTGTCATCTGGGTCACCCGCTCAGAGGTGAAATCCAACGCCTGACGGTAATGGGCGGAGAGGAGGGTCAGACGCAGCGCTTCCCCCGGATGATCGGCCAGCAATTGCCGTACCGTCAGGAAGTTTCCACGGCTCTTGGCCATTTTCTCCCCATCCACGGTCAGCATGCCATTGTGAACCCATAGGGTCGCATAGTCGGCGGAGCCATGGGCGCAGCAGCTTTGGGCGATCTCATTCTCATGGTGGGGGAAAATCAGATCCGCGCCCCCGCCATGGATGTCAAACGGCACCCCCAGATGTTTCTCCGCCATGGCAGAGCACTCGATATGCCAGCCCGGTCGCCCCCGCCCAAAGGGACTGTCCCAGCCCGGCTGATCCTCGCTGGAGGGCTTCCAGAGGACAAAATCCGCAGGGTCCCGCTTGTAGGGGGCCACCTCGACGCGCGCGCCCGCGATCTGTTCATCCCTATCGCGGCCGGAGAGACGGCCGTAGGCGGGGAAGGCCGGGACGTGGAACAGCACATGGCCTTCCGCTTCATAGGCGGCCCCCCGCTCAATCAACTGTTGGATCTGGGACAGCATCTCCGGGATGTGGTCCGTCGCCCGGGGTTCCACGGTGGGGGGCAGGGTGCCCAGGGCGGCCATGTCCGCGTGAAACATGTCGGTGGCGGTGCGCGTCACCTCCTGAATGGTGCGCCCCTCCGCTTTGGCCCGATCCATGATCTTGTCCTCAACATCGGTGATGTTGCGAACATAGGTGACCCGCGGCCACAGGCGCTGGAGCAAGCGGAACAGCACGTCGAAGACCACCACCGGCCGGGCGTTGCCCAAATGGGCCGTGTCATAGACGGTGGGGCCACACACATACATGCGCACGTGGCCGGGCTCCAGGGGAGTCACGGGGCTCGGGCTGCGGGTCAGCGAATTGTGCAGGCGAAGCATGGTGCGGGTCGGATCCAGGGACGGGGGAAAGGCGGTCCGATCGGCGGTGATCGATCGGATAGGGGGAACCGGGGCAGGTTCTATCACCCTGCGGGCCGTGATGACCAGGGGGCGAAGCCTTAACCGGTCCGCAGCGGATTAACGGGGCGTTAACCAGTATGGTGCATCACGGGAGTAGTCCGAAGAAACAAGGGCAGGACGGGTTGCGCCATGAAAAACTTTCTAAAAGACGAGGACGGCGCCACGGCAATCGAATATGCGATGATTGCGTTCTCTACCGTCGTGCTGGGGGCAGGCCTCTGGCCCTTCGTCATGGGAGAGAGCGTCTCCGACCTGATTGGATCTGTCTCCTTCAGCCGCTAGGGTCTGTCCCGCCTACCTAGTCCACCCGACGCTTCCACCCGGCCGCCCACGCCAGTATCATTACATTAGGTCTAGCCGCGGGGTTGGCGCTGACCCTACAGCAGTGGACACCGATTTGGAATCGGCGCCCCTGCTGTCGCTTTCTGGTGGTCGCTCGGATGATCCCCTCCGTGGCGGTGCGACCTTGGGGTCCTGCGCTCTATGCCGGCGCAACGCGCGCTCGGGCGCCAGATCCCGAAACGGCAAAGCTACCGTCGCGATTATCTAAGCAACCATAATAATGGACTTCAGAGGGACCGTTTCCAAATCGGTGTCCGCTGCTGTCAGGCTGCCAGACATTCCGCTTGCAGCCCACCCTTGTCCCCGCTAGCCTCCGTTGGCTCGCGGGTGTAGCTCAATGGTAGAGCCCCAGCCTTCCAAGCTGGTTGTGTGGGTTCGATTCCCATCACCCGCTCCATCAACTCCTACTTGCCGCCGACGTGCTGCTGTGATGGCTCTTATTGGGCCTCATGCGCTGATGGAGTGCCCCGCTTTTTCCCGGTCTTTGAAACGTCAACTGTCCCCTGTGGACAGGGCAGGGGATAAGCTGATGACTCTGTCGGATGGACACCGGTTGTTTACAGGGTCATGTCACATACGGTCATTGACATGGGAAACGGCGATCTGCCCCTCCCCTGAGTTCTCGCCGGTTTATTGGGACCCAAGAATGCCTCGCTTCCCGTTGCCCTTGTGCCCGACCACGTCTGTTTCTGTCCTGCGCGCCGCGCTGGATGGGGCATGCGTGGAGGCGGTGTAACGGGGGCGGATCATGGGTGACGGCCTGCGGCGGCATCGTCGTATCTACCTTCTGATGTTCCTGGTGCTGGTGCTGCTGCCTTCCGGCGTGGTGTTCGCTGTGATGTATCAGCGCGACAAACCAATGGTCATGGAACCCTTGGTTCAGGCAGGGGAGAGCACGGCCGCCGATCTGCGGGAGGTGCTGGGGCAGGTGGATCGGGTGTTGTCCGGGCTGTTGCGGGCCACAGGGTCCAGTTGTGATGCCGCGGCCATGCGGCTGCTGCGCGATCCAAGCTTTTTCCATCCCCTGGTGCGCCAAGCGGGCTTGTTTGACCGCAACGGTACGGTGACCTGCACCACTTGGGGTCCGGTGAGCCTTGACATGGCGGAGCCGGCCATGGGTCTGCTGCCCGGGGAGAGGGCGTTGATCTTCCGTGAATTGGGGGACGACCTGATCCTCAGTCGTCCGACGACAACGCTGCAAGTCCCGTCCACCTCTATCGTGGCATCCCGACGCCGGCCGGACGGCAGCGGCGCCAACGTGCTGCTGCCGCCGGATCTGTTGGGCACTTATGCCGAAACCCAGACAGCGGGCAAAATGGCCTTGGGTCTCCTGCGGGTGGCCGATGGGGCGTTGCTGGCATCGGCGGGGCCGGAGGTGACGCTGGTGGAAGGGGCGGCGCTGACCGGGCAGACCACCCTGCTGGAGGTCCAACTGACCAAGAGCGGTGATGTGTTGCCGGCCGTGGCGGTGCCGCTGTCGCTGGTGACGGCCGAGACAACGCTGGATCGGGCGGATTATGCGGTCCTGGTGGTGCAGCTGCCAGATCCGGACGTCTCCTGGACCGATGGGATCATGGATGCCGCCGCCCGCGCCAGCCTTGCCGGAGCTGCGGGGCTGCTGAGCTTTCTGTTTATCCTGTTTCTATGGCGACGCCGGTTCAGCTTCGAGGGGGAGATCAAGGCCGCCATCGTACGCGACGAGTTGTTCATTGAGTATCAGCCCATCGTCGACATCTACAGCGGCTATTGCGTGGCCGCTGAGGTCCTGATTCGCTGGCAGCACCCGGAGAAAGGGCGCATCCGGCCGGACCTGTTCATTGATGTGGCGGAGCGTACCGGTCTGCTGACCCCGATGACGGACTGGCTGATCAAACGGGTCGTGGCGGACATGACCGATCAGTCGCAGGGCCCCTTCCCCAACATCCGCATCTCCATCAATTTAGCGGCCAGCCACTTCCGCGACCGGGCGTTTTTGGAGCGGACCCACGACCGTTTCCGCAACGCTGGGATCAATCCCCGCCGGATCACGTTTGAACTGACCGAACGTAGCGTCATCGATGACGAGAATGATGCCGATGACGGCGTGTGGCAGGCCGTGAACTGGCTGCGGGAGCGGGGGTATCGCATCTCCCTGGACGACTTCGGCACCGGCTACTGCAACATTTCCCAGTTGCAGAAGTTTCCCATCGACTACATCAAGATTGATCGCAGCTTTGTCCATCGAATCGAATCCGGACAGCGGGCTCCGCTGCTGGATTCCATCGTGAACATGGCCCGATCGATCAATGTGCCGGTGATTGCCGAAGGGGTGGAGACCGACCTGCACCACCATTACCTGCGCGAAATGGCCGTGGAGTTCGGTCAGGGCTACCGCTACGCCAAGCCCCTTGGGGTGCAGTGGCTGCGGACCCTGTTTGCTGAAGTCAGCTCTGATGCCCGGGCGGCCCCGCAATCGGCGACTCAGGAGCAGGCAGCGGGCGCCACCAGTGGCGCCACGGCGCGTCGGTTTGGGGGGCGTAAGGCGGCACAGCCCACTGCCACGGCGAAGATGCTGGCGGCGGAGTGAGGCCAGCAAGAACGAACAGCCCCAGACCCGTAGCTTTGGTGAAATTAGGGCTTTGCATCGTCGGCCAATCTTGGTACACACCGGGCTTGTGGTGACGCGACGTAGGTGTTCGCCCCCTTCCCTACATCCTCTTGCGCCGCATGCGGTGGCTTCAGGCTCTGATCCCGCCAGGGACAGGGCCATCTTTACGGGATGTGCTTTCGGAATTGTCCGGTAGCGTAAGGGCAGGTTGGTGAGACACGGCTGTCCGGGCATGCCCGGTGTGCAGCAATCTGAGCCGCCACAAGCGTTGGATTTCCCGCGCAGGCCTTTGTAAGTGAGGGAGTGCCCGTTTCAGGCGCCCCCCACGGGGCTTGCGTTTTGCCGATTGCATCAAGTTTAAGCAGCCCTTGTCGTCCGCCCCGCCATTGGTGGCGGTGGGACGAAACGGGGTTTGCGTGTTGAAGGACAAAGATGATGGACGCGCAGACGATCCGCATCCGCCTGAAGGCGTTCGATCACCGTGTGTTGGACCAGTCCACCCGGGAGATCGTGAACACAGCCAAGCGCACCGGGGCCACCGTGCGCGGACCCATCCCGCTGCCCACGCGCATTGAGCGTTACACGGTGCTGCGCGGTCCGCACATCGACAAGAAAAGCCGCGAGCAGTTTGAGATCCGCACCCACAAGCGCCTGTTGGATATTGTTGATCCGACGCCGCAGACCGTGGATGCGCTGATGAAGCTGGACCTGGCGGCCGGCGTTCACGTCGAAATCAAGTAATGCCCCGCAGCATCCCGGTTGGGGTGTTGTGCGTGGGGCCTGGTGTCCGGATTCGGACAGGATTTGAGAGCCCAAGATCATGCGTACCGGATTGATCGCCCGTAAGATGGGCATGACCCGCCTGTTTGGCGACGAAGGGGAGCATATCCCCGTGACCGTGTTGAAGGTGGATGCCGCTCAGGTGGTGGCCCAGCGCACGGCGGAAAAGGATGGCTACACAGCGTTGCAGCTGGGTGTTGAGAACGCCAAGCCGCACCGGGTGACGAAGCCGCTGAAGGGGCATTTCGCTAAGGCCAACGTGCCGGCGAAGCGCAAGCTGGTGGAGTTCCGCGTCAAGGAAGATGCCTTGATCGACGTCGGGCAGGAAGTGACGGCGGACCACTTCGTCGCCGGTCAATTCGTCGATGTCTCCGGCACCTCTGTGGGTAAGGGCTTCGCTGGGGCGATGAAGCGCCACAATTTCGGCGGCCTGCGCGCCAGCCATGGTGTGTCGATCTCTCACCGCTCCCACGGGTCCACCGGTCAGTGCCAGGACCCCGGCAAGGTGTTCAAGGGCAAGAAGATGGCCGGCCACATGGGGGCCGCCCGTTGTACCGTGCAGAACCTGCGCATTGTGCGGGTGGACGCGGAGCAGGGCCTGATCCTGATCCGGGGCGCGGTCCCCGGGCATGATGGGGCCTGGGTGTTGGTGAAGGACGCCATCAAGCGCACTGCCGCTGACATTGAGCTGCCCTATCCCGGTGCCCACCGTGACTATGTCCTGCCGGAGGGCGAAGCGTCCACCGCTGAGGCCAGCGACCAGACGGGTGTCGAAGAGCAGACCGCCGCTGATGAACAGCCGGCCGATCAGGGCGAAACGGCTGTCGTCGAAGCGGCTGGCGATGATGTGTCCGCCGCAGAAGCCAGCCCGGAGACGGGTGAGTCAGCCGATTCCTCCGGCGCTGTCGACGAGACGAAGGAGTGAGCCCGGTGAAATTGACCATCAAGACCCTCGCAAATACCGACGCCGGTGAGATCGACTTGGATCCGTCCATTTTTGATCTGGAGCCCCGGGTGGACTTGCTGCACCGCGCCGTGCGCTATCAGCTGGCCCGCCGTCAGAGTGGCAATCACAAGACCAAAGGCATCAGCGAAATCCAGGGTACCACCAAGAAGCCCTACCGTCAGAAGGGCACGGGTAACGCCCGCCAGGGCAGCAAGCGTGCGGCACAGTTCCGCGGCGGTGCAACGATTTTTGGTCCCGTGGTGCGCAGCCACGCCCACAAGCTGCCGAAGAAGGTGCGCGCCCTGGCGCTGCGCCACGCGTTGGCGGCGAAGGCGCGCAGCGGCAAGCTGATTGTTATCGACCAGTTGAAGCCGGATAGCCCCAAGACCAAGGCCATGGCCTCCGCGCTGAAGGGCTTGGCCATCGACAGCGCCGTGTTCATGGACACCGACTTCGATCCCAACTTCGTGCTGGCCACCCGCAACATCCCGAAGATTGATACGCTGCCGGCCGTGGGTGCCAATGTGTACGACATCCTGCGTCGTGACACCTTGGTGCTGAGCCGGGAGGCCGTCACCAACCTGCAGGAGCGCCTGAAATGAGCCGCGCGACCTTGAAAAAAGTCACCGCCCGGCCGATCAGCCGTGAGCGCATGTTCGACATCGTTCGCCGTCCTGTGGTGACTGAAAAAAGCACCCTGGCCGGGGAGTTGGGCAAGATCACCTTCGTGGTGGCCAATGATGCCACGAAGCCGGAAATCAAGCAGGCCATCGAAGGCCTGTTCGAGGTCAAGGTGAAGGCCGTGAATACGCTGGTGCGCAAGGGCAAGTCCAAGCGCTTCCGCGGGACCATGGGCCGGCGCACCGATACCAAGTTCGCCATCGTGACGCTGGTGGAAGGCCAGTCGATCGACGTGACCACCGGTCTGTAAGGGAGGCACGGCAGACAATGGCATTGAAGCAATATCGTCCCCGCACCCCGGGTACCCGCCAGCTCGTCCTCGTGGACCGTGGGGGGCTGTACAAAGGCAAGCCGGTCAAGGCGCTGACAGAGGGCAAGACCCGCAGCGGCGGCCGTAACAACACCGGTCGCATCACCGCGTTCCAGCGCGGCGGCGGCCACAAGCAGCGCTATCGCCTGGTGGATTTCAAGCGCCGCAAGTTCGGCATGCCCGCCACGGTGGAGCGTTTGGAATATGACCCCAACCGCACGGCGTTCATCGCCCTCATCCGCTATGAGGATGGGGAGCTGTCCTACATCCTGGCGCCTCAGCGCCTGGGGGTGGGAGATACGGTGATCTCTGGCGAGAAGGCTGACGTCAAGCCGGGCAACGCCATGATGCTGGCCAACATGCCGGTGGGCACCATCATCCACAATGTCGAGCTGAAGCCCGGCAAGGGCGGGCAATTGGCCCGCTCCGCCGGTTGCTACGCGCAGCTTGTGGGTCGGGATGCTGGCTACGCTCAGGTGAAGCTGTCCAGTGGTGAGCTGCGGCGGGTCCGGGGTGTCTGCATGGCCTCCGTCGGCGCGGTGAGCAATTCCGACCACGGCAACATCTCTTTGGGTAAGGCTGGTCGCTCCCGCTGGTTGGGGCGCCGCCC
Source organism: uncultured Rhodospirillales bacterium (assembly GCA_964496805.1). Taxonomy (GTDB): domain Bacteria; phylum Pseudomonadota; class Alphaproteobacteria; order CAZCBM01; family CAZCBM01; genus CAZCBM01. The sequence continues at coordinate 2,633 of CAZCBM010000058.1, read as the reverse complement.
GTCCGTGCGCGGTGTCGTCATGAACCCGGTGGATCACCCCCACGGCGGTGGTGAGGGCCGGACCTCCGGTGGTCGCCATCCGGTGACCCCTTGGGGCGTCCCCACGAAGGGCAAGCGTACCCGTTCCAACAAGTCCACTGACAAGTATATCATTCGCTCCCGCCACAAGGCGAAAAAGCGGTAACGCCCGCGGTGGCGATCAGGAGATCTCGCTATGGCACGTTCAGCGTTTAAGGGGCCGTTTGTTGACGGCTTCCTGTTGAAGAAAGCGCAGAAAGTCCGGGACAGCAAGCGCAACGAAGTCATCAAGACTTGGTCGCGGCGGTCCACCATCATCCCTTATTTCATCGGCCTGACCTTTGGCGTGCACAACGGCCAAAAGTTCATTCCGGTGTTGGTGAGTGAGGACATGGTTGGTCACAAGCTGGGGGAATTCGCACCCACCCGTACCTACTACGGCCATGGTGTGGATAAGAAGGCGAAGAGGAAGTAACGATGTCCAAGGCGCCCAATGAGCGTCGCGTGGCCAACAATGAAGCCCGCGCCTACGCCCACATGATTCGCAGCTCCGCGCAGAAACTGAACGTCGTCGCTGGTTTGATCCGCGGCAAGCGCGTTGATGTTGCCGTGCGGGAGCTGACCTTCTCCAAGCGTCGTGTGGCGCAGGAAGTGAAGAAGGTCCTCCAATCGGCCATCGACAATGCCGAAAACAACCATGATCTGGATGTTGACAACCTGGTGGTTGCCCAGGCCAGTGTCGGCAAGTCGGTGAAGATGAAGCGCTTCCATGCCCGCGGTCGTGGCCGTGCGGCCATGGTGGAAAAGCCCTGGTCCAACCTGACCATCGTTGTCCGCGAAGTTGAGGAGGCCTGATCCATGGGTCAGAAGATCAACCCCATCGGTATCCGCGTCGGCATCAACCGCACCTGGGACAGCCGTTGGTTCGCCAACGACAAGGACTATGGCACGCTGCTGCACGAAGACCTGAAATTGCAGGATTTCATCCTGAAAAACCCGAAGCTGCGCTCTGCCAGCGTCAGCCGGGTGACGGTGGAGCGGGCTGCCAACAAGTGCCGCCTGACAATCTATTCCGGTCGTCCGGGCGTGATCATCGGCAAGAAAGGCACCGACATCGAGGCGCTGCGCAAGGAGCTGTCCCGTATGTCTGGCCGCGACGTGGCGCTGAACATCGTCGAGATTCGCAAGCCGGATCTGGATGCCAAGCTGGTGGCCGATAACATCGCCCAGCAGTTGGAGCGTCGGGTGAGTTTCCGCCGGGCCCTGAAGCGCGCTGTGCAGAATTCCATGCGCGCCGGCGCCGGTGGCATCCGTCTGAACGCCGCCGGGCGTCTGGGTGGCGCGGAGATCGCGCGGACCGAATGGTATCGTGAAGGTCGCGTCAGCCTGCACACCCTGCGCGCCGACATCGACTACGGCACCGCAGAAGCCCACACCACCTACGGTGTGATCGGCATCAAATGCTGGATCTACAAGGGTGAGATCCTGGAACACGACCCCTATGCGCAGGACAAGCGCATGGCGTCCCAGAGCAACCGCTAAGGCATAGGAGCGCGAAGCGATGCGTCAGCCCAAGCGCACCAAATACCGCAAGGCCCACAAGGGCCGGATCCATGGGGTTGCCCAGTCCGGCACCTACCTGTCCTTTGGCTCCTTCGGGCTGAAGGCACTGGAGCCGGAGCGGATCACCGCCCGTCAGATCGAGGCAGCCCGCCGGACCATCATGCGTCACCTGAAGCGTCAGGGGCGTCTTTGGATCCGCATCTTCCCGGACGTGCCCGTGTCCAGCAAGCCGGCCGAAGTCCGGATGGGTAAGGGTAAGGGCTCAGTGGATTTCTGGGCCGCCAAGGTGAAGCCTGGCCGGGTCATGTTCGAGCTGGACGGTGTGGGCGAAGGCCTGGCTCGCGAAGCCTTCGAACTGGCCAGCGCCAAGCTGCCCATCAAGACCAAGTTTGTGACGAAGATTCTGTGAGCGTTTGGCGCTTTGACCGGTGCGAGTTTCGCGCCGATGGGCGACAAAGGGCTCATAGCTGAGACAAGGACCAGGACCGATGAGCGTGATCGAAGATCTGCGCGCCAAGAGCAATGACGAGCTGAAGGCTCAGTTGCTGGAGCTGAAGAAAGAGCAGTTGAACCTGCGCTTTCAGAAGGCCACCGGCCAACTGAACACCCCGCACCGTGTGCGGGAAGTCCGTCGCACGATCGCGCGCATCAAGACCCTGCTGAGCGAGCGCCGTCGCGCGCTTGTCGCCCAGGGCTGAAGTTAGAACAGGAGACCAGAGCCCATGCCCCGTCGCGTGCTGCAAGGGATCGTCGTCAGCGACAAGAACCACAAGACCATCACGGTGCGCACCGAGCGCTTCGTGAAGCATCCGCTGTACAAGAAGTTCGTGAAGCTGTCGAAGAAGTACAGCGCCCACGACGAGACCAACGACGCCAAGCTGGGCGACAAGGTAGCCATCATCGAGTGCGCACCGATCAGCAAGTCCAAAACCTGGACCCTGCATCGCGTCCTCGACCGCTCCATCGCCGCACAGGCGGCGGCGGAGGCGGCGACCATGGTGGCCAAAATCGATGCCGATGCCGCAGAGGCCGCTGCTGTTCGCGATGTGGCT
>CAZCBM010000057.1:0-15330 GCA_964496805.1 uncultured Rhodospirillales bacterium | reverse complement strand
CGACGCTGCCCGGCCCCTGCTGGCGCGGGAGGCCAATGGCCGCGCTTTCCGGTTGCTGGGCCTTGGCCTGGCGGACCTGGTGCCGGTGCAACAGGCCGATCCACCGGATCTGTTCAATTCTTAGGAGTATGAGGTCACACTGGCCCCGAAGGACCTGCGCTCCCCCTGCGCGCTGGACCGTTGAAGCCGGTTGCTGCGCCACGGGTCAGTGGGTCTGCACGGTCAGTTCCACCTCGCAGCGGATGTCCCATGCCGGTCCACCGCAACCGTTGGGCCAGTATTTAACGATGGCACCCTCCAGGTGATTGCCGCAGTGGTTCTGCCCATGACCATTGCAGTTACTTCCGTGCCGGCATTGTCCCAGACTGGTGCCCCCCCAGGGAGAGGCCCAGCGGCCCGAGGTCTCAACCCAGCGATTGCGGGCATCGAAACTGGTGGGATTGGCGGTGACATAGGCACGATAGGCACCGCTATGCGCTCTGCCGCACCCGCCGCCGCCGCCGTTGCGGCTGCTGGGGCACCTGGCGCCGCAGGCCGATTCGGGGGCCGTCGTCGTGTTATACGGGGGAGGGCCGTTGCGGGTTCCGCCGTCATGGAAGCACAGACAGGAGGACACATTCACGCCGGCAATCCGAAACCCGCGGCGCAGGCACTCTTTACGGCAAGTGCGCAGGGTGAAGGGCTGCGGGCTGACGCTGATATGCTGGCTGGGGTCTGCGTAGAAGCACCCAAGCCCGACATTATGATCGTAAAATGTAGCTTTGCGCGTCAGCGCGGCTGAGACCCAGGCTGAAGACGGTGAGAACCGTGAGCAGCGCCAGTCGGGCGAAGGGGCGAAAACAGGACATCCAGGGTGACCTCTTACAACAGATCAAACGCTCTCTCCCCTCGGCAACCTAGTCCCGCTTTGCACGGCCGGCGGAGCCGGGTTGGTAAGGGGGCCGCCCACGGGAGGCGATCACTGATCCTGCGCGAGTCGCTCTGCCAGGTAAAGGTGGGTTGGTCGGGGCAGCCTGTCGCAAGGGAGCGAGGGCGCGGAGCACTCAGCGCGTGGACCAACCGTCCAGGCGCCGGTGGGTGAAGGCCCCCGGCTCAGCGAAGCCCAGCGGGATGCGGGCACGGTACCACCAGGGGCGATTGGCCACTGGCTCCAGACAGCGCCTGGGCGTGTTGGTGTCAGCCACCGGGGCGGTGGCGTAGGCGCCCATCATCACCGACAGGAACCAGTCCCGCCGCACGATCACGGACTGGTTCGACCAGGCATGGAAGCCGCTGTGGGTGAGGATGTTGCCCCGGGGGCTCCAGCGCAGGGCCTTGGGCTGGACGGCCACCGGGTCTTCCTCAACATAGACGGCGGTGGCCCGCAATTGCCACGGTCGGTAGCGCAGCCATGCCCCCAGGCGCTGGCGGCCGGCATGGGCGCGCTGCTTCTCGGGCAATTCTGCCAAGGGGTGACGCATCCCGAAGGCCTGGAGGTATTTGCGACGCCGCGGCAGGATTTCTCCCGGATGCCGCCGGGAGCGCAAACTGAAATAGGGGATGGACAGTTCGGTCATGTCCGCCAGCACGCGGTCCAGCACCTCTGCCAACGCGGGCGCCGGCAGGACCGTCGGGCAATCGTTCTCCAGAAACAGGATATAGTCGGTGTCCAGCGCCCGCGCGATCTGCTCCATGCCCGGTGCGATGCCGATATTCTCCGGCGCGCCGATGGCGCGGAACCCCCATGCCTGCGCGCGGGCCGCATCATCGGCCTCTTGTTGCTGGAAGAAGATCATCGCGTCACTGGCGTGGTCCAGCAGGCGTGCCTGCTGCCAACTGGCCACGCTGACAGCGACGGTCTGATGCGCGCGCCACGTGAGGACGCCGATGCCAAGGGTGGCGGGGAGGGCAGACATGGCAGACAGGGGGCAAGGTGGGGAACCGGAGGCCACTGCCTTGCCAGTAAACCCCCCTGCCTGTCCAGGGATCAGCCGTGAAGGCCGCAATTCTGGGTGATGTGAACCACGCTCATCAGCGCTGGCAGACGGTCCAGTCGCTCCCTTTCCGACAGATCGTCCATCCAGGTGCGGCTGTACGCGCGATCGCCGCTGGTGAGCATGACGGCCAGGGTTTGGACCTCGCTGCTGCTGTCGGCGACGCCGGAGGAGACGCACCGGCAAACCTCCTGCGCACCGCCATTGCGGGTACACCCCTGATAGACGGCGCTGATTGCGTTCCCGATGGCAGCAGGGTCGGCCAAACGACCAGCATGGGCCGCCCCGCCGCCGGAGAGGGTGGCAAAAGCCAGCAGGCCCGCAAAGCCCACCATGGCCAGGGTCAGGGGAGAATGTGCCACGGGCGGGGCCTCCTGCAGTCCTATGGTTCACCCCAGAAGACCCGCACCCCATAACCCAAAGGTTAAGGCGAGCGCGTAAGCCTTAACGCTCTGCCCCAAAACCACTGTCGGGCTTGCCTCTTCCGTGCGATCAGAGTACACCCCCCCTCTGAGAGCAGTCGCTCTTTTTGTCCAAGACTGCTGGTGGCCCTGCAAGGGGCCTTAATTCATGGCCAGCAGGAGATGAGAAGACACCTCGCTCCGGACCGTAACCCGGTGAGTCGCTGTTGTGCGAACAGCCTCACCCCTGTGGGTTCGTCTGTCAGCGTTTTTCGTTTTTTCTGATCTGGACAGGGGGCCAACCCGTGAGGGTGGTCCCGTCGGCTCGTCCGCATGCCCTCCTGCTGTTGCCTTGGCAACCGCAGGCAAAGGGGGTTTGTGGGCTGTCGATCCCTGAACCAGCCCGGTTTCCGCCCCTGGCGGCTGCCGGGGATGCCGTGCGCCCATCCTCGTCCTCCCCCTGCTCCGGCGGGCCGGGAGGGACCGCAGAGGGGCGCAAGGTTCCTCTCCCCCCTCGTTTCACCCCAGGAGGTTCCTGCCCATGCTTCGGGAGGATAAGCACGAACTGGTCGCGCAGATGCATGACCTGTTCAACACCACTGGCGGCATTGTCGTGGCCCACTACAAGGGCATGAGCGTTGCCGAAATGAACGAGATGCGTGCGAAGATGCGCGAAGTCGGCGCCGGCGTGCAGGTGACCAAGAACAAGCTGACGCAGATCGCCCTGAAGGCGACTCCTTTCGAGGAGATGCAGGAGCTGTTCAAGGGCCCCACGGCGATGATCTACGCCGAGGACGCTGTGGCTGTTGCCAAGACCTCGCTGGCCTATGCCAAGGGCAATGACAAGTTCGTCATCGTCGGCGGTGGGCTGCCGGGGCAGGCCATCGATCCCAAGGGGGTCGAGGCGCTGAGCAAGATGCCGTCGATCGAGGAGCTGCGCTCCAAGCTGCTGGGTGTTCTCATCGCCCCGGCCACCAAGATCGTCAGCGTTCTGCCGCAGCCCGCCACCAAAACCGTCCAGGTTCTGGCCGCTCCGGCCCGCGACCTGGTTGGTGTCTTCAAAGCGTATTCTCAAAAGGAAGCGGCGTGATCCCCCTCGGGTTCACGGCGCCCCTCTCCCCCCTGATCCAATCATTCGACGACTGACCCAAGAAGGAATGTGACCATGGCTGATCTGGAAAAGCTGGTCGAAGAACTGTCCAACCTGACCGTGCTGGAAGCTGCTGAGCTGTCCAAGCTGCTGGAAGAAAAGTGGGGCGTGACCGCCGCTGCGGCTGCCCCCATGGCCATGCCGATGATGCCCGGCATGGGCGGCGGTGCTGCTGAAGAAGCCGCCCCGGTGGAAGAGCAGACCGAATTTGACGTGATCCTCAAAGGCCCCGGCGAGAAGAAGATCAACGTCATTAAGGAAGTCCGCGCCATCACTGGCCTGGGCCTGAAAGAAGCCAAGGACCTGGTGGACAACCCGCCGAAGCCGGTCAAGGAAGGCATTGATAAGAAAGAAGCCGAAGAGATCGCTGAGAAGCTGAAGGCCGCTGGCGCCGACGTCGAAATCAAGTGATCTGGCGCGGGTCCGGTGACCCGCTGCTTCTGTCGATAAATGCTCAAACCGCCCCGGACCCGGTGTCTGGGGCGGTTTCTTGTTTGCGCCTCGACCGATATAGGCACCGCGGACCCGGCCTGACCGGTCAGCACACGCCGTGCTGTAGCGTCGTGGTGGTCGCTCGGATGATCCCCTTTGGTGGCGGTGTCCCTGCGGGGTCCTACGCCCTATCGGTTCATGGCGTGATAGTCCGGGTTGGGCATCATGTCGGTGCCATGGGCCACACGATTGGTGTAGTTGAAAAAGGCTGCGACATCGAAGATGTCGAAAATCGCCGCCTCAGACCAACCCACATCGCGCAGACGCTGCCGGGTGTCTTCGGCCATGCTGTGGGGATCCACGGTGAGCTGCCACGCCACATCCAGCATCGCCCGCTGCTTATCTGGCAAAGGGGCCACGCGGTAGTTCATCACAAGCATCTCACCCAATTGCGGATCCCTGCTCATGGCCCGCAACGCTTGGCCATGGGCCACAAGGCAATAATAGCAACGGTTGGCGGAGGAGACGACGACGGCGATCATCTCCCGTTCCACCTTGCTGAGGTCGCTCTCGCCCAACATCAACTGGTTGTACATGCTCATGAAGGTCCGCAGCTTGGCGGGGCTGTGGGCATAGGCGCGCAGCACATGGGGCACCAAGCCCAATTTCTCCTGACACTTGGCGTAGTAGGTGGCGATATCGTCCTCAGGGGGGTCGGGCTCGGTGAGGGCCAGTCGGGTGATGTGCGGGGGTTGGGGCATGGTGCAGTCTCTGGCGGCAGGGGCTTGGGGATAAGGGGCGATGAGGCTGGGGTGCGACAGCTTGGCCGAAGGGCCCCCTGGCGCCTGAGCCTATATCGGGCTCGCACGCTTCCGCCACCTGCCAGAAGGCCGCCATGAGCATCCCCTCTGCCCGATTGTTGATCCCGCTGCATGCTGTTCTGGGCCTCTTGGCCGTCATCCTGGGGGCGATCATCGCCCATTTGGTGCGCGGCGTTGAAACCGATCTGCCGGTTGACCCCAAGGCCTATGATGAGTTGCTAACCGCCCAGCGCTATCATTTGGTGCACGCCCTGGCGGGCTTTGCCGCGGCCCTGGCGGCCTGCCTCGTCCCGGCGGCTGCGGCGCGCTGGTTCGCCCGCGCCTCCCTGATGTTTGCTGTGGGAACGGTGCTGTTCTGCGGGGCCATCTATGGCTATCGCCTGCTGGGCTCAGAGGTCCTGCGCTGGATGGCGCCGGTGGGTGGCACCAGCCTGATGGTTGCCTGGGTCCTGGTGGCGTATGGCGGCTGGCGTCTACCACCGAAGCAACCGTGAAGGGGCAGGCCACGCATCCCGGTTGACCCTGGGCAGCGGGCGGCGTAGCCCAAAGGCAGATGACGTTGGCGCCGGGCGCTCAGCCCTGCCTGCGTGATCGGAAACTTGCATCAGCCAGCCCGAGAGTGCCCGCCATGACCGATTTCGCCTATACCGACCTGATGCCGCTGGCCGCCGATGACACACCCTACCGCCAGCTCACCAGCGATTTTGTCAGCGTCGAGACTTTGGGCGATATGGAGGTGTTGAAGGTGGCGCCGGAGGGGCTGACCCTGCTGGCGGAGACGGCCTTCCGGGACATCAGCTATTACCTGCGGCCGGGGCACCTTCAGCAATTGGCGGACATCTTGAAGGACCCGGAAGCCTCCGGCAACGATCGCTTCGTGGCGCTGGAATTGTTGAAGAATGCCAACATCGCCGCGGGTGGCATCCTGCCCATGTGCCAGGACACCGGCACAGCGATCATCATGGGTAAAAAGGGCGAGCGGGTCTTCACGGGCGCGGACGATGGGGAGGCCCTGTCCCGCGGGGTGTTCAATGTCTACCAGCAAGACAATCTGCGCTTCAGCCAGATGGCGCCGCTGTCGATGTTTGAGGAGAAGAACACCCGCACCAATCTCCCGGCGCAGATTGAACTCTACACCAAACCGGGTGACAGCTACGACTTCCTGTTTATCCAGAAAGGCGGCGGCTCCGCCAACAAGGCGTTCCTCCACCAGATGACCCGGTCCGTCATGAACCCCAGCGCGCTGCGGGCTTTTCTGACGGAGGAGATCGCCAAGCTGGGGACCGCAGCTTGCCCACCCTATCACTTGGCGGTGGTCATTGGCGGGACGTCAGCCGAATATTGCATGAAGGCCGTGAAGTTGGCCTCCACCAAATATCTCGACACGCTCCCCACCCAGGGCAGCGATCTTGGTCATGCATATCGTGATCTGGAGTGGGAGCAGATTGTTCTTGAGATCACCCGTGAGTTGGGCATCGGCGCACAGTTCGGCGGCAAGTACTTCGCCCATGATGTGCGGGTGATCCGCTTGCCCCGCCACGGCGCCAGTGTCCCCATCGGGATCGCCGTGAGTTGTTCCGCCGACCGTCAAGCCAAGGCCCGGATCACCCGCGAAGGGATCTTCCTGGAGCAATTTGAGACCGAACCATCGAAGTACCTGCCGGAGGCCTCGACGGAGACCCTATCTCAGGAAGTCGTGGCCATCGACCTGGATCAGCCCATGGACCAGATCCGGGCCACCCTCTCGCAACATCCCATCAAGACCCGGCTATCCTTGACGGGGACGCTGATCGTGGCCCGGGACATCGCCCACGCCAAGCTCAAGGAGCGGTTGGACGCCGGCGAAGGCCTGCCGGACTATATCAAGAACCACCCCGTCTATTATGCTGGTCCGGCCAAGACGCCGGAAGGCTATGCCGCCGGCAGCTTTGGCCCCACCACCGCCGGGCGCATGGATAGCTATGTCGGGCCATTTATGGAGGCGGGCGGCAGTTTCATCAGCCTTGCCAAGGGCAACCGGTCGGCCCAGGTCCGCAAAGCCTGCAAGACCTATGGCGGCTTCTATCTGGGCTCCATCGGCGGGGCAGCGGCCATCTTGGCGCAGAACAGCATCAAGCATATGGAAGTGCTGGAATACCCGGAGTTGGGCATGGAAGCGGTGTGGAAGATCAGGGTGGAGGACTTTCCGGCCTTCATCGTTGTGGATGACAAGGGCAACGATTTCTTCCATACCCCGCCCCCGCAGCAGCAGGCGGCGGAATAAGGCAGGGCGGCTCAGCGGCCACCGGACCGGACTAGGGTGCAGCTTTTAACAAGGGGGAGGGGTCAGCGATGGCGTTCTTCAAACGGGTTGAGACACTGATCCAGGCGTTCCTGGGCGCATTCATACTGGCCCTGGCCCTGGCATGGGCCACAGGCAGCCTGTCGCCCCAGACGGCGTTGCAGGATCGCTATGGCCCCGGCCTGGCGCGCGCCTGCATGGATCTGGTGGATGACGAGGCCTATTGCCGGTGTCAGGTGGGGCGTGACCTGCAAACAGGGGCCGTGCGCCAATGGCGCTATGGCATCCGTCTGCACAGCAGGGATGAGGCCTTTGCCGATGCGCTGTTAGCCGCAGAAGCGGAGGACAAGGCCCAGTTCCTGGAGCGCCGGAAACTGCACTATGCCGACCTGGACAACCAGTGCCGTTCGGAGATCCAGCCCCTGGCGGCGCAGGTGGTGCAGAACACGTGCCCGACACCGGGCAATGAGGAGGCGTGCACCTGCATTGCTGCCCAGCGCCTGGACCTGGGGGCCGGGGCGGCCCTCATGGAAGCGGCCATGAGCACCGGCGAGCGCTCCCGACGCAAGAGCCAGTGGGCCACTTGGCGCGGCCTAGCCAACAATGAAGCGTTTGAAATCCGCATCGCCGCTCAGGTGGCGGGTGTCCAGGGCTGCGAGGCGCCCTTGGTTGCCACGGGGACTGAGCGGTTGCTGCAATGCCCGGCCTTTGGCGGGAGCGAGGCCCTGTGTGGCTGCCTGACTGAGGCGATGGACCCGGCCATCAGTCGGGAGGCCCGCATTCTGGCCGCCTTGGACAGCCAGCAGGATATTCGGGAAGGTTGGGCCAAAGCCGCCGGAGATGTGGACCCCAACAGCGTCTCCACGACGGTGGAGGCCGCACAGCGGGCAGCCTTCGCCGCTTGCTCCCAGCAGTTGGTTCAGGAGGGCAAGGATCAGGTGCCGCAGCTGTGCGCCAACGGTGCGGGCGAGGAGATCTGCGCCTGCATGCTGGCGCCCATTACCCAGGCCATGAGTGACCCCCATTGGGCCGTGGTGGGGGTGGGACCGAACCGCCGCGTGCAAGACCAGCTTGCCAGCCTGCTGGAGACCGACTTGGAGAGCCTGGAGGCGGAGCGGCACGAAACTTATTTGGCCGCTCAGGAGGCCTGCGCGGGCCCCATCGAGGCAGCCAAGCCAGCGCTGATCGAGGACTTGACGGCCCTGTGCTCCCAGCAGATGGGCCAACCGGAGGCCTGTGCCTGCATGGTCAACCATCAGGCTCAGCACGGCGATTTTGCGTTGCTGACCTTCTGGGCGCTGCGGGCAGATCCCAACCGGGGAGGCGGGGCGGCCGCGGATCGATGGTTGACCGCCATGGGGGTGTCCATGACCGCGTTCGGCACCATGAATGAGGACGTCAGCCAGGGAATGCGCGCGGCCTGTCAGGAGCAGACGGCGGGCGCGGGCGCCCCGCCCTCTGGAGCGGGCTCTGGACCAAGACTGGCCCCTGAGGGCGCTGGCGACGGCATCACCCCGGGCCAGCGCATGCTGATGGACATGATCCAAGAGGCCCGCTGAGGACTGACGCAGCCATTGACGTTTAAGCTGGCGATGCTGGCCTCCGATCAGAGTTTGCAAAGGGGATCGTCATGTTGAAACGTCTGATTTCATCCCGTCGCGGCGCGACTGCCTTGACCTATGGGTTGACGGTGGGGCTGATCGCCCTGGCTGGCCTGGGGGCGGTGACCAGCACGGGCAGCAGTGTGGAAACGCTGTTCACCACGGTGGGGGACACCATCGGCGGTGCAACCGATACCGGTTCGGGCGGCGCAACACCGACGCCAGAAGGGCCCACGGAGCCCACCTTGGCGCTGGATGGGCCGTGGACGCTGCCGGCTGATCCCAATTCCCTGACGGATGGGACCGAACTGACATTGATCGGTTCCGTCGCGGGTGTCTCCGGCAGCGTGAGCGTTCAGTACTCATCGGGATCCATCCGGCTGTGTGCCGACTCTGGTTGCCAATCGCCGACCACGGGTTGGTCCAGTTCGGTCACTGCCGGGCCAGGGGCGTATGTCCAGATCCGGCCGTCCAGCAGCCGGGGCTGCCGTGTTGGCGGGGGAGAAGTGCGCATCGACTCCGTGGCGGTATCCACGCCGGCTGAGTATTACTGGGTCGATCCAGGCTTCGAGCAGCAAACCTGCACCTATTATCATAACGGCTCCACGGCATCACAGGTGGGCACACGATATGAGGGGTGCTCTTCAAGTCGATGTGTCAGCCCAGGATTTCTGTGGTTCCCCAGCAGCACTTGGGATCTGTGTGAGGACCGACCGACCTATCTTGCGGCGGGCGGTGAGATCCGATTGGTCGCCTGCAATTAGATCCTCGGACTCATAAGGGACAACGCCACGGCGGGGACCACCCGAGCGATCACCAGTAAGCGACAGCAGGGCTAGAGCGCGTTTCGGTGAGATAGAGTCCACGCCAGCCCCGCGCCCCCTCCTGGCGTACCTTTGGCCGACCACCCATTTGTACGATACTGGCGTGGGTGGCCGGGTGGGGGCGCGGGGTGGTCAAGGTAGGTGGGACGCGCTCTAGCCATTCCAAAAGGGGTATCCCCTGCTGTCGTGCGGAGCCGCCGTTGCCACGGGCCGGGCGGGATGCTATCGCGTCGGTCTTTGGCAGGGTGCGCGACCGAACCGCACGCGCTGCCCGCCGGAGCCCCCCTCCTGTATGTCCAAATCCCCGCTCAGGTGAGCCATGGCAGGCCATAGCAAATTCAAGAACATCATGCACCGCAAGGGTGCCCAGGACGCGAAGAAGGCAAAGATCTTCAACCGCATCGCCCGCGAAATTACCGTTGCGGCCAAGTTGGGTGGTCCCGATCCCGCCTCCAACCCCCGGCTACGGGGCGCCATCGCCAACGCCAAATCGGAGAGTATGCCCAAGGACCGCATCACCCGGGCCATCGATGTTGCCACCGGTGGCGGGGACGACGCGGATTATCAGGAGGTTCGCTACGAGGGCTATGGCCCCGGTGGCATCGCGGTGATTGTCGAGGCGCTGTCGGATAACCGAAACCGCACGGCTGCCAATGTCCGGGCCTGCTTTTCCAAAAACGGCGGAAGCCTGGGGGAGACCGGCTCCGTGGCGTTCAGTTTCGAACGGGTTGGGCAGATCCTCTACCCGGCGGACATCGGGTCCGCCGAGGATGTCTTCGAGGCGGCCGTGGAAGCGGGCGCCCAGAATGTCGAAAGCAGCGAGGAGGAGCACGAGATCCATACCGCCATGGAGGATTTCGCCGCTGTCCTGGAGGCCCTGACCGCCAAGTATGGCGACCCGCAAAAGAGCGGCTTGGCCTGGATCCCCAACAACACGCTCACCCCGGATGCTGACCAGACCGCCACCCTGCTGAAGTTGATCGATGCGCTGGAGGATGATGACGACGTTCAGTCCGTTCATTCCAATGCCGATTTCGACGAGGCGGTGCTGGAGCAATTGGCCGGCTGATGGTTCTGGCGCCGAGGGTCCCGGCGGGTGTGATGGCCGGGCGGTTGATCCTGGGCCTGGACCCGGGGCTGCAAGTCACCGGCTGGGGCTTGATCCTGTCCACGGGCGCCCGGGTCAGTCACATTGCCCATGGGACAGTGACCTCCACCGCGGCGTCCCCCCTGGCGCAGCGGCTGGTGCAGTTGGCCGATGGGCTGGAGCAGGTGATTGCAACCCATGGCCCCCATGAGGCAGCGGTGGAGGAGACCTTTGTGAATCGCAACCCCGCCTCCACCCTCAAACTGGGGTCGGCCCGGGCCATCAGCCTGTTGGTGCCGGCCCAACGGGGGCTGCCGGTGGCGGAGTATCCTCCAAACCTTATCAAGAAGAGCATCGTGGGCACGGGTCATGCCACCAAGGATCAGGTGGCGATGATGGTGAGAACCCTTCTGCCGGGGCTGGGAGAGAGGCTGCCCGCTGATGCCACCGATGCCCTGGCCATCGCGCTCTGTCATGCCCATCACAGTGCCACGGCCCGCCGGGTGCAAGGGGCCGGACCATGATCGGACGACTGACCGGCCGCTACGAGCCCCTGGATCAGGGCACCGCCCTGATCGATGTGGGGGGTGTTGGCTATTTGGTGTTCGCGTCCGCCCGCGCGCTGTCCGCTTGGGATCAAGCCTCCCGTGGCTCCGCCACCGCTGAGGTGTCAGCGCTGATCGAAACCCATGTGCGGGAGGATCATATCCACCTCTATGGGTTCACGGATGCGGCGGAGCGGGCGTGGTTCCGGCTGCTGCTGGCCGTTCAAGGGGTGGGGGCTAAAGTGGCCCTGGCGGTGCTGTCTGTGCTGGACACCGATAGTTTGCACCGGGCCATTGCTGCTGGGGACAAGGCCACCATCGCCCGCGCCGATGGGGTGGGACCAAAATTGGCCGCCCGCATCGCCTCGGAGCTAAAGGACAAGGTGGCGAAGTTGCCCGTCGCCCTGGCCGGGGGCGCGGGTGCCATCGCCGTGGCTGCCCCGGTGGTGGATCCGGCCGCGGCCAGCCTGGCGGAGGACTGCATCTCCGCCCTGAGCAATCTGGGCTTTGCGCCGCTGGAGGCGGGACGGGTGGTGGCCAAGCTGCTGGCCGATCACCCAGAGATGGGGTTTGACGTGCTTATGCGCGCCGCACTGAAGGAGCTCAGCCCGCGATGAGTGGTGAGCAGACACCGGATCGGTTGATCAGCGGCGAACCCACGGAGGAGGACCGGCTTCAGGCCAGCCTGCGCCCCCAAAGGCTGGAGGATTTCATTGGCCAGCCAGAGGCCCGGGCCAACCTCAAGGTGTTCATTGAGGCGGCCAAGATGCGCGGTGAGGCCCTGAGCCATTGCTTGTTCTATGGCCCTCCGGGACTGGGCAAGACCACCCTGAGCCAGATCATCGCCAAGGAGATGGGGGTGGGCTTTCGGGAGACCTCTGGCCCGGTCATCGCCAAAGCCGGGGACCTGGCCGCCATCCTCACCAACCTTCAGCCCCATGACGTGTTGTTCATTGATGAAATCCACCGGTTGGATACGCGGGTGGCAGAGATCCTGTATCCTGCCATGGAGGACTTCCAACTGGACCTGATGATTGGGGAGGGGCCGGCCGCGCGATCCGTGCGGATTGATCTGCCGCCTTTCACGTTGGTGGGGGCCACCACCCGCTCGGGCTTGCTGGACCCGCCCTTCCTGGCGCGCTTCGGCATCCAGACGGCGCTGAACTTTTACTCAGTGGACGATCTTAGCCTGATCGTAAAGCGGTCCGCCCGCCTGCTGGACCTGGCCATTGACGAGAGCGGCGCCCGGGAAGTGGCCTCCCGATCCCGCGGCACGCCGCGGGTGGCGGGCCGTTTGCTGGCACGGGTCCGGGATTTCGCCATGGTGGAAGGGGCGGCACTGGTCACAGCCGAGGGGGCCGACCGGGCACTCCGGCGGCTCAATGTGGATCCGGCGGGGCTGGATATCATGGACCAGCGCTATCTGACGCTGCTGGCCACCAACTATGGCGGTGGGCCCGTGGGGGTGGACACCATTGCCGCCGCCCTGGCGGAGCAGCGGGATATGGTGGAGCGCACGATCGAACCCTATCTATTGCAGCAGGGCTATCTTTTGCGCACCCCCCGCGGGCGGATGTTGGCGCGGCGCGGCTGGACCCATCTGGGCCTGACACCGCCGGACGCGCCCCCCGGCCCTTCGGTTGATCTGTTCGACGCGGGGGAGGAACCATCATGACGGACGAGATGACACCAGCACGACCCGAAGAAACCCTGGACAGCCGTTACGATCCCGCCGGATGGATCGCCGATGGTGCGTTTCACTATCCCATCCGCATCTATTACGCGGAGACGGATGCCGGCGGGGTTGTCTATCACGGCCAATACCTAGCGCTGGCAGAGCGGGCGCGCACAGAGATGCTGCGCCAGATGGGCTTGCCGCTGGACCGGTTCATCGACCTGACCGGCTGCATCTTTGTTGTGCGCAGCGCCAGTCTGGACTACCGCGCGCCGGCCCGTCTGGATGACCTGGTGGTCTGCCGCATCCAATCCGCCCCCCTGGGGACCACCAAGATGCCGCTGACCCAGACGTTCCTGAAGGGTGACACCGTGTTGTGTGAGGTCTCGTTGGTGCTGGTTTGCGTCAATGAGCGGTGGCGCCCCACCCGCGTGCCCGATATTCTGCGTGAGCGATTGGCACCGATTTTAACCAAAGCTTAGGTAAATCCTCTGCAAAGGTTAACAACCCGCCCGAGAAACGGCGGCGCCAACCCGTGGCAAACTCCCGAGGGGCATAATGGACGCACACGCCGGCGAGCTCTCCGTCCTCGATTTCTTTTTGCAGGCCGATCTAGTCGTCAAGAGCGTTATGATTCTGCTCTTGGCGATGAGCGTGCTGTGCTGGTCAATCATCATTGAAAAGTGGTTGACCCTGCAAAGCCTGACGCGACGGGCCAAGCTGTTTGAGGAAACCTTCTGGTCCTCCAATTCCTTGGAAGTCCTGTACGACAAAATCAATCGCCGCCCCGGTGATCCCATGGCCGCGGCCTTTGTCGCGGGGATGGGGGAATGGCGCCGGGGCATGAGCCATATGGGCAGTGCCGCAGGCAAGTCGGACACCCGCATCGGGCTCACCAGCCGCATCGACGGGGTCATGGGGCTGGCCATCAACCGGGAGATGGGCAAGGTCGAGAACCGACTGACCGTCCTGGCCTCCGTCGGGTCCACCGCGCCCTTCATCGGCCTGTTTGGGACGGTCTGGGGAATCATGAACTCGTTCACTGCCATCGCGGCGGAGGGCAATGCCAGCTTGGTCACCGTGGCACCGGGCATCGCTGAGGCGCTGTTCGTCACGGCCATGGGCCTCGTGGCGGCGATCCCGGCGACCCTGGCCTACAACAAGTTCGCCGGTGACCTCTCCAGATATAGTGATCGCCTGAACAATTTTGCGACGGAACTGGGCACCATCCTTGCTCGTCATATGGAGGAGGCTATGGCGGCCAAATAGGGCCGCCGCCGCTTCTCCCCCTGTCCAGGAGGCCCCACCCATGGGTGCAGCCATGCCCCGGCCCTCAGCCGGCCGATCACGAAGCGGCAAGCGCTTCTACACCCCGCAGGCCGAGATGAATGTCACCCCCATGGTGGACGTCATGCTGGTGCTGCTGATCATCTTCATGGTCTCCGCCCCGTTGCTGACCGTGGGGGTCAACGTGACGCTGCCTGATGCCCAGGCGCAACCGTTGGAGACCAGCAACGATCCGGTGATCGTGACTGTTCCGCTGGAAACCGACGGAACCGTATTCATCAACGAATTGGAGGTGCCGGTGGCGGCGTTGACCGAGCGCCTGCGCGCGCTGACCGGCGAGAACAGCGACATCGTCATCCGCGTGCGCGCCGATCAGGAGGTGCGCTACCAGCGGTTCATGGAGGTCGTTGCCACCATCTACCGCGCCGGCTTCCAGAGAATTGCCATGGAGACCAACCCCGGTGGCGGCTGACAGTGCTCAGGGGCCTGTGGATCAGGGCCGGTGTCAAGGGCCTGTGGATCAGGGCCGGCGTTCCGGGCCAGGGGTCAACGGACGTTCCCCGGTCTGCCGCTGGGCAGAGCGCCTGATAGGTCGGCTTGGCCGCCTCGGGGCCGAAGGAGAGTGAATGCAGCTGAGTAAGGGCCTGGTTGTCTCGATTGCTTTGCACGGTGCGATTATCGCGGCCGTGGCGGGCTCGTGGTTTCTGTCCGGCGGAGCCGAGGAGCCAGAGACGATCAGCACCCCGGGAGACGGTGCCTCGGCAGACCAAACAGCGGCGGCGGCGTCGCAGCCGATGGCACCACTGCTGCCTGATTTGGCCGCCCAAGGGGTTGAGGCCAGGCCAGCCGTGGCGCCGGGCCAGGGGGCTGCTGCTGTTCCCACCCCCACCCCCGACGCTGGACGGGACCCCGTGTCAGCCCTCCGCGCAAGCCCGCGGCACCGCCTGCTGCGCCTGTTGTGGCGACCCAATCCCAGCCGGCGCAGCCCTCAGCGGCTCAGCCTTCTGCGACCGCGGGGCCTGTCCTTGCCGCACCTGTGCGCACAACCCCGGCACTGCCGCCTGCAGCGACACCTGCTCTGGCTGCCACGGCCTCTACCCCAGACGCGTTGCCGGTGCTGGACGACACCGCGCAGGTGAGCACGCCGCCGGTGCCTGTCCCGCAGCCGAGCCCCAGCCCGCTGTCCAGGCCCAGCCCCTCTGTCGGTCCAACGGCCCTGCCGGTCCCCAGCCCGTCGCCGCCCGCGTTGCCCT
>CAZCBM010000056.1:2775-15495 GCA_964496805.1 uncultured Rhodospirillales bacterium | reverse complement strand
GCGCCGGGATGGGGCGTCGGCCCGGGTGGGAATGGTAGGTGCTCTCCACCCCCACCTTGGGCAGGGACTGAGCCAGCCATTGGTCAGCAGCCTTGCGTCCCTCATCGAACAGTTCCCGCAGGAAGCGACTGTCCGCATTCAGTTTGGCGCTGGCGTTGTAGGTCTCACTCACCGCAGGGGGGATGACGATGCGATGGAGATGCACCCGGCGCACAGGACCGTCCTGGGTCTGAGCGTGATCCTGCCCAAAATAGGCCAGCAGGTCATTCATTCGCTCCACCGCCTGCACATCCCGTTGGAGGGGGGCGTTGAAGGTGATTTCATTGGTGCGGTTGGCGATCTCCGGCGCCGTTCCCGGGGCATCTTCCCGCAGGTCTGGGTTTAACTGCACGATCAGGAGGTCATCGGCGCCGTTGGGGCCTGCCAGCGGCAACAGCGGTGGATTGACGGCATAGCCGCCATCCCAGTAGCTGCGGCCGTCGATCTCGACCGCTTCAAACATCTCCGGCAGGCAGGCGGAGGCGGCTACCGCCTCCGGGGTCACCTCTTGCCCGTGGAACACCCGTGCGTGGCCGCTGGCCACCTCTGTGGCGCCCACATGGACGATATGCCGATCCTGCGCCGCGATGGCATCCGTATCGATGTGGCGGGCCACCAGATCGCGGATCAGATTGCCGGTGTTGAACGGGTTCTGGGCGGGGGCGACAGCGCGACGGAACCCGTCCAGCGCAGGCCAAGTGGTGTGGCGGTCAAGGTTGCGCTCGCCCGCCCATCGCTGGATGGGGTTCTGTAGGAACAGCGCGGCGCGGTCGCCCTCTTGGCCAACGGCTTGCCAGATCTCGGCGAGTTTGGCGCGGGCGGCGTCCGGTCCGCCCTTGGCTAGGCCATCGGCCAGGGCCACGGCGGTGAGCGCGCCCGCGGAAGTGCCGGAGATATCCTTGATGGCCACCCGGCCATCCTCCAGCAGACGGTCCAACACGCCCCAGGTGAAGGCACCAAAGCTGCCACCGCCCTGCAGGGCGAGGCTCACGGTCTTCTGGGCGGGGGGCTGATTAGACTGGCTCATGAGAGGACCCTACCCAGCGCGGAGAAAAGCCGGAAGCACCTGCTGCGTCTTTAAGCACGGGGGGAAGAGTCGCCGGGTTTCTGGCTGCCTCGGTTTGGAGAGATTTCCATATGTCACGGGCTTGGTCTATACTGCCGCCAGGGGTCAGATGGTCGGATGGCCGCTCCGCCAACCGGCGGAGAGGAAAGTCCGGGCTCCCCAGGACCACGGTGCCGGATAACATCCGGCGAGGGCGACCTCAGGGACAGTGCCACAGAGAGCAGACCGCCGGGTCAGGGGGCCGAAAGGCTCCCGATCCCCGGCAAGGGTGAAAGGGTGCGGTAAGAGCGCACCGCGCCCCTGGTAACAGGGGTGGCAGGGTAAACCCCACCGGGAGCAAGACCGAATAGGGATGGCCAGGCCTTCGGGGCCAGTCGCGGTCCTGCGATGCCATCCGGGTTGGTTGCACGAGGATGCCGGCAACGGCGTTCCCAGATGAATGGCCATCATCACAGAACCCGGCTTACAGACCATCTGACCCTGTTTTGATGCACCGTTGGCCGCGGCGCCTGCGCTTGCAGGGGCACCCACGCTTGCGGCCGATCAGCGTGGACCCGATAGTGTTGCGGGGCTTGGTATCGGCTGGCACCGCCGCATCCGGCACCCTTGGTCCATTGGTCCCGTGATCTCGTGTGGGGGACCTGGGGCGGGTGACCAGGGATGCTCGCGCCGGCACAGCCAGTGACCCATCCTGATGTGGAGACCCTCGGCCCATGGATAAGCGCGACCGATCTCAGTTGCTGGCCAGCCGCCTGCGGCGTGCGCTCACGGAGGCACCGATGACAGTTTCCGGCCTTGCGCGTGCGGCCGGGGTCGATCGCACCACCCTGGCCCATCTGCTGAATCCCGATGGTGGGCGCTTGCCCAATGGGCATGTCTTGGCCGCGGTGTCACAGGTGCTGAACGTCAGTGCCGACTGGCTGTTGGGGCTGAGCGATGAGCCAGGGGGACAGGCGCAGATCCTGGATTCCGGTGTGGATTTCACCCAAGCATCCCTCAGCCCCTTCGATGAGCAGGTGATGGCCTGGTATCGCGAAGCGGAGGGACGCAAGATCCGGCAGGTGCCGGGCGGCATCCCTGATCTGCTGAAGACCGATGCAGTGATCCGCTATGAATGGAGTATCGCGCCGGACAAGACCGAGCAGCAGGCCATCGGCGCGGCCCGCTACACCCTGGACTATGCCAGGCTGCCGGAGGCCGATCTGGAAATTGCCATGAGCCAGCAGCGGCTGCGGGATTTTGCCCTGGGTGTCAGCATCTGGGACCGTCTGCCGCCCGCGCCGCGCCGCGAGCAGATCGAGACCATGGCGGCGCTGCTGGAGGAACTCTACCCCACCGTGAGACTGTATCTGTTCGATGAGTTACGGGACAGCTCCGTTGCCTTCACCGTGTTCGGCGCGCAGCGGGCGGCGCTCTATGTGGGCTCGAGCTATTTTGTCTTTGAGAACCGCGAGCATGTCCGCTCCCTGGCGGGCCGGTTCGATCATTTGGTGCGCCATGCCACTGTTGAGGCGCGGGAGATCGCTCGTCACCTGAGGGGGCTGCTGGCGGACGTTGCAGCGTAATGGAGCCGTGCCTCCCCCGGCAGAGCGAGGGGGATGGTCCAGCCCGATCGGCAACGCCGTTGCAGCCCCTTCGGCATGGGCGAAAGTGCCGAGCCCCAGCCACGCGCCAGCGACGGGGCAAAATCTGGTTCAGAGCCTGTCCCACCTGCGTTGATCACGCCATGCCCTCACCCGGCCACCCATTGCTCTGACATTGGCGTGGGTGGCCGGAAGGGGCCTGGGGTTGGCGCTCACTCTACACCGGCGAACGGACGTACTCTAGTCGCGGGCCAAGGGGCTGCGTGCCTCCTCCAGCAGGGCAGCCAGACAGGCTTCAAAGTCCATGACCTCCTGACCCTGATGACCCAGCCGGCGCACGGCCACACTGCCATTCTCCGCCTCCTGCTTGCCCACGGCCAGGATCACCGGGACCTTGGCCGTGGAGTGCTCTCGCACCTTGTAGCCGATCTTCTCGTTCCGCAGGTCGGTGGTGGCGCGCAGGCCAGCATGGTCCAGACGCTCCAGCACCTGCTGGGCGTAGCCGTTGCTGTCGTCGGTGATGGTGGCCACCACCACCTGGTGCGGCGCCAACCACAGGGGTAGATGGCCGGCATAATGCTCGATCAGGATCCCGGCGAAGCGCTCGATGGAGCCGAAGAGGGCGCGGTGAATCATCACCGGCACCACCTTTTCGCTGTGATGGTCCACGAAGCTGGCCCCCAGGCGATCGGGCAAATTGAAGTCCACCTGTACGGTGCCGCACTGCCAGTCTCGGCCGATGGCATCCCGCAGGACAAACTCCAGCTTGGGGCCATAGAACGCCCCCTCGCCCGGATTGATGCTGTATTCCTTGCCGGAGGCCTTTAGGGCATCCATCAGCGCGCTTTCCGCCAGGTCCCAGACCGCGTCGCTGCCCACCCGCTTCTCCGGCCGGTCAGAGAACTTGATCCGCACATCCTCGAACCCGAAGTCCTTGTAGATGTCCAAGATCAACTGGGTGACGATGATACACTCCTGTTGCACCTGCTCGTGGGTACAGAAAATGTGGGCATCATCCTGGGTGAAACTGCGCACGCGCATCAGCCCATGCAGGGCGCCATGGGGTTCATACCGGTGGACTTTGCCAAACTCTGAGAGCTTCAGGGGCAAGTCGCGATAGCTCTTGATGCCCTGCTTGAAGGTTTCCACCGCGCCAGGACAGCTCATGGGCTTCATGCACATGACCTTTTCGTCCGGCAGGACGCTGGCGAACATGTTCTCCCCAAATTTCTCCCAGTGACCGGATTTTTCCCACAGGATCCGATCCATCATGTCCGGGGTGTTGATCTCCTGATAGCCAGCGCGGCGCTGGCGCTCCCGCATGTATTCGATCAGCTTGACATAGAGCGTCCAGCCATGGGGGTGCCAGAAGACGGAACCGGGGGCTTCCTCCTGGAAGTGGAACAGGTCCATGACGCGGCCCAGCTTGCGATGGTCCCGCTTCTCTGCCTCCTCCAGCATCTTCAAGTGAGCGTTCAGTTCATCCTTGGTGCGCCAAGCGGTGCCATAGATGCGCTGAAGCATCGGGCGATTGCTGTCGCCGCGCCAATAGGCACCGGCGATGCTCATCAGTTTGAAGGCATCCCCCACATGGCCGACGGTGGGCATGTGCGGCCCGCGGCACAGGTCCAGCCATTCCCCTTGACGGTAGATGCTGATGGGCTCGGACTCCGGCAAGTCGCGGATCAACTCCGCCTTGAACTGCTCTCCCTTGTCCTCAAAGAATTGGATCGCTTCATCGCGGTCCCAGACTTCGCGGGTCAGGGGCGCGCCACGACGGATGATTTCCGCCATCTTCTTTTCGATCTTCGGCAGATCATCCGGCGTGAAGGGCTCGTTGCGGGAAAAGTCGTAATAGAAGCCGTCCTTGATGGCGGGCCCAATGGTGACCTGAGTGCCCGGGAACAACTCCTGCACCGCCTCGGCCATCACATGGGCGGCATCGTGGCGGATAAGTTCCAGCGCCTCGTCATCCGGCTTGGTGATGATGGCGACCCGGGCGTCCTGAGTGATCGGGGTGGACAGGTCCTTGATCTCGCCGTCCAGTTTCAGCGCCAGGGCCTTCTTGGCCAACGACTTGGCGATGCCCTCGGCCAGTTGGGTGCCTGTGGTACCGGTGGCCACGGTCCGGGTTGCCCCGTCCGGCAGGGTTACGGTCACGGTGGCCCCAGACGCATCGGGGGCTGGCACATTGGCGGCGGACACAGACATTGTGGTCTCGGCAGGTCAGTGGTCAAAAACGGGAAGGGAACGGGGCGCGGACGCAGGCTCGGGTCGGAAGACCGATCACGACGACGGTCGGGATTGGCTAACCCGGGTGAGCCAGGGTGCCGGCCTTGGTGGGGGCAGACGCGCGTGCACTGCACCCGGGGTGACCCTATGGCAGGCTCCCTTATTTGTCGAGATTGTGCAGTCGTCCACTGCACCGGGAGGGTCATGCTAAGCGATCACTTGGCGACCCCTGGGAAAGACCCTGGGCAGATTGGGGGCACGGGGTCCCTGGTATGGTGGGGACGCAGGTCCCCGGGCGAGGCACTGTTCAGGGGGGCACGGTCCAACTCAAGGTACGGGAGCGACGAACGAGCGTTCCGGACCCATTGGGCAACCGGATGGTTTCCTCAGTCCACACGGGCTGTTGGCCCAGGGGTTCGATCAAGCTGATCTGACGGCTCTCGTCCCCCGGAAGGGTGCGAACCACCCGCACCACGGTCATGCGCTCTCCTCCCTCCAGCGTATGCAAGGCCGGGTCGATGGGGGTGATGGCGTCCACTTCCAGCCGGATGAGACTGGCACGGTTGTGGGTCATCGGCTCGGCGGTGGGCGGAACCCGTGCCTCGATACGCGACGCCACGGGCAGGGTCAGCACAGCGCCCGGCTCCAAGGGCAGGAACTGCCGCAGCCGCTCCCTGTCATAGGTGTTCTCGATGGTCAGGTGCTGATCATCGCTCACCACCCGCGTGCGCCGCACCAATAGCCCCTGGTCCAGCGTCCCCCACATCTGTTCCCGTGGCTCGCCGTCTTCGTCCGGCAGGACAGCTGCCCAGTCCCTCAGGCCGTCCTCCGCCCCTTCGGTCCAGGTGACAACCACCTCAGCGGTCTCCGTCTCCCCTTCAGGCCCTGTCACTTCCATCAGAACCCGTTCGGTGGCTGGTGGCGCCAAGAGCCGCATGGAGGGGTAGGGCGTGGGCTGGGGGCTCTGGGCCTGCGCCTCGCTCGGCATCAACAGCCAGAGGGCCACGCCGATGACCAAGGCACAATCGGCCAGGAAGATCGCCAGCAGCGCGAGGCCAGCCCGGCTACGCGGCCCCTTGGGATCAGTGGTGGTCATGGGGCCGGTCTCCTGGCGACACTTGTTGGAGGGGAGAGAGAGGGCGCACCCTAAATGACGCCACGATCCCAGCAGGTTTGGAGGACGTGAGCGATGCGGTGAGCGGTGCGGCCATCCCACAGGGGAATGGCCTCAATGGCCGGGGCGAGGCTATTGGGGGCCAGAAGATCGGCCACCGCTGGGCCGAGGCTGTCCAAGTCCACCAGGTGATTGGAGCCGCACTCCACCGTGACCGGTCGCTCCGTGGAAGGGCGCAGCGTAAAGCAACGCTTGCGCATCCAGGCACATTCCTCCTGCACGCCGCCGGAGTCGGTGATCACGAACCGTGCCCGGCTCAACAGCTTGATGAAACTGGAATAGGGCAGCGGCGGCAGCATGTGGATCGGGGTGCGGCCGGCCTCAAACCGGCCCTCCAGGTTGATGCCCTCAATATTGTTCTTCAGGCGCGGATGGGCCGGCAAGACCACCGGCATCTGCTCCCCCACCTGCACCAACTCATCAATGATCCGCGATAGCCTGACTTTGCTGTCCACATTGCTGGGGCGGTGCAGGGTGGCGACGCAGAAATCGCCCTTGGGCAGCGTGACATCCGGGATGGGGTCTGCCCAGCCCGGGGACCGCATCAACTGCACCAAGCTGTCAATCATGATGTTGCCAACGGTGAAGACCGATTGAACGGGCTTGCCCTCCACCGCCACCAGTCGCTGGGTTGAGCCGGCATCGGGGGTCAGGAACAGGTCGGCAATGCTGTCGATGAGGATGCGGTTGACCTCCTCCGGCATATCCATGTCTTCGCTGCGCAGTCCGGCCTCGAGGTGGCCCAGTTTGACTCCACAGCGCTTGGTGGCCAGGGCCGCGCCCATGGAGCCATCCACATCCCCCGGACAGATCAC
Organism: uncultured Rhodospirillales bacterium; assembly: GCA_964496805.1. Classification (GTDB taxonomy): domain Bacteria; phylum Pseudomonadota; class Alphaproteobacteria; order CAZCBM01; family CAZCBM01; genus CAZCBM01. Next base: position 8,586 of record CAZCBM010000056.1, on the reverse strand, counting down.
CAAGTCCACGGGCTGTTCACGCAGAACCTCGCTGAAGCCATCGACGATCTGTCCCAGTCGCGCGCCAAAGCTGGCGGCGCTGTCGACGGTGACGATGATGTCCGGGTCCCCCATGCCCAGGTCACGCATCATGTTGTAGCTCATGTCCTGGTTCTGGTGCTGGCTGATGAAGACGAAGGACACATCGCACCAGGAGGCGGCCTTCAGCGCCTGGTAGAGCGGTTTGATCTTGACGAAGTTGGGGCGCGCTGAGGCCGTGAGGATGATCTGGCACTTGCGCTGTGACTCGGGGGCCATGGGAACAGGCTGCCTTTAGGGGGGCGAAGAGAGAGGCGACAAAGAGGGCCGGCGACGAAGAGGGCCGGCGAAAAGCAAGAGGGCGCAGGACCCCGACGTGGCAACGCCACTGAAGGGACCGTCCAAGCGACCACCAGCATTCTATACCAAGGGAGTCGTTTTCAAATTCGGTGGCCCCTCCTGTGGGTGACGTTGTGGACGTCCCGCTGGCGGCCGTTCTTCTTGTGCGGCTTATGCCGGACACCGCAGCGCCAAGGCAACCCACCCTGCCAGTGGCGACTGGTCGCCTCATCTCCGGGTTTTTGGGTGCTGCGTTTGGCATGAGCGGCGGGCAGGTCTGGCCGTGGCGCACAAGATAAGCCTCATGGAGCGACGGATTCTCGCCCTGAAGTGATCATAGCCCTGTCACAAGGGGGTGACGTCCTGGACATAGTTGAGGCATATACCAAGCAGTGGGATGCGTCATGGGCCGGCGAAGGCGGTGAGCCTTGTGGTATCGGCGCGTCTCTGGACGCAAGGCCGAGTGCATTTGTCATCTATAAGGGATCTGCGGCCCTGCGGTAAGCCGCGACGATCGAGTGAGGGCATCGCTGGATGTGGCTCACGCCCTCCTTGAGGGGGGAACAGCGTTGGGAGTTGGAGAGATCATGGGTACCATGGACATGGGTGGTCCGCTGACGGACCAGAATGGCACGCTCATTGGGCGAATGCACGGTAACGCCCCGGCGGCCCAGGACCCGGATCAAGGCGGCCGGTTGCTGGATGCGCCCCTGGTGGATGTGGGCAGCATCGACGTTGCGGAAGCCGTTTCAGAAGCCGACGGCGGCAGCATCCTATCCCAGCAGCAAGCCGCGCTGGACGAAGATGGCACCCTGTTCGAGAACCGATCCATGGTGATCGAGGCGGTCCCGGCGCCAAGCGCCCAGGTGGCCCTTGCCCTGGACGAGTTGGATTTTGCCAATCTGGCAGGCGATGCGCCGGCCCATGATGAGGCGGAGAGCGCCCTGGTCGGTGGCCGGTGCTGCTGCGCCATGTGTGGCGGCGGCGGTGAGCCCGGCACCTACCTACAGGACGGCGAGACGGGTCCGGAGACGGGCAACAACTATCAAACGGTGTTCACGGATCAGCAGGTGATCAACCAGGCTCGCCGCTATCTCGACACCTATTCCAACGTTGACGCCTGGACCAAGCAAACGATCACTTGGGGTGTATATTTCACTGACCCCGGCTCTGCCAGTAAAGGCGGCAATGACACGGCGGGCGGCTTCCGTGCCGCCAACCAGGATTTCATCGACGGTCTGACCCGTGCCTTCGCCGTTTGGGATGACATCCTGGACGTCGATTTCCAGTACACGGCCAATGTTTCCAGCGCTGATATCCGGGCCGGCTTTGCCAACTTTAATGGCTTTGCCTACGCCTATTATCCGGATGGGGACAACCCCAGCGCCTTCTCCGACATGTGGTTCAATTACAATGACCTCTATGATCAGGCGGAGAACTCGATCTACAGCTTTGAATATGGCACCTATGGCTTGTTGACTTTGATCCATGAGATCGGCCATGCCATGGGCCTGCCGCATCCCGGTGAATACAATGCTGCCCCCGGCGTCAGCATCACCTACGAGAACGATGCCGAGTATCAGCAGGACACCCGCGGCTACAGCGTAATGTCCTACTTCCAGGCTGCAAAGGTTGCTGGGTTTGACCATTTGGGCTCCGGCGGGAGGACCCATTATGCGTCAACGCTACAGATGCACGACATGCTGGCGCTGCACGACATCTACAACCCAGAGACCAATACGCGCACCGGCAACGACACGTATGGGTACAATTCCAATCTGGGCACTTCCCAGTACAATTTCGCCAGCTACAGCGGCAACCTGTACAACAATCCGGTGTTCACCATTTACGATGCTGGTGGCACGGACACGCTGAATTTCTCCGGCAGCACTGCGGGGACGGTGATCTCGCTGGTGGAGGGGACGTTCTCCAGCGTCATGTCCATGACCAACAACATCGCCATCGCCCACGGGACGCAGATTGAGAATGCCGTTGGTGGGTCCGGCGCCGACCAGATCACCGGCAACAACCTCAACAACCTGCTGACCGGCGGCGGCGGCGGAGACCAATTGGTCGGTGGCGGCGGGTTCGACTCCGCAGTCTATTCCAACGCTGTCTATGCCAGCCTGTCCACGCCCGGATCCAACACCGGCGATGCCGCTGGCGATACCTACAACAGTATCGAGAACCTGATTGGCAGCAACGCCAATGACACGCTGATCGGGGATGCCTTCAACAATACCCTGCTGGGCAATGGTGGCAGTGACACCATTTTCGGCCTGGGAGGAACGGACAGCATCAATGGCGGGACGGGCGAAGACCGGATTGGCGGTGGCTTCGGCAACGACATCCTGACCGGCGGCGACGCCGGCGGCAGCAGCACGGCCTCCTTCGTGCTGGATGGCTACGCGGTGCGGGGCTTCGCCAAGAACGCCGGCGGCTGGGTCAGCCAGAACACCACCCCGCGCATGGTGGCCGACGTCACGGGCGACGGCAATGTGGACGTGGTGGGCTTCTACACCAGCGGCGTCTATGTGGCCGCCGGCAATGGTGGTGGTCAGTTCGGCAACGCCTTCCTCGGGACCTCACAGTTCGGCACCCAGGCTGGCTGGCGCAGCCAGGCGCTGGAGCCTCGCACTCTGGCTGACGTCAACAATGACGGCCACCTTGATATCGTCGGCTTCTCTGAGAATGTGGTGGTTAGCTTCTTGAACAACGGCTCCGGCCAGTTCACCACCCAGGTCAACGGTTTCCAGGGCTTTGGCACCAGCGGCGGCTTCAGCAGTCAAGATCGCTACCCCCGCATGATGGCCGATATCAACAATGACGGGAACGTGGACATTGTTGCGTTTGGTCAGACCGGTGTTCTGTACGCCCCCGGGAATGGCTCCGGCCAGTTTGGCTCTGTCATCTATGCCACGCGCAACTTTGGTGTGAACGGTGGGTATTCCTCCCAGGATCGTAACCCCCGTTGGCTGGAAGACGTCAACAATGACGGCGCGGTGGATATCGTCGCTTTCTCCAACCTGGGCGTGATTGTTGCCCTGAACAAAGGCAATGGCTTTTTCGACGCGCCGTTCTTTGGCATCCAATACTTCGGCGCCAATGGATCCGCTGGTGGTTGGGGCAGTGACCTCACCTATCCGCGCTACATGGCCGATGTGAACGGTGACAACAACATCGATATCATCGGGTTCTCTGCCATTGGCACCCTGGTGTCCTTGGGCAATGGGCAGGGCCAGTTCGCCACCGCCACCAATGCGATCAACTCCTTCGGGACCAAAGCCGGCGGTTGGACCGACAATGACAGCCTGCCCCGGATGTTGGCTGACGTTAACAACGATAACCAAGCCGATGTCGTCGGTTTTGGCGCCAGCGGTGTTCTTGTGGCCCTGGCAGAAGCGACGGGCGAGACCGACACCTTCGTTTTCGCAGAGAACGGTTTTGGTAACGACACCATCACCGACTGGAATGAAGGAGACATTCTGGAGATCGATACCAGCGCCGTTGGTTTCAACAACAACGATATTCGCATCAACCAGGTCGGAAACGACACGGTGATCTCCAATATCGTGAACAGCAGCACCATCACGCTCCAGAACACGCTGGCGTCCAGCATCACCACCGCGGACGATTTCAACTTCGTCTGATCCGGCAACGACCCCAGAGCGACAAACAAGACCGACAAAAAGGGGCGAGCCGCGCAGGCTCGCCCCTTCTTTGTTGCCGCCCCCCCTCCACGATCAGCCTATGCATCGTTAAGGGTCGGCGCACAGGCCTGGACAGCATCAACAGGAAGCAAAACGGGACCGTTTGAGCGGTCCCGCATGCGTCGCGCTGCGATTATCCAAGAAGCCCCTCTGGGATCCTCAGCCGCCGACGCCGCTCACCGGGTGACGATCCACAGACCAGCCAGACACAGGGCGGCCGCGCCGGTGCTAATGCTCAGCCCCGTTACCCCCTGGGAGGTGAAACAGGGGTCCCAAAGACCGGCGGAGATATAGGCCGCGCCGTAACCCAGCACGACGCCGGCGCCGATGGAACTGATCCGGCCACCCGAGCGGTGAAGATCATTCAGGCTGAAGAACCGGTCGCATTGGATGCGGGTGTAAAGGTTGGGCATGCGGTTGCGTAGGATGTCCTGCGGACTTGGCATTGAGCCGCCATTGGCGCTGCCTCCCATGCCCAGACCGTAGCCCATGAAGATGACTGGCACCTCCACGCAGGCGCGACGGCTCTTGAAGATCAGGAACGTTCAGGCGCCGCCAATGACAACGGCACCGCCGACATTGGCCACGATTTGGACTTCCCAGTCATTGGCGCGGGTTGAGTGTCCCATGATTTGGGTCCTTTCTCCTCTGGAGGATTGATGATGCTGATCATCAGTGTGCCAAAGGGACCGGGACAGTGATGTGACCGTAGGAATAAGTTTTGAGGGCCGTTGTGGGGCACTATCGCCAAGTTGGGCGATAAGGGAGCAGCTTTGGCGTCAGCGGGAACAACCACCTCTTGGGCCAAAATCAAACCGAGAAAAGAGGTTCTGTGGGTTCACCAAGCATTCAACCCTATGAGATCAAGGCCCAATAAGGGCACTAGATCAGATAAGGTCCACAAGCGCAGGCACTGGCGGCAGACTTTACTGGACCTTTTTGGGCAGGCGGCTCCGGACGAGGCAATAGCTGTCAAGCAACCGCCCCCGCAGGTCCTCCGGATCGGTGTCAAAAGGCAGAAGCACCCAGGAGCGGTGAAAGTAAGGGGCCTTGGTCGCAAGACCCATCTCGATGAGCAAGCCGGCGTGCTCGATGCTCTCAGTCTTTACGCTGATACCCTGGTTGACCGTGCCCATGACAGCAAAGAGCTTTCCCCCCACCTTCCAGACGTCATGGCCGCCGCCCCATGGGTCCGAGTGGTCCGCCCCCGGAAACCGGGCGCAGAGGGTGTTGACCTCGTCGCGTGTCACGATCGACCCTCCTCTAGGCCCACCAGGGCGCGCCACTGATCCTCGGTGAGCACTGTGAGGCCAAGATCCTCCGCCTTCTTGAGCTTGCTGCCAGCCTTTTCCCCCGCCACGACATAGTCGGTCTTGGCGGAGACGCTGCCCGCCACCTTCGCGCCCAGGGCCTCGGCGGAGGCTTTGGCCTCTGCGCGGGAAAAGCGGGTCAGGGTGCCTGTGAACACCACCGTCTTGCCCGCAACGGGGCTGTCCCCGCTGATGGACGGGAGCGCGGCAGCCTCAACTGTAACCTCGCGCAACAGGTCATCCACGGCGGCGGTATTGTGCGGCTCGGCAAAGAACTGGATCAGATCCTTGGCCACGGAGGCGCCGATGCCATCGATGTTCAGCAAATCCCCATAGGCTGGGGAGGCTGGGTCCTCTGCCTCCGCCAGCGCCGCGCGCAGCGCCTCCAGCGTGCCGTAGGAGCGAGCCAGCAGCTTGGCCGTGGATTGGCCCAC
>CAZCBM010000056.1:0-2765 GCA_964496805.1 uncultured Rhodospirillales bacterium | reverse complement strand
GCGCATCCCGCTGGAACGGTTCATCTTTGGCCCACCTGGCGGATCCCCAGGCCAAAGATGAACCGTTCCAGCGGGATGCGCCGCCGCGCCTGGATGGCGGAGAACAGCAGGCTGACCGAGCGCTCACCCCATCCTTCGCGCTCCGCCAGCGGCGGGGTGATCTCGCCTGCGCTGTTGCGGTCCTCCAGACGATAGAGGTCGGCCGGTCCCTTCAGCAGCCCTTCGGCGAAGAACTGCACCACGGTTTTCGCGCCCAGCCCGTCGATATCCACGGCATCCCGGCTGACAAAGTGCTTCAGTCGCTCCACCACTTGGGCAGGGCAGATCAGCCCACCGGTGCAGCGGCGCACCGCCTCCCCCTCCGGCCGCACCGCCGCAGAGCCACATTCCGGGCATTGGGTCAGTGGGCGCCAGGGGGCGCTGTTACCCGGGCGCGCCGACAGAATGACGGAAACCACCTGCGGGATCACATCGCCCGCCCGCTGGACCACCACCCGGTCGCCCTCACGGATGTCCTTGCGCGCGATCTCATCCTCATTGTGCAGGGTGGCGTTGGACACGGTGACCCCACCCACCTTGACCGGCGTCAATCGAGCCACCGGCGTCAAGGCACCGGTGCGGCCCACCTGCACTTCGATCCGCTCCAAGATGGTCTCCGCTTGTTCCGGTGGCAGTTTATAGGCGATGGCCCAGCGGGGAGAGCGGGAGCGGAAGCCCAGTCGGCGCTGATAGGCGCGACTGTCCACCTTGAATACGATGCCGTCGATATCAAACCCCAGCCCATCGCGACCGGCCTGCATCTGTGCATAGAAGGCCTGCATCTCTGCCAAGCTCGGGCAGAGACGGGCTGGTTCGTTGACCGTAAAGCCCCAGGCGGTGAGCGCCTCGCGAAGGCCGCTCTGAGTGTCTGGCAGATCGGCGGAGACCTCGCCGGTGGCGTAGCCGAAGAAGCGCAGAGGGCGGGAAGCGGTTATGGTGCTGTCCAACTGGCGCAGGCTGCCGGCCGCCGCGTTTCGCGGGTTGGCAAACACGGGCCGGCCGGCCTCCGCTTGGCTGTCATTGAGGGCGGCGAAATCCGCTTGGGTCATATAGACCTCGCCCCGCACCTCCAGCAGGTCGGGGGCCCCGGCCGGCAACTGGGAGGGGATGCTGGCGATGGTGCGGACGTTGGCTGTCACATCCTCCCCCTCCACGCCGTCACCGCGGGTGGCGCCACGGATCAGCACACCGCCCTCATAGCGCAGAGAAAGGCTGAGGCCATCGATCTTTAGCTCCCCCAAGACCGGCAGTGGTTCGTCTGGGGAAAGCGACAGGAATCGCCGCACACTGTCCACAAAGTCAGCCAGTTCCTGGGGATCGAAAGCGTTGTCCAAGCTTAGCATGGGGACCGCGTGGCGAACCTTGGCGAAGGCACTGGCCGGGGCGGCGCCCACCTGGGCGGTGGGGCTCTCCGGGTGCGTCCATTCTGGATGGGCCGTCTCCGTGGCTTTCAGCGCCCGCAGCCGCCGGTCGTACTCAGCGTCCGTGATCTCCGGGGCATCGTCGGCATGATAGAGCCGATTGTGCCGCAACAGCGCTTGGACCTCTGCCTCATAGGTGGCTTGGTCGGGCAAGGGGGCAGGGGGGACGGAGGTAGGCGGATTGCGGTCAGCGCTCATGGGTCGGTTCCACCGAGGGCCCGGAAAGGGGGCAGAAATCGTCGGCGCAAGGTGGAGCGACGGTCAGTCGAAGGCAAGAGGGCAACGCCCGTCAACGTTGCGAAGGCGTTAGGCGCTTGGCGCTCAAAACGCCCCCGGTGGATCAACAATAAAGGCCAAGCGCTTCGTTCAGCAGCAGCGAAAGGCTGGCCAGCGCCAACAAAACCACTCCGCCCAGCCGGCGAACTTGGGGGCGTTTGGTCCAGGCCACCAGCCATGGCATGCCAAGCGCCATGGGGACCATCACCACAAGGGTGCCCAGGCCGAAGCCCAGCATGACGGCCCCACCCCACAAGGCTGAGCCCTGCAGCGCGGCATAGACCAGGGTGCCCCAGACCATGGGGCAGGGGATCAACCCCCAGCCGATGCCCACCGCCACTGCATGCAACGGATGGCCCGTGGGGTCGATTTGGTGGCCCAGGCGGGATAGGCCGCAGGTCGCCGTCTGTCGCCAGCGATGCGGCATCAGGCGCTCCAAGGGCAGCCCCAAGGCCTTTAAGCCCACCAGTGCCAGGGTGACAGCAGCCAGGGCCTGCAGCCAGTCATAGGTCACGCTGGAGGCATCCGCGCCTCCCAGGTTGAGCTGTAGGACGCCACCGGCCAGGGTGCCCAACAGGGTATAGGCCAGGACCCGCCCCAACTGCACCAGCAGCAGGGTCGCCCCAACCGTCAGCGGCGGTGCCCCGCCGCTGACCATAGTCGCCCCTGGGCTCGCCCCCGGGGTTGCCCCTGGCAATGTCCCGGCGCTGGCAGTGGCCCCGTTGACCGCCTGGGTGCGGGCCTGGAGGCTCAGCATCGCCATCAGGCCGCCGCACATCCCGGCACAGTGGCCGGCACCAGCGAGGCCGATCAGCGCGCCCGCCAAGAGCGGGGTATGGCCATCAATCAACACCATGGGTCCTGAGGCGCTCCACAGGGGTAAGGCTTACGGCGTTGGGGCATGGACGGGCGGGCACCCAGCCGCAAACAGCGGGGCGCGCCAGCCGCCGCCTGCCGAACCGTCAGGGGCAGAGGCGGGGAGCCGGAGCGGCTCACTCCAGGTCGGAGGCCTCGGCTTTTTCTTTCATC
>CAZCBM010000055.1:0-15551 GCA_964496805.1 uncultured Rhodospirillales bacterium | reverse complement strand
GGCGGCTTGGATTGGGCGCACGGGCCGCCCGCCGCGACTGGTCAATGCGGATCCAGGCATCCCCAATGATATCTCCATCCTGACCCAACCGGCCCAGACGCCCCCCATCGGCGGCTATATGGGGGTCTATGCCGCCGAGGAGGTCTATCGACTGATCCAGCAAACCCCTGGTGTGACCCTGGTGTTCGTCAACACCCGTGCCCAGGCGGAGTTGATGTTCCAGGCCCTGTGGGCCTTGAATGAGGCGACCTTGCCCATCGCCCTACACCATGGCTCGCTCAGCAAGGATCAGCGCCTGCGGGTGGAGGCCGCCATGGCCGATGGCAGCCTGCGGGCCATCGTCTCCACCGCATCGCTGGATTTGGGGATCGACTGGGGGGATGTGGCCCTGGTCCTGCAGGTGGGGGCGCCGAAGGGGGTCAGCCGCCTGATCCAACGCACCGGCCGCGCCGGACATCGCCTGGATACACCGTCGGTGGGGGTCATGATCCCCTGCAATCGGTTTGAAGTGATCGAGTGCCAAGCCGCCCTGAACGTGCTGGCCCGCGACGAACTGGACGGGGAGGTGCGGCAACACGGCAGCCTGGATGTGGTGGTGCAGTACATCACCACGGCGGCCTGTGCCGCCCCAGTCCACCCCGATGCCCTGTATGCGCAGATCAGGGGATGCCCGCTCTATGCCCATCTGGATCGGCCCCTGTTCGATCAACTGGTCCGGTTTGCCCGCGATGGCGGCTATGTGCTGCAACACTACGAGCAGTTTCAGCGGTTGACCGTGGATGAGACAGGGCAGCTACAGATCGCGCGTCCCGGCTTGGCGCAGCGCCATCGCATGAACATCGGCACCATCGTCGAGGAAGCCAAGCTGAAGGTCAAACGCCTGTCCGGCAAAACCCGCTCCCGTCTGGGCGGACGCATCATCGGGGAGGTGGAGGAGGTGTTCGCGCTGGGCCTAGAGCCGGGCGACACCTTTGTCTTTGCCGGCGAGGTGCTGCGCTTTGAAGGCGTGCGCGAGATGATGGTGGAGGCCCGGCCCGCCATCGCCAAGGGACCGCCAAAGGTCGCGGTCTATGCCGGCGGACGCATGCCGCTGACCACCCACTTGGCCAACGAGGTGCGGCGCATTCTCTCCGACCCACAGGAATGGGAGAAGCTGCCCCGATACACCGCCGACATGCTGGCCCTGCAGGCCGAGGTCAGCCGCCTGCCGGGGCCAGGGGAGTTGCTGGTGGAATGCTTTCCCCGGGGACCGCTTGTCTATCTGGTGGTCTATGCCTTCGAGGGGCGCAAGGCGCACCAGACACTGGGCATGATCCTGACGCGACGGCTGGAGGATCAAGGCTGCGGCCCGCTGGGGTTTGTTTCCAACGACTACACCCTGGCGGTTTGGATGGTGGCGGCCCCTGACACGGTGGAGGCCCTTTTCACGCCGGACATCCTGACCCGGGAACTGGAGGACTGGATCGCGGACAGCTCGCTCTTGAAGCGCAGTTTCCGCAACGTCGCGCTGATTGCCGGGCTGACGGAGCGGCGCCAGCCTGGGGCCGAGCGCAACGCCCGCCAAGTGACCCTTTCCACAGACTTGATCTACGATGTGTTGCGCCAGCATGAGCCAAGGCATGTCCTGCTGGAAATCAACCGGCGCTCCGCCGCTGACGAATTGCTGGACCTGGACCGCCTGCGGGACTTTCTGCACCGTCACCAGGGCCATATCCGATATGTTACGCGGCCGCGAATCACGCCCTTGGCGATCCCAGCCATGGTGGAGGCGGGGCGGGAGATGGTCAGCGGATCCGGTCAGGATATGCTGTTGGCCCAGGCGGATCTGGCCGCAGAGGCTGAACAACTGCTGAGCGAAATCCAGGCAGAGGCCGCCGGAACCATTGCTCCAAGCGGGGCCACCGGGTGACGGTGACGGCCCTGAGCACGCTGCGGGGCCAAGATCGCTTTGCACTGTGGCCACGGGGCAGGTATGGGGTGGGGGTCAAAGCAACCGCCGCGCAATCCGCTCCAGCCCAGGGTTCCATGGCCGACAGCGACCATCATACGCCTTCGTCCGGCGCGCCCGGAGACCGTGTTTCGCGGCGATCCCCGCGGCCGGTGGCGACCTCAGCCCGCGGTCCGGTTCATCGCCCCTCGCTGCTGCGCTGGCTGGTGCTGGGGGCGTGGGTGCCAGCGGGATCGGCTGCCCTGGCCGCCCTGGTGGCCGAGGAGACCATTGTCGTGGCCGCCACCTTGGTGGTGCCGATGATCACCATCCTGGTGCTTTACGCGAGGCTGTCCTGGAACTTCTCCGGGCGCATCCGTCATGCGTTGGGGGCGGTGGTGGTCACGGGCTTGGTCCTGGTGCCGATCATGGTGTTGATCGCTGTGGCGCTTGTGCCGGGCCAACTTACCCTGACGACCCTGTTGCTGGCGCCGCTGGCGTGGGTGGATCAGACCGTCTTTGGGATCCCGGAGGCGGTTCGCCAAACGCTGATGACCCTGGTTTTCGGGGCGCTGACCGGGGCGGTGTTCATGGCGCTGATCACCGCGTTCCAGCATACATTGATACCGGGGCGCATGCCGGAGGTGCGGGGCTGGGTCCGGGCGCACCTTGTGGGCGGTGCCGCGGCCGGGGCGATCATCGCCGCAGCCCTGTTGTTGGAGTCCGCGCGGGAGGTGGCCGGCGCCCGTTTGGTGTCGCTGGCGCTTCTGGCGCTTTCCACGACGCCCCATGCCTGGCTGACCTGGGGGGTGTGGCAACGCACCGTGAGGGCGGCCCGCGACTGAGCCTCCCTGACCGCACCCGGGCCGGAGGGTCCCCCCTCAATAGGTGATGCTGGTGGGGTCCAGCGAACGCCAGAGATACCAGGTGGCAACGGTACGCCAGGGCCGCCAACCATCGCTGATATCTGCCAACCGCTCCCGCCCGCCATAGTGGCGGTCCAGGGCCCGCAGCAAGCCAATGTCGCCGGTGGGCAGCACATCCGGGCGCAGCAGGTGGAAAATCAGCAGCATCTGGGCGGTCCAGGGACCGATTCCCCGAAGCGCCTGAACCTGAGCCATCACCGCGGCGTCGTCCATCTCGGGCCAGGCCGTGGGCTTCAGCGCGCCGTCCAGCAGTACCTGAGCCACGCCCTGAAGATAGGCGGTTTTGCGCCGGGTGAGGCCGCAGGCGTGCAGCGCGCCGGCCTCCACAGTGGCCAAGTGCGCGGCGTCCATTGGGTGGGCCGCTTTGATCCGCCCGAAGATGGCGGCGGCGGAGGCGGTGGAAATCTGTTGGCCGACGATGGCATTGGCCAGCGTGTGCAGCGCATCGCCGCGGCCCATGAGGCTTTCCCCCGGATAGCGGGCGATGATCTGTCCCAGGATCGGGTCAGCCCGGCTCAGGTCCTGTCCGGCCTGTGACCAATAGGCGGGTATCTGATGGGGATCGGCGGGGGGCGGATGGCTCATGTCGCGGGTTTTTGTCAGATCGAAAAGGGTGGACCCGTTGCAGGGGCTCACGGTGCCTCTTATATGCCGCACTAACACGATTGGGGCCAAAGGGCTCAGATCCTTTGTCATCCGGTCCCCCGCTTGATGGGACCGCCAGGGCAAAGGGTCTGGTCTGGGGGCCGCGATCGTCCCGATGTGTCCGCACAGGCGCCGCAGGGGACGCGATACGCCATTGGCGATCGGGTCCCATGGGCCTGCCGCGGGCCTCCGGGCACACCGCCGGAACATCATGCCAAGGACTTAAGGATATACCAGACATGTCGAAAGTGATCGGGATCGACCTGGGCACCACCAACTCCTGTGTGGCCGTCATGGAAGGCAGCCAGGCCAAAGTGCTGGAAAATGCCGAGGGCACACGTACCACCCCCTCCGTCGTCGCCTTCACCAAGGATGGCGAGCGCTTGGTGGGCCAGCCGGCCCGCCGCCAGGCCGTCACCAACCCGGAGCGCACGCTGTTTGGCGTGAAGCGCCTGATCGGCCGTCGCTTTGGCGAGGCCCAGGTCAAGGACATGGCCTCCAAATCCCCCTTCACCATCGTCGAGGGCGACAATGGCGATGCGTGGGTCAAGGTGGACAACGAAGCCTATGCCCCGGCCCAGATCAGCGCCTTCATCCTGCAAAAGATGAAGCAAACTGCAGAAGACTATCTGGGCACCACCGTGACCGAAGCTGTGATCACGGTCCCCGCCTATTTCAACGACAGCCAACGCCAGGCCACCAAGGATGCCGGCAAGATCGCCGGGTTGGATGTCAAGCGCATCATCAACGAGCCGACGGCGGCTGCCCTGGCCTATGGCCTGGAAAAGAAGGGCAGCGGCATCATCGCGGTTTATGACCTGGGCGGCGGCACCTTCGATGTGTCTATCCTGGAAATCGATGATGGCCTGTATCAGGTGAAATCCACCAACGGGGATACCTTCCTGGGTGGGGAGGACTTCGACGCGCGCATCATCGACTATCTGGCGGAGGAGTTCCGCAAGGAGAACGAGATTGATCTGCGCCAGGACAAGCTGGCCCTGCAGCGCCTGAAGGAAGCCGCGGAAAAGGCCAAGATCGAGCTGTCCAGCGCCACGCAGACAGAAATCAACCTGCCCTACATCACCGCTGATGCCACCGGGCCCAAGCACCTGATGCTGACGCTGTCGCGCAGCAAGCTGGAGATGCTGGTGGATGATCTGGTTCAGCGCACCATCCAACCCTGCGCCAAGGCGCTGGATGATGCCGGCCTGAAACCCGGCGACATCGACGAAGTGGTCCTGGTGGGCGGCATGACCCGCATGCCCAAGATCAACGACACCGTGAAGGGCTTCTTCGGTCGGGAACCCCACAAGGGTGTTAACCCGGATGAAGTCGTGGCCGTTGGCGCCGCCATCCAGGGCGGGGTGTTCAGCGCCGATGTCAAGGATGTCCTGCTGCTGGACGTCACGCCCCTGTCCCTGGGGATTGAGACCCTGGGCGGCGTGTTCACCCGCCTGATTGACCGCAACACCACCATTCCGGCCCAGAAGAGCCAGGTCTTCTCCACCGCAGAAGACAGCCAGACCGCGGTGACCATCCGCGTGTTCCAAGGTGAGCGGGAGATGGCCGAGGACAACAAGATGCTGGGCCAATTCGATCTGGTGGGCATCCCTCCGGCCCCCCGGGGCGTGCCGCAGATCGAGGTGACGTTCGATATCGACGCCAATGGCATCGTGCAGGTCAGCGCCAAGGACAAGGCCACCGGTAAGGAACAGAAGATCCGCATCCAGGCCAGCGGCGGTCTTTCCGACGGCGACATCGAGCGCATGGTCAAAGAGGCCGAAGCCAACCGGGAAGCCGACAAGCAGAAGCGTGAACTGCAGGAAGCCCGCAACAAGGCCGATGGTTTGGCCTACAGCACCGAAACCAGCCTGAAAGAGCATGGAGACAAGCTGGATCAGGCCACCCGTACCGGCATCGAAACGGCGCTCAGCGAGCTTAAGGCCGCCATGGAGGGCAATGATGCCGAGGCCATCAAGGCCAAGAGCGATGCCCTGGCCCAGGCCAGCATGAAGCTGGGTGAAGCCATGTACCGCGACCAACAGGGGGCCGACGGCGACGCCGCCCCCGATGCCGCGGACGGCGGGGCCCAGCCCGGCGCCGATGACGCCACCCAGGCCCAGCAGCCCGGCGGTGACGATGGTGATGTGGTGGACGCGGACTTCACCGAGGTTCAGGACGACGACCGCCGGTCGGCCTGAAACGGTTGAGGGTCGGAGCGGGAGGCATCGGCCGCCCGCTCCCGTCCTGCTCCCAACCCCCGTGGCGGCCGCCTCGGGGGTTTCTGGCGCCCAGGGGATGGCTGTGGCAGAACCCGTCCGCCCCCCAATCGGCGCGGCGCTTGAGCCAGCAAGAAACCGGATAGCATCATCATGGCGAAGCGGGACTATTACGAGGTTCTAGGGGTCAGCAAGAGCGCCTCTGCCGACGAGTTGAAGAAGGCTTTTCGCAAGAAGGCCATGGAGGCTCACCCGGACCGCAATCCAGGGGACGCCAACGCGGAGTCGCGGTTCAAAGAGGTCAATGAGGCCTACGGCATCCTTTCTGACCCGGATCAACGGGCGGCCTATGACCAGATGGGTCACGCCGCCTTCGACCCCTCCATGGGGGGGCGCGGTGGTGGCGGCGGCGGCGGCGCCGGCAATTATGGCTTCACCAACTTCGCCGATGTCTTCGACGAGATGTTCGGCGACTTCATGGGCGGCGGCGGCGGTGGTCGCCGCGGAGGAAGCGGCGGGCGCAGTGGCAATAGCCGCGGCCAGGATCTCCGCTACGACATGGAAATCTCCCTGGAGGAAGCCTTCAAGGGCATCCAAAAGACCATCGACGTGCGCACGTCAGCCAGTTGCGACACCTGCAGCGGCTCCGGTGCTGCTCAAGGGGCTGCACCCGCCACCTGCACCACCTGCAACGGTCTGGGCCGGGTGCGGATGCAGCAGGGCTTCTTCACCATTGAGCGCACCTGTCCGACCTGCGGCGGCTCCGGCAAGATGATCAAGGACCCCTGCAAGCGCTGTAACGGGACCGGCCGCCAGAGCAAGACCAAGAAACTCCAGGTCAATATCCCGGCCGGCGTGGAGGATGGCACCCGGGTGCGCATGGCCGGCGAGGGTGAGGCCGGCCTGAGGGGGGCTCAGCCAGGGGATCTGTATATCTTCCTGACCCTCAAGCCCCACGCCCTGTTCAAAAGGGATGGCAACAACATCCATTGCCGCGTGCCGATCCCCATGGTGACGGCTGCCCTGGGCGGGACGGTGGAGGTCCCCACCATCGAGGGCAAGCGCGCGCGGCTGACCATCCCGGCGGGCACCCAGTCCGGTCAGCAGTTCCGCCTGCGGATGAAGGGGATGAGCATTCTGCATTCCACCCTGCGCGGGGACATGTATGTCGAGGCCAAGGTTGAGACACCGGTGAACCTGACCCGCCGTCAGCGCGAGTTGATGGAGGAGTTTCAGGCCATCGCTCAGGGGGACGCGGCGGATCGGGGCGAGAAGGGCAATGGTAAGGACGAGCCTGGCCCCACCGACAACAAGAACAGCCCGGAAAGCACGAGTTTCTTCCGAAAGGTCAAGGAACTGTGGGACGACCTGACGGAGTGATGCCGGGTCGCTCAGGGCGGTTAGGCGTTTCGTAGAAACAGCCAACCGCCCGTGCGATCCCACGCTTCGCACCGCAGACACCGCTCGGCGGGTCCATCGTTGCCTGAGACGCTGTCAATAGGACGTCAGTTTAGCGGGATGCGCGACAACGGCCTCTGCCGGATCAGCGGACAGGTCAGACTGATCGCGAGAATGCTGTCGGGTACCGGGGATCGCTCGGGAGCCCCCCTCCGTGGCGTTGTCTGCGTTCGGTCCTGTCTGCGTTCGGTCCTGCGCTAAGGGCGCGGCGGAGCCTGCTCCGCCGCGCCTGCTTGTTTGGTTCCATCCCAAGAACCGCCGCCCAAGCCACGAGCGGAGCCCAGGGATCAGGCCAGAACCTTGGCGGCCGCGTCCCGCAGGGTGGTGGCGATGGTGTCTGCCTCCGCCCTGGTCAGGCAGAAGGGCGGTGCCAGGCCGATCACATCGCTCTGGGGCATGGCCCGCCCAATAACCCCGCGCTTGGCCATGGCCGCAGCAATCTTGCCCGCCACTTGCCCCGCCGGCTCATAGAACTGGCGATTGGCCTTGTCGGCGACGAACTCCACCGCCGCCAGCATCCCAACGCCGCGAACATCCCCCACCTGGGGGTGATCCGCCAGTTCCTCCCGCAGGCGCTGCAGCAGGTAGGGGCCCACCGCCTGAACATTGGCGATCAGGTTCTGCTCGTCCAGCACCTTCAGGTTGGCGACGCCGGCCGCCGCACACAAGGGATGGGCGGAATAGGTCCAGCCATGACCGATGGGGCCAAACTGATCGGTGCCGTCCATCAACACGTCATAGACCCGCTGGGAAATAATGGACCCGGACAGCGGCGCATACGCTGAGGTCAGGCCTTTGGCGATGGTCATGAAGTCCGGCTCCATGCCATAGAATTGGCTGCCGAACATGGTCCCCAAGCGCCCAAAGCCGCACACCACCTCATCGGCGATCAACAGGATATCGTGCTTCTTTAGGATCGGGCCGATGGCCTCCCAATAGCCTTTGGGGGCGGGCACGATACCGCCGGTTCCCAACGCCGGCTCGGCAATGAAGGCGGCAATCGTGTCCGCGCCCTCGTGGTCGATCAGCGCCTCCAACTGGGCCGCGCAATGGGCGCTGAACTCCTCCTCAGTCTGGTCCATCTCATCGCGGCGGTAGTAATACGGCGCCTCGGTATGCAGGACCGTATCCAGGGGCAAATCAAACTTGCGATGAAACAGCCCAAGTCCGGTCAAAGAGCCGCTCATCAGCCCACTGCCGTGATAGCCGCGCCAGCGGCTGATGATTTTCTTCTTCTCCGGTCGGCCTAGGATGTTGTTGTAATACCACACCAACTTGACATTGGTGTCATTGGCGTCCGAGCCAGACAGCCCGAAATAGACCTTGGACATGGTCTCAGGCGCCCGGTCCACCACCATTTTGGCCAGGGTGATGGAGGCCTCCGTCCCATGTCCCACATAGGCATGGTAGTAGGCCAATTCCTTTGCCTGGGCGGCGATGGCATCGGCGATAGCCGTCTGGCCATACCCGACATTGACGCAATAGAGCCCGGCGAACCCATCCAGCAGCCAGGTCCCATCGCGGTCCTGGATGTGGCTGCCCTTGGCCGTTTGAATGATGCGGCTGGGGGTTTCACCACGGGCGTGCTTGGCCAGGTGGGTGGAGGGATGGAAGAAGCTGTCCTGATCCCACTGTTCCAGAAAGTCGTTTTTCAGCATGGCGGAGGGCTCCAGGCGGCTGAGGCGAAAACAAGAAAAGGCTTTGAAACCTGACCTCACCGCTACAGCATTGATGCTGGCGCCTCCACCCCTGTTCGTGCGGTGTGCCGTCCCAGGGGGCGATGGTCGGGGGCCGCTATATTTCCCAGCCTCCCTATAACCTATTGATTTGCTTGCGCGAATAGGTCCGTTGCAAAGGCCCGGGGCAAGAGCCTACCGCTCCCAACCATCATCAAGTTTGTGTTGGGACCGAACAAATGACGCGCCTTCCTCTGCTTCTCTCCACCGCCCTGGCCAGCCTGCTGCTGGCCCTGCCTGCGGTGGCACAAGACGACGACCGACCCCCCGCCTGGGCAAAACAAGCCGGTGACATCATGGTGCGCGGGCGCGCCGTGGGGGTCCTGCCCATGGACGGGGGCGATGTCCTGTTGCGTGCCACCGGGGCCGACACGGGCCTGGATATCAACGATATCACCAGCACGGTGGTGCCGGAGTTGGACTTCACCTACTTCATCACGGACCAGATCGCCGCTGAATTGATCCTGGGTACCACGCCCCACTATCTGGGCGCCGACACCGGGATCGACTTGGGCCGCGTGTGGCTGTTGCCCCCCACCCTGACCGCCCAGTGGCATCCCCTGCCGGATCAACGGATCAGCCCCTATGTCGGGGCCGGCGTGAACTACACGATTTTCTATGGCGAGAACGCCAGTTCCAATCCCCTGGCCCGGGGATTGGCCGTGGACAACGCCTTTGGGGTCGCCTTGCAGGCAGGGGTGGACGTTCACCTGACCGGCAATTGGTGGGCCAATGTGGACGTGAAGAAGCTGTTTCTGCGCACCGATGCCACCACGGATGTTCTGCGGGCCAACAATGTGAAGGTTGACCCGTGGCTGGTGGGCGCCGGCATTGGCTACAAGTTCTAATCCGAAGAGGCGGGGGATAGGCGGAGCGTCCCCCCGCAAGCGACAGCGGGGGTACCGATCCCAGATTGGTGTGCACCGCTGTGGGAGGCGCCGCCTTTGGCGCCTCTGCCCTTTTCAGGGACCCCATGGCTCCAACGCGCCAGCAGGCGCAACCATTACCCCTGCCTTGGGAGACAACCCTTGGCAGACCACATGAAAAACCGACGGGGAGCCACCGGCGGTCCCACCCAGGCTGAAGGGGGGCTCGAAGCGGCCGAAGAGGTCAGGCGTCGTACGAGGCATAGCGGCCGCAGGGGCGGCTCAGGCGACGGCAGGCGTGGATGATGCCCTGCTCCCCGGCAGGACGAACGAGCCATTTGGCCCGGGTCCGTGCCTCATCCTCATCGCCATTCACCGCCGCGCTCATCAGGGCCAGCAAGGACATCTCGTCCGGCGTCAGCATCAGATCACTGGGCAACCCCAGCCGCAGGCGGCGGCGCCCATTCCGGGCCAGCGTTTCCACCAGATCAGACATGATCGGGCAGGGAATGGCATTGCCGCAGACGACCTCCCGCAACGTGGTCAAGACTTCCACCTGGGCGCCACTAAGTCCCAGGACCGTGCCGCCCTGGTGGGCATCGCGGGCAAATTGCGGATGGGCGTGGATTGCGGACATTTATGGAACCTCCTACCGAAGCACCCCTGCTTCGATAAGCATGAGTTATAGCATGGTCATGGGGCGCAGGCGAGGGGGTCTTGCGCCTGGATCTCATCGTAAGCGCAAATGAGAGTCGTTCGCAAGTCAATTTCGATCAGCCGTTGCTCGGTCCTGTCTCCACCGTCAGTTCCGCCCGCAGGACCGTCTTCAGCACCTTGCCATAGTTATTCTTGGGCAACGCCTCCCGCACCACATAGGCCTTGGGGCGCTTAAAGCGCGCGATCTGCGCCAGGCAATGAGCATCCAGGCTGGCCGGGTCGATCACCGCATCGCCTCGCGCCACCACCACCGCCACGACCTCCTCCCCCCAATCGGGATGCGGACGCCCGATGACCGAGACCTCTGCCACTGACGGATGGGTCAGCAGCGCCTCTTCCACCTCCCGGGGATAGATGTTCGTGCCGCCGGAAATGATCACATCTTTGGATCGGTCATGGAGGGTGAGGAACCCATCGCCGTCCAATACCCCCATGTCGCCCGTCCACAGCCAGCCATCGCGCAGCGTCTGGGCTGTGGCTTGGGGGTTTTGCCAATAGCCCGCCATCACCCCCAGACCGCGCACGGTGATTTCCCCCACCTCGCCGGCCGGCAAAGCGACGCCATCGCCGTCCACCACCCGGATCTCAACCCCACTCTGCGCGGTGCCTACGGACCCCAATCGCGGGCGCCAGCGGGGATGGCTGCGGTCGGCCACCGCCGCACGGGACAGGGCCGTGATGGCCATCGGGCATTCCCCCTGGCCATAGATCTGCACGAACCGCGGCCCCATGACACTGACCGCCTCCTGAATATCGGCGACATACATCGGCCCACCCCCATAGACGATGGTCTTGATACCGTCGCCGGCTAGCCCTTCCGATTGCCCTGATGCCTTGGCCACCGCCACCAAACGGGAAACCACGGTGGGCGCGGCGAAGAACGACACACGGCGCAATTGGACGGCCAGATCCAGGATCTCCGCCGGGTCGAAACCACCGGACACGGGCACCACATGGCGCGCGCCCCGAAGCACATGCATGAAGTTGTAAAGGCCGGCCCCGTGGGACATGGGTGCGGCGTAGAGGATGGCGTCCTCGCTCTCCACCGGGTCCACATCCACGAAATAGCTCCAGGTCATGGCCAGCAGGTTGCGCGCCACCATCATCACGCCCTTGGGCTTGCCCGTGGTGCCGGAGGTGTAGAAGAGCCAGACGAGGTCCTCCGCCGTCAACGGGTGAGGACTCGGCAGCGGTGGCTGATGGGTCAGCGCCTCAAACGCCCCGGAGGTTAGATCCAAGACCGTGGCCCCGTCCTCGACCAGCAGGGAGGGGAGCGCCTCGCAGCCCTGCCCATCGGTCAGCACCACCCGTGCCCGTGCATCGCTGATGATCCACGCCGCCTCTTTGGGGTGCAACTTGGCATTGATGGGCACGACGGCTGCCCCGGCATACCACGCGCCATAAAGCGCGATCAGATAGGCCAGATGATTGGGACTGAACAGCGCCACCCGGTCCCCCGGCTGTACCCCAAAATCCTCCCGCAGGGCACGGCCAAGCCCCGCCGCCCGCGCCGCGAACGTTCTGTAATCCGCCTGGACCTCGGTCCCCAGCAACAAGGCAGGGGACTGGGGCCAGGTCCGCGCGGCGCGCTCAAGCCAGAATGCCGGGTTCATGGCAGGTGACGTCTCCCTTTGCTAAAGGGCGGTGAACCCCAAAGGACAAACGCCACGCCGGCGATCATCCGAGCGTCCACCAGGTCGCGACAACAGGGGGGGCGTTCGCAGATGGGCGCCCCTGCTGTGGGCCGCCATGGCCACTGGCCACCGAGGTCGATCAGCGACGGCAACCAAGCAGCCATCGCCCCTTCGGCATCAGCGGACCCGCCGAACGACATCACCGGTGCGGCACCCAGGATTGCTCAGCCAGCCGGGCGCTTTCCCGAAACACGCAAGCCGCCTTGAGCCCCCATAGAGTGCCCCGCCCACCGGCATCGTTCAATCATCCTGCGTCGCCGGCAGCGACCAGCGGAAGCGGCAAACAGCGGGCACCCCGTAGCCACCAGCCCAACCACGAGCCACCCTTACATGAAACGCAGCGGAAAGACCGCCCGTGAGGCGATCCCGGACCCCCTTGGCCCCCCGGGATCGCTTCAGGTCTGTTGGGCAAGGGCTTCGCAAACACCGGCCAGCGTGCCGCCCAAAGGGCTCCACCCTGGCTCAGAGGATAGGCAGCATCTCGGCCACCAGAGGATGGCGGACCACATCCACCTCGCTCAGTTCCACCACGGCAATGCCGTCGATCGCCTCCAATCGCCGCGCCAAATCAGCCAGGCCGCTCATGCCATTCAGCAGGTCGGACTGCGCCGGATCGCCGGTGAGCACCATGCGGGAATGCCAGCCCAGCCGGGTCACCAGCATCTTGAGCTGCTGGTAGGTGCAGTTCTGAGCCTCGTCAATCACCACGAAGGCGTTGTTTAGGGTCCGGCCGCGCATATAGGCCACGGGAGCGATTTCGATCTCCCCACTGCCGATGAGTTGGCGGACCCGCTTGCCGCCCAGCCTGTCGGACAGGGCATCCAGCAGTGGGCGCAGATAGGGGTCCATCTTCTCGTTCAGGTCCCCAGGGAGAAAGCCCAGGGTTTCCCCCGCCTCCACCGCCGGCCGCGAGAGCATGATGCGCTCGACCTTTCCTGCCTCAAGCGCCTCCACCGCCCGGCACACCGACAAATAGGTTTTGCCGGTCCCCGCAGGCCCCAGAACCACGGTCAGATGATGGCGGTCGATGGCTTCCAGGAGTTCTTTCTGCGCCTCGGACCGGGGCCGAACGGATTTTTGATAGCGCTGATCACGACGCTCATCCAACGGGTCCCATTGCCCCCCGGCGTCATCGACCATTGGGGGTTCCACCGTGCCGGTGGCCTGCAGTCGCTCGGCGTGCTCGGAACGAAGGCGGCGGGTGCGCTTGCCCATCACTTGTCTCCTGGTGCATCTCCGGGTTCGATCCGGGGCAGGATGCCGTCGGATCACCCTGACCCTGGCAAACCGCAAGCGGCCCAGCAGGGTCAGGGCGATGCGACGGGCCGGAACTGACCGGAGACCGCGCACAGGGGACGACAGGCGTCCGAAAGGCCGTCAGCCACCCCCGCGCGGTTGATGCGGGGGCCAGAAACAAAAAAGCCTCCCCGGGGCGACGGGGAGGCTTTGACATCAGAACAACGGGCCTGATGGACCAGTGTGGGACATCCGGGGATGAAGGATGTGTGGGAGCGGTCCAAGATGGTGAGCGATGTGGTGCAAGCGTCAAGCACTCCGTCGATCTGAAGTGCCTCGATTCTTAGCCGAGCGACTCGGGGCTGTCCAGGGGTTTTTAACGATCATGACTGAGAAAAGTTTTGTTTACTGCTCAGCAAGAATGCCAAACCCAATGCTACCGTAGCCGAGAATCGGACCTGTGGATAACCAGGTCAAGTGATTCATTTGACTCAGGCTTTCGCAACCAGGGAGAGTCCCGATGAATGATTGGTATCAGCGACCAGCCGCCAGCAGCGGCATCGCCGACGAGGAAAGCGGCACCGAGGCCAAGGCCCTGACGGCGGCCGAGAAGGAAAAGCAACTCCGGGCCCTGGAGGTCATGCACCAGCGGGGCTTGATCCCAGATGACGTCTTTGAGGCCCGCAAGGCCGCCATCGCGGACGCGCCTTTGGAGGTTCCGGACCGCGATCCAGGCGCCTGAGAGCCCTGGCCCTGCTGCGCCCTGGGTCCTGCCTTCGTCTTTTGGGGACGGGGACGGTGCGGACAATGGCGCCCATCGCCGGGACGGCGGGCTTGGCCCGCCCTGCCGACTGCGATATGCCGCTTGGGAGAGAGCAGGATCCCGTCCCTGCGGCGTTGGTCGGGCCGCCTGCCACCCATGAGGAAACCGCCAACCATCAGAGGCTTCACCGTGCCCGACCGGCCCAAGAAACCCCGCGTCATCGTCACGCGCAAACTGCCGGCCAGCATTGAGCTGCGCCTGAAAGAGTTGTTCGACACGCAGCTCAACATGACGGACACGCCCTTCACCCGCGATCAGCTATCCGCCGCCCTGGCCGAAGCGGACGTCCTGGTTCCCACCGTGACCGACCGGCTGGACGACGCATTGATCCAGGAGGCGGGCGAGCGCCTGAAGCTCATCGCCAGTTTCGGCACCGGCGTCGACCATATCGATCTGGCGGCGGCCAAGGCCAAGGGCATCACCATCACCAACACGCCGGGCGTGTTGGCGGAGGATACCGCCGACATGGTCATGGCGCTGATCCTGAATGTCATGCGCCGGGTGCGAGAGGGCGAGAAGATGCTGCGCCGGGGCGACTGGGCCGGCTGGGGACCCACGGTCATGCTGGGCCATCGCCTGGGGGGCAAGCGCTTGGGGATCATTGGACTGGGACGCATCGGCCAGGCCGTCGCCACCCGGGCGCGGGCCTTCGGTATGACCATCCACTATCACCAGCGACGCCGCCACCACGAGGTGATCGAGAAGGATTTGGACGCCACCTGGTGGGACAGCCTGGACGAAATGCTGGCCCACATGGATGTGGTCAGCGTCAACTGCCCGTTGACCTCAGCCACCCACCATCTGTTGGACCGCGACCGCCTGTCCCGCATGGCCAACCACGCCGTGTTGATCAACACCGCCCGCGGCGGCATTGTGGATGAAGCGGCCCTGGCGGAGCTGCTGGCGGCGGGCAAGCTGGGCGGTGCCGGTATCGATGTGTTTGAGCGTCAGCCGCAGGTTGAAAATGGGCTCCTGGAAACCGGCAATACCATGCTCACCCCCCATATTGGCTCCGCCACCTGGGAAGCCCGGCAAGAGATGGGGGAGCGTATCCTGATGAATATTCGTGCCTTCGTGGACGGTCATCGCCCCCCCGACTGGGTGATCATGGAACTGGCCAGCTAATCCTCTGGAGCCTTGGCCCCCGATTTGGAATCGGCGCTCCTGCTGTCGCATTTTTGGTGGTCGCTCGGATGATCCGCTGCGTCGCGTTGTCCCCTCGGCGTCCTACGCGCTGGGGCCTGGAGCTTAGAGCCTGTCCCACCTACCTTGACCGCCCCACGCCCCCACCCGGCCACCCACGG
>CAZCBM010000054.1:0-15810 GCA_964496805.1 uncultured Rhodospirillales bacterium | reverse complement strand
CACCCTTGGCACCCACTGGCTGACCCTGGAGATGGCCTGTTGCGTGGGCAACGGCGACACGGGGGAAGACCCGGTGCCGGGGCTGCTGGCGGGTTTTCCGGCGGCGTCCGGTTTCCTGGAGGAAGGCCGGGCGGTGTTGCAGGGCGGCATCCCGCTGGACCTCACCACCAATACACCGCCCGCCCGCCCGGTGGACCTGAACCGCCTGGGCGATCCCGCCTATGCAGCGCCCATCGCCAGGCTGGACACCGGTGCCCAGCGGGCGCGCCGCAGCCTGGAGGGCCTCAGCGTCCACACCGGCGGTACCGTCACCCAGATGACCGATCACCATCGCCCACAGGTGAGCCTGAAAATGCGTGAACTGGTGGCGCAAGATCCGCTGGAAAGACCCATGGAGGCGGTGCTCGGCCCCTGCCCGTTGCCCAGGGAGATCAGCCCATGACGACTTGGCGTGTGGTGGTGACACCCCCGACGGAGGCTGGCCGGGCGGGCTTCATGGACCGTGGCGGTGATCCCTCAGCGGATCGCGGACCGGGGGTCTTTGGGGATGAACCGGACGACCTGCCGGGCCTTAGCTTCCGCTGCTTTCAGGTTCGGTTCGTTGAGCAATACGAGACAGGGCCGGACGAGGGGCAGCGCTTCAGCGGCTACCTGGAGTTGGTGATTGAGACAACCTGACGGCGGCGCCCTGACACTGAAGACCCGATGGAGACGACCTGATGTCCCTGCCCCATGATTTTACCACAGAACCGCTGACCGCGGCCGCCCTTATGGAGACGCTGGAGTATCTGCTGGCCCGGGCCGTGGCCGCCGGCAGCACGGAAGGGGTTTTGACCCGCATCACCGATGTCCGGGCCGAGGCTGGGGAGCTGCGCTTCATCACCGAGGAGGGGGGAACATTGGCCAGTGTGCCCCATAGCCCCTTCCAGGATCGCGGCGTCTGGAGCAGCGGCACCGCCTATGTCCCCGGTGATTTGGTTCTGGCGGGCGGTGGGCGATATCTCGCCAGCGTGGCGCATATGGCCGGCGCCAGCTTGGCGGATGACGTGGCAGCGGGCCGGTTCACCCTGTTGTTGCCCGCAGCCCAACCGGGCACCGTGGGCGCCTTGCGGGGACCCTATGATCCCGGCACCAGCTATAACGCCTTTGATTTGGTGATCCAGGGCGGACAGGTCTGGCAATCGCTGGCGGACGGAAACCAGGGGCACGCAGTGACGGAAGCGGACTGGTGGGCTGCGCTGGCAGTGCGCCTTGAGGGCTTGCCCCTGTGGAATGCCGGCGACACCGGCCGGGTGCTCAGCCCCCTGGCCACGGGCGTGGTGAGTTGGCGGGCGCTCAGTACAGCGGAGATCAGTGACTTGCCCAGCCCCACGCCTGCGGATGTGGGACGGGTGCTGGGGGTGGGGGCCGGTCCAGCCCTGGACTATCTGCCGCTGGCGCCTCCGGGGCTGATCTGTGCCTATGCCGGGGCGGTGGCGCCGGCGGGGTGGCTGCTGTGCGATGGCGCCCTGGTGAGCCGGACCGGATATGCCGCCCTCTTCGCCACCATCGGGGAGAGCTATGGCGCGGGGGACGGGACCAGCACCTTCGCGCTGCCTGACTTCAGGGGCCGCATGGCGCTGGGGGTAGGCACCGGCAGCGGACTGACCAGCCGCACCCTGGGGGAGATCGGGGGCGCCGAGGCTGTGGCCCTGACCACCGGCAACCTGCCCCGCCACAAACACGGGTTTGAAACCCGCTCCAGCATCGGGGATGCCAGCAATCCACGGGGGCCGGTGGTGGGCTCCCCTAGCAACATCGTCGCCTTTGCTGAGGACGCCGCGACCAACCCGGTCGCCGCCACCGGCGGTGATGAACCCCACCCCAACATGCCGCCCTTCCTGGGCGTAAACCATCTGATCAAGACCTGAGCGACAAAGGGGGAGGGAGCGAAGGATGAGCTTCAGTCATCACGAAGGGCGGCTGCGGATTGGCGCGCTCAGCCTGAGCTGGGAGGAGTTGGCCTCCGTCCGGCCGGCCCATGGACTGGACGCCCTGCGGACAGTGACCTGCCACACGGGCACAGCCGGGTTGGTGGCGGTGACAGACGGCCGCCAAGAGGCACTGCGTGAGGCGTTGGCGACAGCGGTGGCAGCGTTGGTGTCGGATGCCGGTTTGGCGGCGGCACTGGCGACCCATAGGATGCCAGATACCGATGCCCTGCGCGCCACCCTGATGGCGGAGGTCCGGTTCCAAAGGGATCAAAGGGAACAACGGGTTCGCTTCCTGGACCCTGCGGTGGCGGGGATCAGCACCTTCACGGGGGCAGAGATTGAGCGCCGTTGGGCCGCCCAATTGCGGGCGGCCGATCGCGACCCTGGCTATGTGGGGGTTTGGGAGCATGATGACGGGACGTTGATCCAGCCCACCGCGGACCAGCTGCGCGCCATGGATCAGACGCGGACCGATCACGGGCTGGCCGTCAATCAGGCCATGTTTCATCATCTGGCGACGCTGGCCCAGTTGACCACACAAGCTGCGCTGAAAGCCCATGATCTCAGCAGCGGGTGGCCGTCATGACCATGCAGTTGGACGGAGCCGTGGCGGGGTTGATCCTGACCAGCTTGTTGCACCTGATCAGCGCCGTGTGGTGGGCCAGCCGACTCACAACCCGCCTGGAGGGGTTGGAGCGCTGGCAAGCCCGCCATGACACGGTGCTTGAGGTCCTGAGTCGACAGTCCCAGGCCTTAAGGGGCCTTGAGCAGCGTCTGGACCAGGAGCAGAGGGGCGCCGGCGCCCCGTGACGGCGCCCAATCATGGCGCCCCGTGACTGCGCCCCGTGACAGCGCTATTACCACCGCCGAAGTCAGCCATTCCACAGGGTATCCCAGTTTATTTGGAAATATCTATGTCAAACCGGCACGGGTGGATTTACAGCGCTTTGAATCTGTGGTTGCTTGATTGTAACGAAGCGACGGCCCACCATGTTGAAGCTTAAAGTGGCATGACCGCACCAAGGCAAACCTTAAGCCAATGGCTGACAGATGCACATACGCTCTCCCTGGCCGCAGATTTCAGGGTATGGCTGGATGGCATCTATCAAGGCACCCGCTCGCCCACCGAGCGGAAGGACGTTTCACGGCAAGTTCTGATCGTGGATGACGTACCGCTGAACCGCAAGTTGCTGCGGGCGATGGCAGAAGCGTTCGGCCTGAAGGTTGTGGAGGCTCAGAATGGGCTGGAAGCGTTGCAGGTCTTCGCCGAGCAACGGTTCGATTTAGTCCTGATGGACTTGCGCATGCCCCTGATGGATGGCCTCGTTGCCACTGAAGCCATCCGCCTGATGGAGCAGAAGGCCGGGTGGCCCCGCACCGTCGTATTGGCGGTAACGGCCGAACAGCGGGCCGATGTGATGGCGGGCTGTGAGTCAGCCGGCCTGGATGAAGTCTACGAGAAGCCGGTTCTCATGCCCCACATGCGCAGCATGCTGGCCCAAGCCGGGCTCGCGGAAGCCGCCTGAACGGCATCGCTCGCCTTTACGGGTGGCGTCCCAGATCCGCGCTCTCATGATGGCCCCAAGGTCGCGAGACGCGCTGCAAATCACCGGACGGGCCGGCCCCCGCTGACCCTTTTTCTAACGAGACCCTGACAGCCCCCTGTCAGGGTCTTTTGCGTTGGCGCCCCAGGGATCCGGAGCCCATTGCGCGGCGAAGGGCTCACCGCTGGGGCGCTGCTTTTCTTGAGAACAGACTGAGGGAGGGACTGCCCCATGATCTCTGCTGAGACAGCATCGGCCACCGGCTTCGGTGGCGTTGCCATCAGCCCATCGCCCCGCGGCCCGGCATTGACCGATCCGCCGGACTGGCGTCTGGGCCGCTATGACCACATCGTTGTTCATTGCTCCGCCACCCAGGCTGATCCCGCCTTGGGCGCCCGCGACATCGACCGCTGGCACCGCCGGCGCGGGTTCAGCGGCTGTGGCTATCACGTGGTGATCCCCCTGGACGGAACCTGGCAGTCGGCGGACGCCGGCTACCCGGTGCGCCCTTTGGGCCGCGTTGGGGCCCATGTGGGGGGCTGCGGATGGGGGTGGAACGGCCGCAGTCTCGGCGTCTGCCTGATTGGCGGTCTGGATGGCGACGGGCGCCCGGTGAACAGCTTTACCCCCGCGCAAATGGAGACCCTGGATCTTGGGGTGCGGCGCCTGCTGGCGGCCCATCCCCAACCCGAAACGGTGACCGTCCTGGGTCATCGGGACCTGATCGCCCGCACCGGGGCGGCCCCCAAGGCCTGCCCCTGCTTCGACGTGATCCCGTGGTTCGCCGCCCGCGATCCCCGTCGGTGAGCCGGACCGACAGCAATGAATGCCGAATTGAGATCGGTACCCCTGCTGTCGCTTACGAGCGGTCGCTCGGTGGGTCCCCTCGGCGGTGCTGCCCCTTCAGGGCCCAGCGCTCGAAGGGCCTGTTGGGAAAGACCTGGAGTTGGCCCCTTAGCTAGGCATAGAGGCTCGGCCAGGGGCATCGCCGCCGACGCCCAAGCGTCTGCAACAGTGAAGGAGAGACCCGAGATGATTGACTTTCTGTGGACCCATTGGCTGGAGATCCTGGCCATGCTCACAGCCCTAGTGACCTTTGCCGAGCGCCTGGCTCGGCTGACCCCGACCCAAAGCGACGACCGGCTGGTGGCAGCACTTCGGCGTCTTCTGCAACTCTTGGCGGTGGACGTACCGGATCGCCAAGGCCAGAGCGCGGCCCGCAAGCCATCACCGGGGGACGCAGCCTGACAGAGTGGGGCGGGCGGGTGATTCTCATGACATTCACCCGCCCTGACAGGTCGGACCCCCGAAGGGCCTAAGCCCCGGAGGGGACCGGCCGCGGGACAACCATGACACACTAGCAGGGGTACCGATCCCAGTCCGTGCCCCTGCTATCGTCATTTTGGAGGCCGCGCCTTAAGACCGCCTCCGGCCAATGGGCCCTTCGGGACGGGGCTTTAGAGCCCGTTTCGGTGAGATAGAGTCCGCTCCAGCCCCCCCTCCAACTTGGATGCCCCCACCCGGCCACCCATTGGCACGATACTGGCGTGGGTGGCCGGGTGGGGGCGCGGGGTGGTCGAGGTAGGTGGGACAGGCTTCAGCCGGCGTTCAGGAGGTGGCGCGCCAGCGCCGTGCCCGAGAGCGCCGCCCTGGCGGCCGAGGGGCCGGTGACGCTATCGCCGATGGCATAGAGGCCGAGCCCTGCGTCCGCCAGCCAGGAACGCCCCGGTCCAACGGCCGGCCTCAAGCATCGGCTGTAGCGCCAGCGATGGGCCGCGGCATACGCAGCAGGTGCCTCCCGCACCCAACGGGCCATGGCCGGGTCTGGGACGCGGTCTGCCGCATAGGCCCGAAGCAACGCAATGACATCCTCGCGATCGTGCTCCAGATGGCGCCGGGTCCAGTCGCCGTCGGCCTGAACAGTAATCGCCCCCGCTGGTCGCCCTGGCTTCTGCCCCTCCTTCTGGATCAGCCATCGCCGATCTGCATCCTCTGCTGCCCCTTGCAGGACACCAAATCCCGCGGGCGGCGGGTCCGCCAGATCCACCATGAGGGTCCAGCAAGGGGCATAAACCACCTGGGCCAGAGCCAAACCCAAGGCACTGTCCGCAGAGATCAGGGCAAGCGCCTGAGGTGCGGGCAGGGCCAGAATGAGGATCGCGAAGGGGCCAAACTGTTGGAGAGGCTGATCCGGCGCAGGCGTTGCTGTGATCATCCAACCTTCGGCCGCCGGCATCGCCCCCGTGACGGTATGGGAAAGATGCACCGTGACGCCCTGGGCCAACGCCTTCGGCAGGGCACTGATGCCTGGCTCCGGCCAGCATGAGGGCCGGTGATCCGGCGGGAGATGCCAAAAGCGGCTGCGGTCCTCCGACGAGATACCGAGGGCGTCCAGCGGCGTCGTAGGGGCACCGACGCCGGCGTCCTGGGGCAATGTCGGCGCCTGACCTGGGCTTGCCTCCCCCAACCGATGCAGGACAGGGGCTTGCCCGGCTGAAAGGGGGAGGCTTGGCAGGGCTTGGGCCAGGGGCCAGGGGATCCAGGGCAACCCATGATCGAAACAGGGCCGATCCCCCAGGCGGCGGGTGGCGGCGCGCCCGCCCAAGCCACGGCCCTTGTCGAAGACGCAAACAGGCACCCCCGCACGGTGAAGGGTGGCCGCCGCGCTTAATCCGGCAAGCCCCGCCCCGATGATCGCCGCTGACGCCGGCCGCTTCATGCCATGGCCCGACGCAAGGCCTGATCCAGGTCGGCACAGAGATCTTCTGGCGCCTCCAGACCAACGGACAGGCGCAACAGATTGGGCGGCGTTGTCGAGTGCTCGTCCTCAACCGTGCGTCGATGTTCCATCAGGCTCTCGGTGCCACCAAAACTGGTGGCGCGGCGAATGAGGGCCACGGCCGCCAGCGTATCCAGCGCCTGTTGCTGGGTCTGCCCCACACAAAAGCTCAGCATCCCGCCATAGCCCCCAATCATCTGCATGAGCGCAATGGCATGACTGGGATGGCCAGGCAGGCCGGGATAGAGAACCCGGGTGATCGCCGGATGGCTCTGCAGGAACGTCGCCACCGTCTGGGCACTCCGACAGATCCGGTCCATTCGGACATGCAGCGTGCGCAGACCCCGCAACAGCAGATAGCCCTCGAACGCCCCCATCACGGCGCCCGTGCGGGAGCGTTGCTTGGTGATCGCCTCCCAAAGGGCATCATCGCGGGCAGTCACCACCACGCCGCCCAGCACATCGGAATGGCCGTTGAGGTATTTGGTGCAGGAGTGGACCACGAGATCCGCCCCCAGGGCCAAGGGCTGTAGCAGAAGCGGCGTGGACGCGGTGGCGTCCACCACCAAATGAGCCCCCACCCCATGGGCTGCCTGGGCCGCCGCCGCGATATCCACCACCGTCCAGGCGGGGTTGGAGGGGCTTTCAACCCACACCAGGCGGGTCTCACCGGGACGCAGGGCGGCCACCAAGGTTTCCGGCCGGGTTTCATCGAACAGGGTAAGCGTTAACCTTCCCTCCTCCACCGCCGCTTGCGCCCACGTGCGGACAGCGAAGTAAACCCCATCCTGCATCACCACATGGGCGCCCAGCGGTAAACTGCTGAGCACCGCACTGACAGCCCCCATCCCACTGGAGAACAGCCGTGCGGCGGCCCCCTGTTCCAACTGGCAGAACAGCCCCTCCAATTGCACCATGTGGGGCGCATTCACCCGTGAATACAAATAGTTAGGATCAACGAGCTGATTGTCGGGACCGCGTTGGAAAGTGGTTGACGACTGGATCGCCGGCCCGATGGCGCCCGTGCCGTCCGGCGCCATCGTGCCCCCGCTGGCCAGTAGGCTGTCCCGTGAAAGGTTAACGGGCCAGGGCTGGGAGGAATCGCTGTCCATCGTTTGTTAACTCTTTTCCGTTAAGGTTTTCGTCATAGCCGTTAACCCGGAGAGGGCCGCCATGCACGCCACGCCACACCACAGCCATGAGACGGCCTCCACCATCCTGGCGGACGGGGTGTTGACCCCAATGTATGCCGCCCGGGCGCAAAGCCTTGGGCCGCGCCTGCGGGAGCTTACCCACGTGGAAGCGGTGTTGGATGGATCCATGGATTCCATATTGCGTTTGGAAGCCGTGATCCAGGAGTTCCGATCCGATCTGGCCGATTTCAGCGACCTGAAGGTGGGCATCGGCGCCTATGTGGGCGAGATCCTGCGCCAGCGTCTGGGCGGCCACTGGACCGCCAACGGGCGCCTTATTAACCTGGGTCCCAAGGGTGTGTGCGTGTGCCCAGCCGACAAGGCCCGCCTGCGCCTGCAGGAGGGCATCGAGCATCACTTGTACTTCTGGCTGGACGCAGTGGCGGCCAATGCCCGGGGTGGTGTGGTGGGTGCGCTGTGAGTGCCGGTGTCCTGCCCCTGGAGCGGATGATCACACGGCGGTCCCAGCCTATGCGGCCCGGTGATGGTGGGTCACGAACCAACCCGGTAGATCGCAGCCCACCGCGCCACTGCCTCAGCCCCCGCCGCTACGCCCCCGCCCTGCCCTGACCACTTCTCCCGCAAAGGAGGTCCCCCATGCGCATCCCCGCCCTCGTCGCTGGCCTGATGGTACTCTGTGGCGCTGCCTCAGCGCAGACCGGGCCCGCCTACCAGAATTTTGCGATCGCACAGCCGGTGTATGCCAATTGTGAGACGCGACTGGGCATTGCGGAATGCCAACAGACGCTTGGCATCCTGGATGCGGCCCTGGGGGCTGCCTTGGTCTCCCCCTGCCCGAGCGTCGCCAGCCTATTCAATGAGGGCGATGAGGTGATGATCCAATGCCATGGGCGGCAGACCGGGATCATCATCGAGTCCGTGGACGGACAGATCCACATCTCTGACTGACCGCCCGGCCCACCCTCACTCCACCGGGCGGTTTGCCAACAGGGCAGCCACCTGCTGTTGGCGGGCCTCGAACGCGGGCTGAGAGAAGACACTGCTGGCGTCAGCTTCCAGGTTGCTGCGCGGCTTGTGCCCCAGCAACCGGCGCAGCCAGCGGCGAGGGCTGGTGCGCTTGCGCGCGGCCTTGGCTTGGTCGCGGGCCAAATCCTCAAATCCACAGAAGGCCGCGCCCGTGGGCATCCCACCGCAAAGCCCTGCGATGATGTCAGCCAATCCCTTGAGAGCGTCGCGGTCAGCCCGTTCGGGGGTCGCCCGACGGACGAAGGCCTGCGCCGTGGTGCAAACCGAGCGCGCCGCCGGATCAGTGGCCGCCCGCACAAAATCAGACTGCGTGGTGAGCCACGGCAGCGCGTCGAAGAAGTCCGAGTAGAAGACATCGCGCTCAAAAGGCTCCGGTGCCAGCATATAGGCCGGTTTGCCGGCATAGGCGGCTTCCACCAGGGTTGTGGAGTAACTGGACACCACCACATCGGCCGCCAGCACCCATTCGCGCACCGACCCTTCCTTGATGATCCGTAGGCCCGGAGGGCAGCGGCCCAGCACCTCCGTGAATTTTGCCTCGAAGCCCGCAATGCCCAGCGCCGGGCGGGGCCTGAACACCACTTGAAGCGAGTCCTGCGGCAGGGCAGCCAGCCAGTGTAGGATGACCGGTAGGGTCCGCTCATTATAGGCACGCCACCGGGCAAGACGCTCAGGCGCCACCCCACGGGCTGCATGCTGCGCCACCTGAGCATCACCAATGAACGCCCAGGTGAAATTCTCAGGGAAGAAGACCCAAGGCTTTTGTGGGTCCAGCCCATGGGCCTCTGCCAGCGCCAGACGCGACTGGTAGAGCCCCCGATAGGGCGGATCATAGAGGGTGAAACTGGGGTTACCGTTCAAGTGGATACGCCCGGCAGGGACGCCGTACTGCTCCAGATAGGATTGCTGGAAGGAACCCCAGGCGTGATGGTGCAGGCGCCCCGTGGCAAAGGCCCCCGTGGGCGTCTTGCTGTCAGCCAGCATGTTGGCCAGGAATTGCTCCCAACAGGCATCCAGCATCACCGCATCGGGCCATGCCCGCGTGATGCGCCCGAGGGTGTTCCAGGTCTCCGCCTGTCGGCCCCAAGGCAACACCACCAGCTTGGGCTCAACCTGCGCCAGGGAGGAAAGATCGCGCAGATGGGAATGGGCAATCCGGGTGGTGAGCCCATGCTGCTGGCTGAGGTGATGGGCAACGGCTGCGGCGGCATCAAACTCCCGCGCGTGATGCTCCATGAACCAAAGGACATCTGGGCCGCTCATGGGGTTCCCCGCGCCTGCAAGGCCGCTTCGGCCGCAGCAAAATCCGCCTCAGTATCAATGTTGATGGACCGCTCCGCCGGCATCACATGACCGGCGCAACGGCCGCCGAAAAAGCTCTGGGTGATCCGCAGACTGTCGCACTGGGTCAGATAGATCGCGCCATTGCGAACATAGGTGGCCGGCAAGTCCTGACGGCGCGGAATAACCCGGGACAACGGCAAGCCATCGGCCGCACTGAGCCGTTGATCCTCAGACAGTTCAAATTGCCAGTGGGCATTATGGTGCACCGGAACAGGGGTGAGGCTGACCACGGCATCGATGTCGGCCCGACGCTCAAGCAGGCTCACGCAATCGGCGATGTCTTCTGCCGTGCGCAGGGGCGTTGTGGGCTGGAGAAGCATCAGCGCCTCCGGGATGAAGCCCTCTGCGGCCATGGCGTCCAGCGCGTGCAGGGCCACCCCCAGGCTGCCGGCGGTATCACTGGCCAGGGCCGCCGGTCGCAGGAATGGCACCTCCGCCCCCTCGGCAACGGCGATGGCAGCAATCTCCTGACAATCAGTGGAGACAATCAAGCGGTCAATGGCCCCGATCTGGCGCGCGGCCTCAATGGTCCAGGCCATCAAGGGGCGCCCGCCCAGGCGACGAATGTTCTTGCCGGGCACGCCCTTGCTGCCCCCCCGTGCGGGGATGAGACCCAGAATGGCCATGGGATCACCAGGTCAGTTGCTTGGCGGTGGTCAACGGTGCGGTGGCCAGCAGATCCGCGATCCGCTCCCCCGCCGTGCCATCACCATAAAGCATATCCGACGGGCAGCGGCGACCGCAGTGGGCGGCGATGGCCGCTGCAATGGCCGTGGCGTCATAATCCACGTCCACGACATTTTGCCCGCGGTCACGGCCAGCTTGGCGGTCGCCGATGTTGATGGCCGGTACCCCCAGATAGGCGCATTCCCGGATCCCCACCGAACTGTTGCCGACAATCCCGTCGGCGGCCAGCAACAGGCGCAGAAAGTCAGCCGGCGTCATGTTCTTGAAGAAGTGCATGCGCTTGGGCTGCTGTTCCTCGCGGAAGTGGCGGATCCCATTGGCCACGGCATCGGCGCCGGCATCCACGTTGGGCCAGAAGACCAGGGCCGCCTTGCCGCTGCGATCCAGGGCTTCCAGGCTTTCCATGATCTGGGCGCGCCCGGAATGGCTGCTGGTGGTGACCGGGTGCTGCATCAGCACCAGAAAACCCTGGGAAAGGTCGGGACGCGCCCCCACGCCGCCGTAGCGCTCAAAGGGATCGAAGTCCAACCCTGTCCCGCCCTCGCGCGCCACGTCCGCCGCAATGTCGATGGAGGGGCAGCCTGTGACGTGAACGGTATGCGCCGGCTCCCCCATGCGGATCACCCGTGCGGCGGCAGCCTGGCTGGCAACACAGTGCAGGTCGGCCAGCTTGGTTTGGGCATGGCGCACTTTCTCATCAATGCTGCCAGTGATCTCGCCGCCCTGGATGTGGGCCAAGGGAATGTTGCTGTAGGCCGCGGCAATGGCAGTGGCGATGGTCTCATACCGGTCAGCGATACTGACCACGATGTCGGGCTGCAAATTGCGGAAAACGGTGGCCAACTCAATGATCCCCAGCCCCGTGGTCTTGGCACTGGCGATCTCGTTCTCGCCCTCGATGACGTTGAACACCCGTGCGGCAATGACGAAGCCATCGCCCTCTATCACCCGATCGGTGGCGCCAAATCGCGGAAGGACGGCCGACGCGCTCACCACCAATTGCAGGTGGGTGTCCGCCCGCGCCTGCAGCGCAAACAAGGCGGAGCGGATACGGGCGTAGCTGGGCCGGGCCGTCACCACAACACACACGCGGCGTGGGCGGCCAGGGGAACAGGGGGCAGGATCGTCGCGCACGGTCAGCGGTTTCAGGCCAAATCGGAGGCGGCCAAGGGATGGCCAGGGACGAGGTCGCGGGCGGCAGGGCGGCCCAACACGGCATCCCACTGGCTTGCGGGTAGGCCGGTTCCAGGTTTGCGGACCTCGAGGTCGTCCACGCCCAGGGGCGCGCCAGCCGTCACGGGCCGGGCCACATAGATGCCTTGGGTGAACAAATCCCGCAACTCATCAAACTGCCCGCGGGTGGCATCCTTGTCCACCGGGTTTGCTCCCATGGCTTCAGCGAAGCGGACGCCACGGACCAAATCGGCCAAGTCTTGGGGGTCCAGGCTGGCCGGCATGTCGGGCCCCTGCATCTGGCGGGACATGCACGCATGAACCTCCAACACATCACAGCCCAGATAGGCCGCGACGATCCCGGGGAAAATGGTCCCGGAGTGATCCGATAAGCCGGCCTTAACCCCCAGGCGCCGCCTGATCTCACCCAGCACATTCAGCCCCACCTGCTCTGCCGCCGTGGGATAGCGGGTGGTGCATTGGCATACTGTTAAATCAGGGGTCCCGGTGCGCAGATGCTCCAGGGCAAAGGCGACATCCGCAAACCCACTCATGCCCGTGGACAGGATCACCGGCAGCCCCGTGGCCGCCATGGCCCGCAACAGGGGGACGTTCCCCACCTCCCCGCTGCTCACCTTCCAGCGTTTGACCCCCAGGCGTTGCAACATTTCCACCGCCGCCACGCTGAAGGGCGTGGCCATGAACTCCAGCCCCTGGCCGGCGGCATAGGCGGCCAACTCCAGCCACTGATCCTCCCGGAAACCGGTGCGCGCCCAGTATTCCTGGCGGGTGCGATAGCCGGGGATGGGCACCCGGAAGGCCTCGGCCGGCGTGCTCTCCGCCTCCGGCAGATGGATCTGGAACTTCACCGCATCGCATCCGGCCGCCGCAATGACATCGATGTGCGCCCGGGCCAGCAAGAAACTGCCGTCATGCGCACCAGCCACCTCACCGATGATGAAGCAGCGCGGGGAAGAAGAGGCACCAGTCATTGGCCATCCAAGCGAAAGGGGGGGCATTAAAGGGGGCGGGTTCCCTGTGGTGTGGCAGGGTGAGCGCGCAGGTCAATGCTGGCTTTCCGGCCCGCGGAGAGCCAACGGGGTGGCGCATCGGTGCTGACCGGCCTCCGCCTGGTCCAACTCCGCCAAGGCGTCGGTCAGTTGATCGAGGGTTCGCCGGCACCGTCTCGCCTGCTGGCGCCAGTGGCCGCCAGGGTCGCGGTCCGCCGCCTCTGCCTCCAGCAGTTGGCGCGAGAGTGACTCCTGCCAGTGGCCCAACAGGGTCCGCGTAACAGAGAACATTTGAGGATCAATCGACAGCATGACAAGCATCTCCGTACGGATGTTGGGTCGTGTGACTTTTCCAGATCAGTCTGGCGCCCGACCAGGTTAGCCGTTGCCTCCGTGTGTTCGGGCAACCGAGTCCAGAGTATGGCCAGGGGGTGCCGCCTTCGAGAACACCGCCCCGGCCCACCCAATATCTGTTTTATCAGACTTTTTGGCGGCCATGTCCAGGGCGCTCCCTGTGTGCAGTGACCAATTTTGTCACAGCACCGGACTGGCCGCCTTGACCTTCTTCGGCCGCCAGCGCGGGATGACCGCTTTGATCGCCTCGATCACAGGTGCTGGATCATCCCCCTTGGCCAGGGTCTCCGCCGCCCCAATTAGGCTGGCGGCCTTCATCGCATCTGCCAGAGATTTCGGGTTCCCCTGCACCCCACCGGTCAGGGCGATGACGGGAACCTTCAAGGGCCAGCCCGCCAATTCCTGCAACAGCGCGATCCCGCCCATGCCGGGCATAAAGATCTCCGTCACCACCGCCTCAAACCGCTGATCGGCCAGTACCCGCAACGCATCCTCCGCCCGGGGGCAGGCCTGGACGGCCAAACCCCGCCCGGCAAGGGCTGCCTGCAGCGCCTCGCGCTCTGCCGCCTGATCTTCCACCAGCAGCACATCGGGCGCCCGCCCTCGCGCCCCCCACCCGGTGGCCGCCATATGGTCCGCCATATCCAGGACCGGTTCAAAGCCGCTATCCTGTTCCACAATTCGGTCCGCCCCCAGCGCCAACCAGGCCGCCCGAGCGGCCGACGAAATGGGCCCAGCCGGCCGCGCGACGATCATGCCACTGAGCGGCCAAAGGCGCTTTACATAGGGCAGGACAGTGTCCGCCCCAGCGGAGGAGGCCAACGCTTCATCCGTGACGATGACGCTGACATCCATCTTGTGGAGCGTGGCGAGGCTGCTTTGGTCCGGCGTGGCCACCACGGTGCGCCAGCGCCGCTCCCGGAGCGCTTCTGTGACCCTGTCGGCCAGAGCTGTATCCTGGAACAAGGCCAGGGCTGAGGGGCGGGACATGGTGAGGGCACCGGGCAGGTGGTCAGACAACATCTCAGGGCTGACACACCCTGGTATGCAAACCCCTAACGGCTGTCCTGCGCCGGCCTTTTCCGACCGCACCCCTGGGCTTTACGGAGCGTTGGCGCCGTCCCAGGGCTGTCGAGACACAACCAAGGCTGGATCCAGAACCCCCACCACCCGGCCGACAATGACAATTCCCTCCAGTGCCATGACCTGGGTGCTGTAGGCTGGATTGTCAGACATCACCCGCAACCGTCGGGCATCATCCCCGCCCTCCCGCGGCAGCAATTCCAGGCGCTTGCAGACCAAGGCATCCCCGTTGTGCAGGATGAACACGCCGGCATTGGCCACATCCCGATCCCCCAGCCGGACCACCACCCGATCGCCGTGGCGCAACCCAGGTGCCCCCGGCCCCAGGCGCTCCATACTGTCGCCCTTGATGCGCAGCACGCGAGTCCCCTCCGGCGGCTCACGGAACCGCTCCAGGAAACTGGAGCGATCCACCGCCAGGGCGGCCGCCGCAAAGGGCGGTACGCCCGCCGCTGTGGGCGTTTCCACCATGTCCACGATGACCCCTGGTCCCGCACTTGCCTGCACATCCACCTCCCACACGGTGGCAAGGCCCGACCCCACCGCCGTTCCCTGCCGAGTTGCTTGCACGGGTGAGGGTGACTCTGGGCTGTGCCAATTTTGGTCACTTGAGGTTAACGGACCAGGGACAGGATCCAACAGCGCAGCCACTGGCACCTCCAGTTCCCGCGCCAGCGCCAACAGGGTTGACCGGCGGGGATTGGGCCGGTGCCCGTTGAGGATGTCCGAAACAGCGGATCGACCAAGCCCCGCGGCCTGAGCCAATTCCACGGCGCGGCGCCCCCTCTGCGCCATCAGGCGAGACAGGACCTGGATCAGGTCAGCGGTGGGATCTGAGTCGGTCATGGCATCTGGTTTAGCGCACTCCGTCAGACAAATCCAGATCAGACCTTGACGAAACCAGATACGTCTGTTTATCCAGACGTTGCCGCGAGCGGCTGCCCAGCCCTCGCGATTTTTTGGAGCCAGGAAAGGAACATATCATGTACATTCATCCCCGGCGGCGCCCTGCGCTCCCTGATCCCGTTCTGGTCCGCCGATTGGCTCTGGCGGTGCTGTTCCGAGCCCTGCGCGATTGCTGTGGGGTGATCGAAAGCGGTCTGCGGCGGGAGGATTGGCCGCGCTTGAAGGCCGAGGCGCGGGCGTTCCTCTTCGGTCATCTGGACCCGCCGGGCCGCCCACCGGGGGCGGACTTGGCACTGTGGTGTGATCTGGCTCAGGTGCCTGTGGATCGCCTGGTGACGGCCTTCTTGCGGCTGGAAAGGGAGGCCATGGCCAGCGACCATCCGGCGCGATTCCTGGACCAGTACGACCCTGGGACCGATGGCCGCACGGACCTGAATTGCCGATGGAGCCCAGTGGGACAGGGAGATGCCTGATGCCAAGGACCCGCAAGGCCCTGCGCCTGACCAGCTTCGAGTCGTCCAACCTGAAGGCTGCTCCTGAGGCCAAAGAAGCGGCTCTGCCAACGCGGCGACGGGATCGCGTCGGCCACCTGCTGGAGGCCCAGCGGCTGAGCCTTGCCCAGGCACAGGCGGCCGATGCCCTGATCTTGGCCTACCACGAGCGCACCGAAGAACAGCGGGTTGCGGTCCAGCGCTGGGATGCGACCCCGAGAGGACCGTTGCGGGGCCTGCGCGCCCCGCTGCCCCTGGACCCGCCGGCCCGGCGCGCTCGCGCCGC
>CAZCBM010000053.1:0-15814 GCA_964496805.1 uncultured Rhodospirillales bacterium | reverse complement strand
GCTTTTGCCGGCCTATGTCAAAGCCTGTCAATCGGTGGAAACCGGGTGTACCTGATTTGTAATCAGTAGGTCGGGGGTTCGAGTCCCTCAGCCGGCACCATAAGATCAATGACTTAGCCGTATGGGCTGCTGGCGCTGAATGCTTCGGCTGCCCACCTGTCACCCACGCGGTTTGTTTTGGTCCTTGCGTCGATAGCGGGCCTTCCCCTTTTTGGCGCGTTCGATGCGGGTCCGAAAGTGCGGTGTGCATAATTCTTGGCTACTGCAAATTTTTAGGATGCAGGTTTGAAAGGGAGCGGCTCTTCGAGTGCTTGGCGATTGGGGGGGCCACTGATACGGCACTGATGGAGTATCGGTGCCTACAGGTTCCCTCTCAGGATGTAAGATTTCTTAGTGGCGGAATAGCTCTATCCATCGCAGCGGCGTACAGTGCGCGATGAAGGACCGACGGGTCTGCCTCACCCGGGCCAAGGAGCAGTGTAGAAACCCCAACTGCCTCTCCTGCCAACCCGTTGCTACAGCAGGGGACACCGATTTGGGATCGGCGCCTGTGCCGTTGCTGATTGGTGGTCGCTCGGATGATCCCTTCCGTGTCGGTGCCACGTCAGGTCCTACGCCCTATGGCCCAACGGCATACTCGGCCAGAGCCAACCATTGGTGGGCCCACCTGGCCGCCATGGTCTGACTATGCGTGACCAGAACGATGGCAGCGCCTCTGTCCGTGGCCGCTTTCGCCAGGACCTCCATCACCCGCTGCTGGGTCACGGGGTCAAGCCGCGA
Organism: uncultured Rhodospirillales bacterium; assembly: GCA_964496805.1. GTDB lineage: Bacteria > Pseudomonadota > Alphaproteobacteria > CAZCBM01 > CAZCBM01 > CAZCBM01. The sequence continues at coordinate 15,034 of CAZCBM010000053.1, read as the reverse complement.
GGTCGGCTCATCGGCCAACAGCACCGCCGGGTTCAGAACCAGGGCGCGGGCAATCGCCAGTCGCTGCAATTCACCGCCGCTGACAGCGTCTGGCGTGCGCGCCAACAGGGCCGGATCAAGATTGACCGCCGCCATCTGCGCATGGAGGGATTTCAGGGGCAGCCGATGCCGGCGCAGCAGGTCGGCAAGCGCTGTGCCCAAGGGCGAGCGGGAAGCAAAGGCGGAGGGAGGATCCTGGTAGAGCTTTTGCAGCATGAAGGGCGTTAACGCCCGTCCCTGACGGATCACTTGCCCCGCTGCGGGGGGAATAAGGCCCAGAAGTGTATCCAGGAGCGATGTCTTGCCCAAGCCGCTGGGCCCGGTGATTGCCAGCCGCTGGCCAGCGGAGAGGGAAAAACTGATCCCCCTGACCAGTGGCCGCCCCCCGCGCGCCACGCTGAGTTGGGAACAGGACAGCACCGGCTCGGCCGGGGATGGCTTTCCCAATCCCAGAGGCGGCCACTGCGACGGATCTGCAGCCACCAACGCCTGACCATAGGCGCTGGTTGGGGCCTTCAAAACCGCCTCGGCCGGCCCTTGTTCCACCACAGCACCGCCGCGCAGGATCAGGACGTCGCCCCCCAGCGCGCGGGCGACTGGAACATCGTGGGTTATGGTCAAGAGGATCCCGTCGCGATCCAGCACACCGCGGAGCAGCGCAACGACACTGTCTCGCCGGGCCTCATCCAGCCCCTTGGTTGGTTCATCGGCCAGCAGGACCGAGGCACCGCCAGCCATGGCGGCGGCGAAGGCGACGCGCTGAGCCATGCCCCCTGAGAGCGTCCCTGGCAAGCGTGTGCCCGCAGCCGGCTCCAATCCCAGGCGGCCCAGACGTGCGCCGGTGTCCCGTCGTGCCTCGTCCCAGGATTGCCCTCCCACCAAGGCCAGACTCTCGGTTACTTGAGCATCGGCCCGCATCAAGGGGTCCAGCGCGCGCCAAGGCTCCTGGGGCAACATCGCTAGGCGTTTGCCCCACAAGGCCTCCCTCGATCGCCGATCCAGCGTGTCCAGACGGTCGCCGTTCAGATGGATCGCACCGGTAGCGGTCAGACCCCGGGGCAATGTCCCCATGATCGCTTGCGCCAGCAAGCTCTTGCCCGCACCGGTCTCCCCCAGGATGGTCAGGGGTCGCCCAGGCTCGACCGTGAGCGATAGTGGCCCCAACAAGCGGGTTGTCCCGACATGGACGGTGACGTCTTCAACGCTAAGGCTCACGGGGCCTGCTCCCCTACGCCGACGATCACCGCGCGCAAACAGGCGACAAGCAGCGCCAGTGCCACGATCGGCGACAGGATCAACCACGGCGCCTCACGCCAAGTCGGCAGCAACTCGGCCATCATCACCCCCCACTCTGGTGTCGGCGGCCTCAAACCGACCGAAATGAAGCCCAGGGTGGCCAGACCGGTGACCACGGTCGCGGCACCAAAGGCACTGAGCACCAGGATCTGCCCCCGAAGGTCCGGCCAAAGGTGGCGGCGAAAGATATGCACTGGACCAAGCCCCAGCAGGCGGGCCGCCTCCACAGCCGGTGCGGCGATCAAGATGCGGCTTCGGGCGCGGGAGACGCGGAAGAACTCCACCCATAGGGTCAACGAGAGCCCGACATAAAGCGTCCACCAACTGCCGGGGTGTATCGCCGCCATCACCAAGACCAGCAACAGACCCGGGAGTGCCAGGATGGCATCGGCCAAACCAGAAAGCAGGCGGTCCGCCCAACCACCGAGCCACCCCGCGGCGATACCCATAAGCACGCCGAACCCGCCGGCGGTGATCACCGCCAGGGCTGCCATCGATAGGGTAATCCTCGCCCCTGCCAACAGGCGTGCCGCCATGTCCCGGCCCAGATGGTCAGTGCCCAGTAGGTGCCCTTCGCTGCCCACCGGCAGGCGAGCCTTGCTCAGGACCTGACGTGCTGGATCGTGACCCACCAAATCTGGACCTAGAACAGCAAGGGCTGCGAACACCATCAGCCCCAGGCCCCCCACCACGGGTGTCAGCCTCATCGCGACCCCCGTGGATCAAGGGCCCGACAGGCAAGATCAACAGCAAGGCTGAGCAGCACGAATGACAGGCCCAGGACAAGGGTCGTCCCCTGAAGCATCGGGACATCCCGCTCAAAAATCGCATGGGTCATGGCATGGCCGATGCCAGGCCAGCCGAAGACACTTTCGACCACCACCACGCCCTCAATCAGCAGCGCCGCCTGTACACCCAGATAGGCCACCACTGGGACGGCCGCATTCCTCAACCCGTGGCGAAAAAGGGCTTGGCGCCGCGAGAGCCCCTTGTGTCGAGCGAACTGGAAGGCCTCTCCTGCCAGAACATCGCTGAGAGACTGCGCGATCACGCGACTGAGCACCGCTGCCAGCACCAGACCCAAGGTGAGCGCTGGCAGAATGATATTGGTGCCGCGACCATGCCCCACAGCGGGCACCAGACGCAGTTCAACCGCCAGAACGAGCATCAGAACCAGCCCCACCAGGAAGGCCGGTGTGGCCCGAATGATGACGGCCGCTGCAGCGCTCAACCGGTCCAGCGGTCCCCCCGGCTTCAGCCCAGCAGCGACACCAATCGGAACGGCGATCACAAGGGCAAGGGCTAAGGAGACGACCGCCAGAAGGCCTGAATAGCCAAACTGGTGGGCGATGGCCGTTGACACCCTCTCACCACTCACCACCGACTGGCCCAGATCCAGCACAACCAATTGCCCAACCCATTGAGAGAGGCGAACAAAGGTCGGTTGGTCCAGGCCCAATTCAGTTCGCACCTGCTCGGCGGCGGCGGCGTTAAGCGCATCATAGCCGTAGCGTCCGGCTGCGATGCGGTAGGCGGCATCACCCGGCAGAGCCTCCAGCATTGCAAAGCCGAGGATGCCGACAATGAGGGCGACGACCACCCCCTGGACCGCCCGGCCGGCCAAGAGCCGGCCGAGCGATGGGGCAGCGCTGGACGCCGCGCGACGGGTCACTCGCTCCAACGCAGGATGGAGAGGCCATAGCTCCGCTCCAGCGGATCGATGACCAGACCCTCAAGTGCGCTGTTTGCAGCCACGGTATGTTGGTAGAAGGCAATGGGCAGGACCGGCAATTCCGTGTGGATCGCCTGGGTCACAGTGGCAATGGCGGCCTCGCGCTGGGGTCCTGCGGGTGTCTTGGCCGCGGTTTGAAGAGCCTCATGCACGGCCGGAGCAGTCCAATTCATGGCGCCCCAGTCGCTGCCACCTTGGCCGAAGTCGGCAGCAGCATTGACGATCGGATCCGGTGTCAGACCGTAGTTGCGCGCGTACAAGGCGACATCAAGCGATCCATCCTGGTGGCCCGCGGGAATCTCTGAAAAGTTGTCGACGGAAATCGTCAGATCGACGCCAATCTGACGCCACTGATCTTGAAGGGCCGCCGCGATTGTCGGCAGTTCCGGCCGATTGGGGAAGGTACGCAGGGTGAGTTCAAAGCGCTCGCCCTCGCGGACAAGAATGCCGTCATCGCCGGCTGTCCAACCCAACTGGGCCAGCAATTGGCGGGCGCGATCGGGATCATAACTCAATGCAGGCAAGGTGGGATCGTGCCAACCCGCCAGTGCCGGGGGAAACAACTGCGTGGCCGAGGCGTTCGGAAAGCGCAAGATGGCCGAAGCGATGCCCTGGCGATCAATGGCGAGGCTCAGAGCTTCACGCGCCTCCCTGTCGGCCAGAGAGAGGCGGGCCAGATTGAGTTTCACCATGATGACCCGCGGGATCGGCACCGCATGGACATCGATCTCTGGTTCATCGGCCAGTTGCGTGTATCCTGCGGGGTCGAGGGTGAATACCAAGTCGGCATCGCCACTTTGCGCCATGAGCGTGCGTGCCTCCGCCCGGTGGGAGGAGAGATAGCGCACCTCGCTCAACATGGCTGGCTCGCCCCAGTACTCAGCGAAACGACGAACCTTTAAGGACAATGGCGGGCTCACCTCTTCAAGCACGAAGGGCCCGGTGCCGATCATCTCCAAAACGGTGCCCTCATCGTCGAACGATGCTGGCGCAAGAATGATGGTCGCATAGTTCGCCATCACGGCCGGCAAGGCCGAGAAAGGCTTGCTCAAGGTCACCACCACAGCCCCATCCTCTGCGGCGATGGTCTCGATCGGTGCTGTGTCCAGAATGCCCGGCTGCGCCTTCGCCCGCGCCAAGCTGACAACGACGCTTTCGGCCGTCAGGGGATCACCATTGTGGAACGGGACTTGCTCGCGCAACGTGAACGTCCAACGCAGCCCATCCTCGCTGACAGACCAGTCCGTGGCAAGGCCAGGGCGCAAAGCGCCATCGGCACCAGCGTCAACCAGGGTTTCGGCAATTTGCATGCGCTGGAAGACGTAGCCGTCCTGCGCCGGATCGAGGGTGTTGACGTGCCAAGGGGCGGAGATCGCCACATCAGTGCGGGCTTGCGCAATCGCCGTGGATGATCCCATCAGCAAGCTGGCGCCAAGGGCAAACCCCAAGGTGACGCGTCGAAGCCCGAAGCGGCTGCTGGCCTTTCGGCAAGCGGTGACGAGGGCGGGACCAATCATGACAATCTCCGTGAGCAGGGTAAGACTGACGCCGTGATAGTATCACATCTCACAAAGGGCAAGCATGCTGGAGAAGGGATGCCACAGGGTGTTGCGCCGCCCTCTCCGTGAACCGGCCCGGGCCGGTCAGGGCGCCGTACCCCCTAAAGATGAGGGTCGCGGAGCGTGCCTTGCGACGACAAGGGATCCGGGTCCCACCTTCTTGGCCTTTGCAGCAGCAAAACCGGCGCTACTGCGTTTTGCCACTCTCGGCGTCGTCTGGTGTCCACAGCGTCGGTGACGCGCGGGAGGGGATGTTCAAGCACAGCACCGACCGTGCCACGCCCTCACCGGCGATCGGCGGTGATCGGTGGACGATGCCGCCCCTACCGCCGCGGAAGATCGCCACGTCGCCGTTTCCAAGTCGATGAAGGGGTCCCCTATACTCCCGCTGCTGCGCCAGGGCCTCCTCGCCATGATCTTCAGGGACGAGTTCAGTACCCGGGCCGCAATAGGAAGTGATCAGTCGCAATGGCACATTATCCACATGGAACTTCCAGCAAGCGTTCCCTGTGATCCGCTCAAGACGAACGTCAATCTGATTGATCCCGGCCCGTGTAGAGAATTGCTCACAAAGACTAATGACATCATCAGCCCACCATCGCCGCGATGGCCCCTCAGGAACGTCACACTGGTCGAATAACTCCAGAACGCCGTCTCGAACATGCTTCAGGGACACTAAAAACCGACCGTCCGGTTGCTGATCGGCCGGTAGCGCGCCGAGCCACTGAGCAAAACACAAGGGAAGCTGTCGGGTTGTTACCTCTAGGCCTCTCGACGGGGGCAGTTCATCCCTCCACGACCTTTGCGGTGCCAGGCTGTTGATGGAAACTGACTGTCTCATTGCCTTCATGCCACCTCTTCGGAGCGCGTCCAGGCCGGAAACGGATCGTCCAGCCGCTGCCATGCCTGGGGCTCAAAGCGCGCAGCCTCGGCTTCTGAGAGCAGACATGCATCCAGGCGCTCCGTGAGCTCGCCCTGGTTCATGTCTGCCGCCATGCCAATGAACACCAACTCTTGCCGACGATCCCCAAAAACGGGATCCATGGACCGTTCGATGGCTTGGCGCCAAGTGTCATCGGTGGGCCAACGCGCTGCAGGCACTGAGGCCCACCAAAAGCCAATGGCGCTGGTTTTGACCAAGGCGCCAGCTTGGCTGAGTTCACCCACGAAGTCAGGACGGGTTGCCAGCCAGAAATGTCCCTTGGCCCGGATCACTCCCGGCCAGGCCGAATTGATGAAGGCGTTGAACCGTGCCGGGTGGAAGGGGCGTCTGGCACGATAGACGAAGTGCGTAATCCCATATTCTTCAGTTTCTGGAACATGGTCCTCGAAGCCATAGAGTTCCTTGAACCAAAGTGGATGATGCTGGGCCTCATCGAAGTCAAATCGTCCCGTGTTCAGAACCTTGGTTAGGTCAACCCGCGAGAAATCGCATTCAATGATGGTCGCCGATGGGTTGAGCGCTGTGATCACCTGGCGTGCCGTCGTGACCTGATCACGCGTGGCGGCGGATACTTTGTTCAGCAGAACAACGTTTGCGAATTCAATCTGCTCCACCAAAAGGTCAACCAGAACGCGGTCATCGCCTTCCCCTGCGGATTCCCCACGATCGGACAAAAAGTCCGTCGAGCTGTAATCCGTAAGCAAATTGACCGCATCAACCACCGTGACCATGGTGTCGAGCCGTGCAACGTCTGCCAGGGACTCGCCATCTTCATCGCGGAAATCGAAGGTTGCAGCGACAGGCAAGGGTTCTGATACGCCCGTTGACTCAATAACCAAGTAGTCAAATCGGCCCTGCAAGGCCAGTGCTCGAACCTCTTTTAACAAATCTTCGCGCAGGGTGCAGCAGATGCACCCATTGGTCATTTCCACCAAGGCCTCATCCGTGCGGGAAAGGTTGCCGCCACCGTCCCGAACCAAATCCGCGTCAATGTTGACCTCACTCATATCATTGACAATGACGGCGACCTTCAGGCCGAGGCGATTGCTCAAAATATGGTTCAGAAGGGTTGTTTTGCCGGCGCCCAGAAAGCCTGAAAGCACCGTCACTGGTAGACGTTTGTCTGCTATCATTGCGGTTGGCGAAGTCATGGTGGTAATTCCGTCTTGCCTTAAAGGGTGACTTGTCGATTGCTGCATGACAGGAGGCGGTTGCTGTCAATCAAGGCGCACCCGTTGCGAGAAAGCTCTGGCCCTGTGCGCAATGCCCGTTCCCAGCGACACATAGAGGCGCCAGAGCCGGGCTCAGGGGGCCCCCGCCTGTCCAAGGGGACCAGGGCTCCGCGCCCCAGTGCCCACCGACTACCATGATTGATATAACGTCACACTCGGGACCTCAAGGATCAATGCGGTCTCGGGCAGCCAGCGCGCAGGTGGACTCAACCGGCCCGGGACGGTGGTGGCATGGCAGTCGCTCACAGGCCGTGGAGACCTGAACCATGCGTGTTTCTTCGACCGTGCTCATTGTTGTGGCCGTGGCCGTCGGCCTTTACGCGCTTGGTGCCATATACCAAGCAGCGGTCGGGACTGATGACCAGCCAGCAATCAAGACTGGACTCCAAGCGGCGGCTGAGACCGATCCCCGCTGCTTCGATCCCGCCCATGTGGGCATGATTGGCGCCAAAGGCTGACCCGGCTGCGCGGGGATGCTGATCGTGAGCACCCAGATGCTGCGCGCGGCGGGGAGTTCGATGACCTATGAGAAACCCAATATGGGCCTTGTGTCCGGACGTCTTACCGCACCCGGTATCCCTCCACGCGGGCCGCCTGGCACAGCTTGGGCCGGGCGGCCCCGCGCGCGGCGAAGCGCCATGAAGCGCTCACCTGAGACACGGACTTGCGCATCGCCGCCTGAACTTTGAAAATTAATTCTCATGAGAGCTACCTAAAGAAACTTCTTGACCGCGACAAACCGTCCTGGCCAAATGAATGAACGTTCACTCAACGCCGCTCGCGGCTCCCTTCCGCCAACCCCTTGCGCCCCCTCATCGTCGCTTGGCCGCAACCCCGCAGGAGACCGACCCCATGGATGTGATCGATCAGCTCAATGCAGTTAAGGAAGGCAAGCTCAGCCGCCGAAACTTCAATCGCGGCCTGATGGCGCTTGGGATTGGCACCATTGCGATGCCGTTCATGCCGCAGCGCGCCGCGGCGTCGACGGAGCATGCCACCGTCTACACATGGGGCGGCTTCGATGTGCCGGAGCTCTATGCCAGTTATCAGGAGAAGCACGGCGAGTTGCCAAACTTCGCGATTTTTGGCGGCTCCGAAGAGGCCCTGACGAAAATGCGCGGCGGCTACGTCGTCGACCTTTCCCACCCGTGCAACGCGGGCATCCTGCGCTGGATCGACACTGGTCTGTTCCAGCCGGTGGACCCGTCGCGCCTGTCCAATTGGCCGGACATCATGCCGGAACTGGTCAACATGACCGGCAACGACGCCGGGGACGGTAAGATCTGGCTGGCACCCTTCGACTGGGGCCAAACCTCCATTACCTATCGCACCGATATGTTCGAGCTTGAAGGCGAAGAGAGCTGGGACATGCTCTGGGATCAACGCTACGCCGGTCGCCTGGGCTCGTTGGCCTCCGGTGGCGATGCGTGGTGGTGTGGTGCGATCAAGGCCGGGGTGGCGTTTGAAGACATCACCAAAGACGAGGCTTTTGAAAAGATCTCGGCCGTAATGCGGGAGCAGCGCCCGCTGATCCGCACGTACACGGACGACACCACCACGTTGGAGCAAGCGCTGGCCTCCGGCGAGTTAGTGGCGGCGATGACCTGGAATTCCTCGGCGGTGCTGCTGCAGTCCGAAGGTGTGCCCGTGAAGTTTGCGCGGCCGAAAGAGGGCGCCCTGACCTGGGTCTGCGGGTTTATGATCCACAAGGATGCACCGTACCTCGATAGTGCATACGATGCCCTGGACGCGTTGTTGAGCGTCGAGTCCGGCAAGTTCATGATCAACGATTATGGCTATGGCCACTCCAACGCCCGTGCGTTCGAGGCCTTCGACGCCGAAACACTGGCGGGCCTGGGTCTGAGTTCTAACCCCATCGACATCCTCAATGCCGGCCATTTCATGATTCCGCAGGATCAGGAGTGGGAGACGCGGATGAATGAGGCATTCGAGATGATCAAAGTCGGTTTCTGATCATCACAGCGCTCAGCGCGCATTATGAATCCCACCCCCGCAGGGCCTCCGATGACTGATTTTCCTCTTCACGCGCAGGCGGCCGCAGCGGCAGCGCCTCGGGCTAAGATCCCGGGGCGGCTATCGCGACGGTTCGCCAAGTCGGAGGCCCTGCGCGGTTACCTGCTGCTGTCACCGGCCATGTTGGTGATGGCGATCGGCATCTTGGTCCCGGTCGGCATTCTTGTGGTCATGAGTTTCTGGACCCGAGCTGGCCACGATTTTGACACCACTGCGACTGTCACCAACTACGCGAGGGTCGTCAATGAACCAATTTTCGCCGCCTTTCTCTGGCGGACGTTTCAGATTTCTGGGCTGGCAACCCTCTTTACGGTACTTCTTTGCTATCCGATGGCCTATTATGTCGCCTTTCATGTGCATCGCCGGAAGATGCTATGGCTGGTGCTGATTACGCTGCCTTTCTGGACCAGCTATCTGCTGCGTGTTTTCTCATGGAAAGTGATTTTGGGCTATGATGGTGTCATCAACTCGGCCCTTATCAATATCGGTTTAATCGCAGAGCCGCTTAGTTTCCTGCTCTATAGCCAAACAGCGGTCATCATAACGCTGGCGCACGCTTGGGCTGCGTTAGATATTTTGCCGCTCTACGTGTCACTGGAAAAGATCGATAAATCGCTGCTGGAGGCGGCGACCGACCTTGGCGATAGGCCGATGCGGCGCTTCTTCCGCATCACGCTGCCGTTGTCGATGCCAGGCGTCATGGCGGCCACTTTCCTGATTTTCATTCCCACGACTGGTGACTACATCACACCGGCCCTGTTGGGGGGGCCTGATGGCGTGATGATCGGCAACTTCATTCAATTGCAGTTCGGCCGGGTCAACAACTGGCCCATGGGGGCGGCGCTCTCCATCGTTCTGGCGCTGTGGATCGCGGCCTTTGCGTTGGTGTTCCTGTTCCTCACCTGGCTGACCCGGAGGCGCTTGTCATGAGTGATTTGCCCTATATCCAGCGCGCCAGCCTGCCGCTGAAGGTCTATGCATGGACGTTCCTTGTTGTTCTTTACATTCCAGTCCTATTCCTGCCGCTCTTTAGTTTTAACCAGGGCCTTTATGCCCGGTTTCCTATCGAAAGCTTCACGACGCGGTGGTATGTGGAGCTTATGGACAGGGATCCACTGTGGAACGCGCTCTACAACAGTCTCAAGGTGGGTGGATGCGTGGCAGTGATCGCGACATTCCTCGGCGTATTCGCGGCGCGCGCCATCACCCGCTTTAGAATTCCCGGACGCACCCCAATTACCGGCTTTTTAATGCTGCCGCTCGTCATTCCTGGCATCATTTTCGGTGTGGCGTTGCTGGTGCTCATGTCGCGACTGGGGATACCGCTATCGCTTTGGACGGTAGGACTTGGGCACTTGATTGTCTGCCTGCCTTTCTCGGTGGCAACCCTCCTTCCGCGGTTTGAAGGTCTGGACCGGTCGATGGAGGAGGCGTCGGCCGATTTGGGAGATACGCCAGCGTGGACGTTCTGGCGGGTAACACTGCCGATGGTCTTTCCGGGAATTGTGGCCAGCCTACTGCTGACGTTCACCATCTCGTTCGATGAGTTCATTATGGCGTTCTTCTTGTCCAGTACTGAGCCCACGCTGCCGATGTATATCTGGTCCCAGTTGCGGTTCCCTCAGGAGTTCCCGTCGGTGCTGGCAATGTCGTCCATCATTCTTCTGGTCTCCTTCATCGTTGTCTTTATCGCGCTATGGATTGGACGCATGGGTGCGGATCGCAGCAAGACACGGGTAGGTCTGTGATGAACAAAACGGATCCAATCATCTCCGTCCGTAACGTCAAGAAAAGGTTCGGAGCGTTCACCGCCATTGAGCAAGTAAATCTCGATATTATGTCGGGCGAATTTTTCTCGCTGCTGGGACCCTCAGGCTGTGGCAAAACCACGCTTCTGAGGATGTTGGCTGGCTTTGAAACCGCGACGGCTGGGGAAATTTTTATCGACGGGCAGCCGATGGTGGATGTTCCACCTTATTTGCGGCCGGTGAATATGGTGTTTCAGAACTACGCCATTTTCCCGCACCTCAATATCCGCGACAATGTCGCTTACGGATTGCGCAAGCAAAAACTACCCCGGTCTAAACGCGATGAGCTGGTCGAAGAGATGTTGGACCTCGTGAAGCTGCCTGGGTACGGCGAGCGACGCGCGCATCAACTCTCGGGCGGACAGCGCCAGCGGATCGCCCTGGCGCGCGCCTTGATCATGCGCCCAAAAGTCCTGCTGCTTGATGAGCCATTGGGCGCACTCGATAAGCAATTGCGTGAGCAAATGCAGCTGGAGTTGAGACGCCTTCAGCGCACTGTCGGTATCACGTTTGTCTTTGTGACTCACGATCAAGAGGAAGCGCTTACGCTATCGGATCGCGTTGCAGTGATGTCCGAAGGCCATGTTTTGCAGGTGGATACACCCGGTGGTTTGTATGAGCGACCGCATACCCGCAAGGTGGCGAGCTTTATTGGCAGCATGAACTTCTTACCGGCGCGTCTGATTTCCCGGGAAAGTGACCACGCGGATGTGGACGTCGCCGCTTTCGGGGCGGTGCGTGTGCCTTCCGACCGGGTGGGAGGCGGTCTGGGCAAACAGATCTGCGTTGCTGTGCGTCCCGAAAAGTTGCGCATTAGCAAGACGCCCCCTGCTGATGATGCCTTCACCCTGGCCGGCGTTGTTGAATCCACCGCGTACCTGGGCGAGCGCAGCCACTTGCAGATCCGCGTTGAAGGGTTAGACGACCCGCTTTCCGTCTCCACCCAGAACGGCATAGCCGCCGCCGAGACCCGGCTGGATGAAGGGCAGGCAGTTTGGATCCGTTGGAACAATGAATCATTGATTGTTCTCGACAGCTAATACGAGCAATAGACATGAATTCGACAACAGAAAAACAGCCGCGCCGCACGGCGCCTCCGGAAACGCGTCGCCAACAATTGATTGATGCCACAATGGCGGTCATTGCTGAACACGGCCTCTCCGGAACAACGACAGCTATGGTGACTCGGCGCGCCGGTTTGTCGCTCGGGTCAGTCAACCAGCATTTTAACTCCAAGGATGAATTGCTGGAAGCGGTACTACACAATTTGGCTGAAGAGTTACGGGAGAAATGGTCTGCCAGGCAGAGTGATCCATCTCTATCTGCGGCCGAGAAGCTATCCGACATTATCCAAGCTCTCTTCGATCCCGAAATCTGCACGCCCACTAAAATTGCGGTGTGGTTCGCTTTTTTTGGCGATGCGGGCTATCGGCACGCCTATCGGCGGCTTGCAGGCGATTTTGATATCAATCGCGCGGATGCCATTGAGGAGCTGTGTTATCAGATTAAGAGTGAGGGCGGCTATAGCGATATTGATCCGTGTACTGTGACCCAGGCCATTGAGTCAGTTGCTGATGGATTATGGCTTAGCTTGTTGCTTTACCCCGATCTTCTTAAGCATGATGAAGCGATCGCGAATATACAGAATATACTGTCCATGCACTTCCCAAAGCACTTTCCGTTGTCATGAGTCAACGTTCCTTGCGATCACCTTTATCCTTCAGCAGGAGAACTGTGATGACCGGCCTCGTTGCCAGCGCCGCTACAACCGTTCTGCCGCGCACCACGGTGGCGGAGCCTTCCGCCGAGGTGGATGTGGTTGTCATCGGCGCCGGCGCGGCGGGCCTTTCGGCGGCCAAACGGCTGATCATGGCCGGGCGTAGTGTCGTGGTGTTGGAGGCAGCCGACCGCATTGGCGGACGCGCCCACACCGATCCGACGATCTTCGGCTTCCCCTATGATCGCGGCTGTGCGTGGCTCCAGGGACCGAAGGATTTGCCGCACTACACGCTTGCTCGCGAACAGGGCTTTACCCTGTTCGACTTCGGCGGAGCGTCAGAGGCGGTTTATGTTGAGGGTAGGCGGGCGCCCACATCCGAGCGCAACAAGTATTGGCGCAGTTGGGAGCGTATCTCCGACGCGTTGGCGGCTGCAGATGGCACTGATGTCGCGGCGTCTTCAATCCTGCCGCGTGATGCCCCTTATTCGGCAACCGTGCAAGGATGGATTGGGACCCTGGATCATGGCGTAGACTTCCCGGATCTGTCGACAGCCGACTTTAATTCCTACGCCGATCTTGAGATTGACTTCCTGGTGAAGGAAGGCATGGGCACGTTGGTAGCCCTTTACGGCCAGGATGTGCCGGTGCGCCTGAACACACCGGCGCTGGCCATCGACTGGGGCGGCAGTGGCGTCAAGGTGGAGACGCCATCGGGTACGCTGTCGGCGAAGGCCTGCATCGTCACCGTCTCCGTCGGGGTGCTGGCAGCCGGCGGCGTGCGCTTCTCGCCGGACCTTCCTTTAGCCAAGCAAGAGGCCCTGGCCGACGTGCCGATGGGGTTGATTGAGCGGATCGGCCTGCAGTTTGATGGCCAACGCTTCGGTTTGCCGAAGAATGGTATCCTGACGCGCTTGGTGGAGGATCCACCACCGGCGCCGGTCTGCCAGTTTCTGACGTTCCCCAATGGTCATGACGTTGCCGTCGGCTTTGTCGGCGGGCAATACGGATGGGAATTGGCGAAAGAGGGACCAGATGCGGCGATTGATTTCGCTCTGGAAGAGTTGGTCCGCGCTGTAGGCTCGAAAATCCGCAGTCATTTTGTTCGCGGCCACTTCTCTGACTGGGCCGGCAACCCCTTTACTCTGGGGGCCTATTCGGCGGCGCGCCCCGATGGGCATGCGTCCCGTGATGTCTTGGCAGAGCCGTTGGCGGAGCGGGTGTTTTTCGCCGGCGAGGCCGTCTCCGAGGACCACATTGCCCTTATGGCCGGCGCCCATATGAGCGGGGAGAAGGCCGCCCGCGATGTCCTCAGCGCGCTTGTCGCCAATGCAGGCTGCACCAGCTGTGATGGTCGCAAGAATTCAATACAACGCAGAACCGACGGTGGCGATCAATGACACGGCATGATCTGGATCTCGGCAGTACCATGCAGCGCGATACGCGCTACCATATCCTGTTTGAACCAGTAAAGATTGGCCCCGTCACCACCAAGAACCGGTTTTATCAGGTCCCTCATTGCAATGGCATGGGGCGCGCCTACCCGTCGTCAATGGCGCACATGCGCGGGGTCAAGGCAGAAGGCGGCTGGGGCGTGGTCTGCACCGAGCAGGTGGAAATCCACCACAGCTCCGAATTGAGCCCGGTGATTGAGGGCCGGCTATGGGACGACAGCGACCTGCCGATCATGCAGAAGATGGTGGAGAAGGTGCACGCCCATGGTGCCCTGGCCGGTATTGAGCCCTGCTATGACGGGCTTGCAACCCCCAACCGCTTCAGCCGCGAAATCCCGATGGGGCCCTCGGCGCGACCGGTGACCTACCTGGAGCCGGTGCAGGGTCGCGCCATGGACAAGACCGACATCCGCAATGTCCGCCGCTATTATGTTGAGGCGGCCAAGCGCTCCAAGCGCGCGGGCTTCGACATCATCTATGTCTATGCTGGCCATGATTTGAATGTACTCTCGCACTTCCTTTCGCGCCGCTGGAATGATCGCACCGATGAGTATGGCGGCAGCCTTGAGAACAGAGTGCGGCTGCTGCGAGAGGTGCTGAGCGACACCAAAGAGGCAGTGGGCGACAGCTGCGGCATCGCGCTGCGCTTTGGTGTCGAGGAATTGCTGGGCAAAGGGGGCCTGACATCCGACGGCGAGGGTCGGGATGTCGTCGAAATGCTGGCGGAGATCCCGGACCTGTGGGACGTCAACGTCAGCGACTGGGTCAATGACAGCATGACCTCGCGCTTTGCGGAAGCCGGCTTTCAGGACAGCCACGTGGCTTTCGTTAAGAAGGTGACCTCCAAGCCTGTGGTCGGCGTCGGCCGCTACACCTCGCCGGACGCGATGATCGCCCTGATCCGCACTGGGGCCTTGGACCTTATCGGGGCCGCCCGCCCCTCCATTGCCGATCCGTTCCTTCCGAAGAAAGTCGAGGAAGGCCGCATCGAAGATATCCGTGAATGCATAGGCTGTAACATTTGCGTATCTGCAGACTATCACATGGTGCCGATGCGCTGCACACAGAACCCGACCATGGGGGAGGAATGGCGCCGCGGCTGGCATCCAGAGAAAATCGCGCCGAAGACCGCAGAGGAGAGTGTCCTGATCATCGGCGCCGGCCCTGCTGGCCTGGAGGCGGCGCGCGCGCTGGGGCAGCGCGGCTATGATGTGACCCTG
>CAZCBM010000052.1:0-15827 GCA_964496805.1 uncultured Rhodospirillales bacterium | reverse complement strand
ATGAGATGGACGCGGGGGCATGATGCCGGCTCCTCCTTCTGGGGGGCCACCGCGTGCCGCAGCACCTCGGGACCCCAAGACTGACACAGGACGGTCAAGCTCTGGCCCGGTGCCGGGCTGACCGTCCCTCCGCTCGCAGAAGGCCGCCCTAATGGGGCGTGGCCGCGGCAGGGGTTGCCCTTTTCCGGGCCAATCCAAGGCGAGGTCGGTGGCCGGCAAAGGCATTGTTGAGGCAGGGGGCGAAGGCGTTTGCCGAAGCCCACCCGCCGGGCTAGGGGCCGCCCGCCTGGGCCCCGGGGCGTTGCTGTCGGGTGGATCGGGCTTAAGCAGCTTCGGTGCACTGCATACTCGCGACGTCGGCGCCTGATCCCGTTTCATCTCACCCGCGAGGACCCTCCCCATGCTGACTGAGTCCGTTTTTCATGCCGTCGTCGCCGGGGCCAAGGGCAGTGTCCGCCAATCGGTCCTGAACTATGGCAACATCGTTAAGCCCTTCTGCCAATCCACCGATCTCTTCGGCTTTCTGGCCAAGAACCGCTCCGTCTATGGCGGGGTCTGTGAGGCTTTGTGCTGCCACTGGATGGTCTATCATGCCCACGAGGATTCCCTCTGGAACCACCTGTCCGACACCCGCTCTGCAATTCTGTACAGCATTGCCAAATTGCAGCGGGCTGGCGGGCTAGCCGCTGAACAGGGGTTGGGGAAAAGGATGAGTGGGCAGGACGTCATCTCCGAGGCGTGGATGCGGGAGAATGGCGTTGTGCCCATCCATCAGCGCCTGAAACTCATGGGGGGCAACATCGCCACCACCACCATGACCCGCGGCAGTAGCGGCCGCGGCACCACCGATCCGTCTGTGCTGGCCGCGGCCATCGTCAGCGGACACACCGGCGGCGGGGCCTATCGCAAGATCGGGGTCTGGGGGCTTGGCGGGCATGCCATGGCGGCCTGGGTGGGCCAAGATGTGGTGTTTTTCGATCCCAATTTCGGCGAGTTCTGGTTCGAAAGCCCGATCGAATTCAGCGCCTGGTTCCCACACTATTGGAGCAAGTCCAAGTACAGCGTCGGCCTGAAAAGCGGCTACGGCATCCGTGCCTATGGCCGGAAGGCCTGATCCCTGTTCCCGGTTGAACAGGTCAACGGCGCCGCCACGGGCCAGCACTCACACACCGCGTGAGCGCATAACCCCCTGATGCGATATGCCTTTCCCGTCCACGTACGGAGGAAAGGCTGGCCGGGCTCTCCCCGCCTGCACCGGGGCGTGTCTGGACCGTGCGCGGCGGCCGCGGGCAAGGCTGAGGGCATCCACGGGGCGCCACCGCGCGCTCTGCCCTTGCCCCTCCTTCCACCAAAAAGGACGCCCGCGATGACCGCCACGACCCTGTCCCAGCCCCAGTTCCCGCCCCAGTCGAAGCCTCTGCCCCAGCGCATCTCAACTCTGGCCCTGCCCTTTGCAGGTCAGTCCCCCATCCGCCTGATCGGCGCCCTCCTGATGGCCGGCGCCCTGGCCACGGTGGCCTTCGATGGCTTTGGCCAGGGGCTCAGCCCCTTGGCTGGCTTTGCCCAACTGGCTCCGGTGCCACTGGCCAATGCGGTGGTGAACACCCTGTTTGGCGGCGGCATTAAGGGGGCAGGCGCCCTGTTGCACCTCGCCGCCGGGCTGCTGGCGTATCCCCTGGGTTGGTTGGTGGTGGAGACGGGGCGACGAACCCTTGCCCCCAAGATCCCGATGATGCTGGTGGCTGCGATCTATGGGGTCCTGCTTTGGGTCTTTGCGCTCTATGGCATGGCCCATCTGGTGGCCGGCAACCCGCCCTTCCTGGGCTTCGGCCAGATCACCTGGGTGGCGCTGGCGGGTCACATCCTGTTCGCCGTGGTGTTGGCCGCCACGCTGACATGGCAGGAACGCCGGGCGCAGTGACCCGATCGCCCAGCGGCGGAACCAATTCATCCGGTGGACCGTTGATACCATGTCTGTCCACTGTCCACCGGGACCCGTTTTGATGCTTGCCCAGGCCGCCGCCGCTTCTGCCTCCCCCGCCGCCCCGTCCCTGTCCAAGGGGCGGGGCTGGGTGCGTCCGCCCCATCCCCTGCGTGCCGACGGCCAAGAGCGGCAGGTGGGGCTGGAGGGGGAAGTGGGCGCCATAGGGATTGAGGATGCAGCCCGCGCCGTTGAGCAGAGCCTGGGCGGCAAAACCCGATGGATCAGCGAGTTTGCCCGCGTCATCGAGGGCGGGGCGTTGGGTGAGGTCCTGGTTGAGTTGGATTTTCGCCACGCCAAAACCCAGCAGGCGGAGCGACCCTGGTGGACTGCCCTGGTCCGTGCCGGCCAACCGCTGATCCCCGTGGAGGTCGTGTGCCCCCCGGTGCCGCTCAGCCGGGCCCACCACCTGGAGGCGTTGCGCCTCGCCCTGCGCCACGCCGGCGCCAGAGGCACCTTCGCCAATCCCTTCTATGCCCTGGCCCTGCAATTGAACCCGGAACTGCCGCGGCTGGATGTGGGCACGATCCTGGACACCCTGCGCGCCTTCATTCTGCTGCGCCCCTGGCTGCGGGCCGCGGTGGCCCCGGACTTGGCGCGACGGATCCTGGGGTTTGCGGCGCCATTCCCGCCGGACTACCTTCGGCTGATCCTGCATCCGGACTACGCGCCTGAGATGGCGGGGTTCACGGAGGATTATCTGCATCACAACCCCACCCGCAACAGGGAGGTGGACGTGTTGCCCCTGCTGGCCCACGTGCAGCCAGCGAGGGTGCAGCGAGCGTTGCCGCAGGAGAGCATTTCCCCCCGGCCCACCTGGCACTACCGACTGCCCAACATGGACCTGGACAATGCCGACTGGCACCTGGGCCTGGAATGGTCACGGTGGGTGCGGGTGGAGGCGCTGGCTGCTCAGCCGGCAGCGCTGGCCCACTTCGGTCGGCAGATCAGTGCCGAGCCTGACGATCGCGTACTGGCCCGCAGCATCGCCCAGGCGGCCCTGGCCAGCCTATAGGTCGTCGGCCGACGATGCTCCCCCACCGTTCCCCTGACCCAAGAGCGCGACCCTTGACCCTGACGGATCTTCCCGACCCCACCGCCACGCCGTTTCCTCCCGCCGGTACTGAGAGGCCTCAACCCCCTGTCCCGCCCGAGGGCCGCCCCCGCATTGGGGTGACCAGCCCCCGGGGCCGTGGGTGGGGGCTGTGGATCAGTGCCGCCCTCAGCCTGCTGTGGTATGGCGCGAAGCCGATCCGCATCACGGCACCCTTCGATGCGGCCTGCCTGGACAGCCTTGATGGGCTGGTCATTGGTGGGGGGGATGACATTGGCCTTCGCCTCACCCCCCAGGAGCGGGTGGAGGCCAATACCCGCATCGACCCGGACAGAGACGCGCTGGAACACGCCGCGCTGACCCATTTGTGGGACAAGCATGTGCCCATCTTAGGCATCTGTCGAGGGTCCCAGATGCTGAACCTGTTTCGCGGCGGCAGCCTGCATCAGGATATCTACGTCACCTATCAGGGGTTGCCGCGCATTCGGACCCCCTTGCCCGCCAAATATGTCACCGTGGAGCGTGGCTCGCGCTTGGCGGAAATCCTCGGTCGGGCGCAGGTCAAGGTGAATGCGCTGCATCACCAGTCCGTGGATCAGGTCGGGGAAGGCATGCGCGTTGCTGCACGGGACGAGCATGGAGTTGTTCAAGCTGTGGAGGTGATCGGCGGGCCAATGCTTCGGTTGGGGGTCCAATGGCATCCCGAACTGCTGCTGTATCGGGCGCTGCATCGTCGCATTTTCCGCACTCTGGTGGACTCCGCTCAGCGCTCCCGCGCCCGGCGGGTCCTGGGCTACGCCTGACCTGTTTGCCAGCGCAGGGGAGGGGCCCGGCGCGTCGGACCCAGCGCGTTGGGCCGGGCGGGGGCGGGTAACCGGCAGGCGCTTCAGGGACGGCGGTTTGGGCACCCGCCTACAGCAGGGGACACCGATTTGGAATCGGCGCCCCTGCTCTCGCTTACGGGTGGTCGCTCGGATGATCCCTTCCGTGGCGTTGCCACTCTGGGGTCCTACGCTCTGGCGATTCGGCAATTCCGCCAGCGCCCAAGGTGCGGTAAGCCAAGGGCAAATCCCCTTAGCCATCGGAGCCTTGCCCCATGACCGACCTTTCCGGAACCGCCGCCCTCATCACCGGTGCCAGCCGTGGGATCGGGGAGGCCACCGCCCGCTTCCTGGCCGCAGCGGGGGCCAAAGTCCTGCTCACGGCCCGCTCAGCCGACGCCATTGAGGCGATTGCCGCTGACATTCGTGCCGCCGGTGGAACGGCAGAGGCCCTGGCCACGGATGTGGCGGACTTCGCACAGGTGGAGGCTGCCGTACAGCGCTGCGTACAGGCCTTCGGTCGGCTGGATTTGGTGCTGAACAATGCGGGCGTGATCGACCCCATCGCGCGGCTGGGGGACAGTGACCCCGCCGCCTGGGGGGCCGTGATCGACATCAATGTCAAGGGCGTCTATCACGGCGCCCGCGCCGCCCTGCCGGTGATGGTGGCCGCCGGAGGGGGCACGCTGATCAACATTTCCTCCGGCGCCGCCACCAGCACGCTGGAGGGCTGGAGCCATTACTGTACCTCCAAGGCGGCGGTGCTGATGCTGACCCGAATGGTGGACAAGGAGTATCGCGCGCAGGGCATCCGAAGCCTGGGGCTCAGCCCGGGAACCGTGGCCACAGACATGCAACGGGTTATCAAACAGAGCGGGATCAACCCCGTGAGCCAACTGGCATGGGAAGACCACATCCCGCCGGAATGGGTGGCCCGGACCGTGGCCTGGATGACGACCCCAGCGGCTGACCCCTGGCTGGGGGACGATGTTCGCCTGCGGGACGAGACCATCCGCCAAGCCATCGGCGTGGCTTGACAGCCGACAGAACCCCGACGGCCGATGGCGCCGCCGCGCTGACCGGGCCCCATCGGACACGGCGCCATCGGACCGGGCGCCATCGGACAGGGGGGCAACCCCGGCTGCCCAGACTGTCGCCGATGGCGGCGGTCTCTCAGGCGCGCTTGCTCCCCGGGGGGACGCTCCCATCAGGCCCAAGCAGCGGAAGGGCGATCCTGCGCGCCCGCTCGCAGATGCAGAACGCAACTGCACAACGCACATGCACAACGGGGATTGCCTGACGCCAGATTGCCCCTAAAACGGGGGTAATCACGCGTCTCCTCTCCTCTCCGTCTCCTCTCCCTCTCCTTCCCTCTCCCTCTCCTTCCCTCTCCCCTCTCCCTCCCCTTCCTTGTCAGCCTGTCCATGTCGCCCGACGCCACCGCGCCCGTTTCCCCATCCACAGCCCCTGTAAAGGATGATCCGCTGCGTGCGCGTCTGCGGGTCATCGTCGAGGCACGCTGGTTTCAGCGCCTCATCATCGGGCTGATCATGCTGAACGCGGTCACTCTTGGCCTGGAGACCTCCAAGAGCCTGATGGCCAGCCATGCGGCGCTCATGGGCGTGATCGACACCAGCATCCTGGCGGTGTTCGTGGCCGAGTTGGTGATGCGGATCTATGTCCACCGCGGCGCCTTCTTCCGGGACCCATGGGGGTGGTTTGACCTGGTGGTGGTGGGCATCGCACTGATGCCCTCCACGGGCAGCCTTTCGGTCCTTCGGGCGTTGCGAATCCTGCGGGTGCTGCGCCTGATCAGCGTGGTCCCCAGCATGAAGCGCGTGGTCAGCGGGTTGCTGTCGGCCGTGCCGGGCATGGGCTCGGTTGTGGCGCTGATGGGGCTGGTCTTCTATGTCGGCGCCGTGATCGCCACCAAGCTGTTTCAGCAAACCTTCCCACAGTGGTTTGGCACGGTGGGGGAGAGCCTCTACACCCTGTTCCAGATCATGACCCTGGAAAGCTGGTCCATGGGCATTGTGCGGCCAGTGATGGATGAGCACCCTATGGCGTGGCTGTTCTTCGTGCCGTTCATCCTGATCGCCACCTTCATGATGCTCAATCTGTTCATCGCGGTGATCGTGTCCGCCATGGATCAGGATCGCCAGAGCAGCCAGGATGACCGCTTCGATCAGGTCATGGCGGAGTTGAAGGCCCTGCGGACAGAGGTTGAGGCCCTGCGCCAGCCCGATCGGCCATCATAGCGCCGTTCTGGCCTTGGCGTCAGAGAGCGCGGCTGGACACTCTGGCGTGTCAGTGGGCGCGTTGGAGACCCACAGTAGTGGCACCGGTTCGGACTCGGCGCGCCTGCTGTCGCTTTCTGGTGGTCGCTCGGATGATCCCCGCCGTGGCGTTGCCACCTTGGGGTCCGGCGCTCTACAGGCGGACCGCGTCTGACCCGTCGGTAACAGTGTCTTGGTACCAGCGAATAGTCTGGGCCAGACCGTCCCGCAGGCTGGTGGGGGCCTGCCAGCCCAGCGCCTTCAAGCGGGAGACATCCAGCAGCTTGCGCGGCGTTCCATCGGGCTTGGAACTGTCAAAGACAAATCCCCCCTCGAACCCCACCAGCTCGGCAATCTGCTCAGCCAGTTGTCGGATGGTGACGTCCTGACCCGTGCCCACATTGATCGCCACCGGCTCATCATAATGGCGCAGGAGGAAGACGCAGGCATCGGCCAGATCATCCACATGCAGGAACTCCCGCATCGGCTTGCCACTGCCCCAAATCTCCAGCGACTGCCCGGCCGCCTTGGCGTCGATCACTTTGCGGATCAGCGCAGGCACCACATGACTGCCCGCCAGATCGAAATTGTCGCCAGGGCCATAGAGATTGGTGGGCATCGCGCTGATCCAGGCCCGGCCGTGCTGCTTGCGATAGGCCTGGATCAGCTTCACGCCAGCAATCTTGGCGATGGCGTACCACTCATTGGTGGGTTCCAACGGCCCGGTGAGGAGGGCCTCTTCTTTCAACGGCTGCTCGGCCAGCTTGGGATAGATGCACGAGGAGCCCAGGAACAGGACCCGATCAACATCGCACCGGTGTGCCGCGTCGATCAAGTTGGCCTCGATCATCAGGTTTTCGTACAGGAAGTCCGCCGGATAGGTGTCATTGGCCAAGATGCCGCCCACTTTGGCCGCGGCGATCAGCACGATATCTGGGCGCTCCGCAGCCATAAAGGCCCGCACCGCCGCTTGATCCATCAGGTCCACCTGATCACGCCCGGCGGTCAGCAGCGTTACCGGCTCCCGCTCCAGGCGGCGCACCAGGGCGCTACCCACCATCCCGCGATGGCCGGTGACCCAGACCTTTCGGCCGTCAATCTCGTGCTTTGGCATTGCGATGCTCCTGCGCGACGGCCTCCAGGTCTGCGCTCACCATCTCCCGCACCAAGTCCGGGAAACTGGTGGTGTGCTGCCACCCCAGCTTCTCCTTGGCCTTGGACGGATCGCCCAGCAGCAATTCCACCTCCGTGGGCCGGAAGTAGCGGGGATCGATCTCCACCAGCGTCTGGCCGGTGTTGGCATCAATGCCCCGTTCCTCAACGCCGCTGCCGGTCCATTGGATGGTCCGGCCCGTCTCCTGGAAGGCCAGTTCGACAAATTCCCGCACGGCGTGGGTTTCCCCGGTGGCCAGGACGTAATCATCGGCGGTATCGGCCTGCAGCATCCTCCACATGCCCTCGACATAGTCTCGGGCGTGGCCCCAGTCCCGCTTGGCGTCCAGGTTACCCAGATAGATGCGGTCGCTCAGACCCAAATGGATGGCGGCAACGGCGCGGCTGATTTTGCGGGTGACGAACGTCTCCCCCCGGATTGGGGATTCATGATTGAACAGGATGCCGTTGCTGGCATGATAGCCATAGGCCTCGCGGTAGTTCACCGTGATCCAGTAGGCGTAGACCTTGGCCGCGCCATAGGGGCTGCGGGGATAAAAGGGCGTGGTCTCCCGCTGAGGGGTTTCCATCACCTTGCCGAACATCTCCGATGTGGAAGCCTGATAAAACCGGCTCTTGTCCTTCAGGCCAAGGATGCGGATGGCCTCCAACAGGCGCAGCGTGCCAATGGCGTCGCTATTCGCCGTGTATTCCGGCGTCTCAAAGCTCACCTGAACGTGGCTCTGCGCCCCCAGATTATAGATCTCGTCCGGCTGCACTTCCTGCATGATGCGGATCAGGTTGGTGCTGTCGGTGAGATCGCCATAGTGCAAGTGGAAGCGCACCCTCTCTTCGTGCGGGTCCTGATACAGATGGTCGATGCGGCCGGTATTGAAACTGGAGGAGCGGCGCTTGATGCCATGGACCTCATATCCCTTGGCCAGCAACAACTCGGCCAAGTAGGCGCCGTCCTGGCCCGTGACGCCAGTAATCAATGCAACTTTCGACATCGTGCTCTTTCCAGCGTCCTGGTGCCTTGGGCGGAGGGTCTGATCGCAGGGAGCCCGGCGGGGCGGGATCCCAGGCCAGCGCCGCAGCGCTGCCAGATGGTGTCGGCACTCCCCCCAACGCTGCGTCGCGCGGAAACTCAGGGCACATGTCGGAAGGGCCGCGCGGCCCACACATGGGCCAAAGCCCACCCCGATTTCAAGCCGGAAAGCTCCGCTATGGTGTGTCACCCCGGCGCAAGGGGCTTTCCTGGACAATGATGACTGCCGGGTTGAAGGCCAGCAGGGGCGCCAACGCCTCAGCGCCATCCAGTGGCTCCCGATAGGCCCAGGCGAGACCGGGATGGATCACCTCGCCCTTCTCATTCAGCAGGTCATAATAGCGGGCATCCCCCTTCAAGGGGCAGTGGGTGCGGGTCTCCGGCTGCTCTTGAAGGGGAACCAACACCGCGTCCCAGGGCACATAGATCACGGGGTCATAGACATCCCGCCCCACCTCCACCAGCCGCACCGCGTCGGTGGTGTCCGTCAACAGGGTATCCGCCAGCCAAAGGCACACGCGGCGGGACAGGGGCTTGAGGTGCATGAAATGCCGGGGTTCATCCACCCGGTGGATGACCCGCGCCAGGGTGATTTGCTCTGGTGTCCACGGCCGCGGGGCGCCTGCCGGGTCGGCACTCATGCCAGGGCGCCGATGCGGTCAGGCTCGATCAGGCCCTGCGGGTCAAAGGCGCGCTTGAGACCGGCCACCAAGCGGGCGCTCACCGGGTCCATCTCAGGTTGGCCCGGCGTCACCTCCCGTTGGCTGATGGTGGCCCGGATCAGCGTGGCCGTGCCCTCCCGACCGGCAGCACGGCGCACGGCGTCTCGGACTATCGCCGCGCCGGCATCAGGGGCATCCAGGGCAGCGCCCGCCAGACGCAACCAGACGCGACCACCACCCCAGTCCATGAAGGCTTCCGTCTGCCCGTGGGATTGCGCCACGGCCGCAATGACGGCAGGGCCAGCCATCGGGGGGACGGAGACCTGCCAGACGGGACCGGCACCCTGGTCCGCCAAGGCAAAGGGTGCAACGTCCCGGACGTCCGCCCACAGGCTGGCGCTGTCCTCATCACCCAGAACAAGGGTCTGCTCCCCCTCGGCCACGGCCTGGCGCACTTTCTCCAGGCGGGCATCAGCGAATTGGGCAAAGGTCTCCAGCCGAATGCAGGTCACGGCCCGGCCAGCGTCGCTGAGGGCCGGCACCGCCAGACGGGTTGCCAATGCCGATGGCAGCCACGCGGCGCCGGAGACCTCAAAGGGTGTTCCCAGGGCCGCACTGAGCGTGGCCCGGGCGGCCTCTGCCTCCTGCCCCAGGACGACAAGGGTCCGGGTGGCTTCAGCCCTGGGCAGGACCTTGAAGGTGACTTCGCTCAGCACCCCAAAAATCCCATGGGAGCCTGCGAACAGGCGGCAGAGATCGTAGCCGGTGACATTCTTCATCACCCGGCCGCCGCTGCGGACCAGTTCCCCATGACCGGTGATGGCGCGGATGCCGATCAGATAGTCACTGAGGGTACCGGCGGAGATGCGGCGGGGGCCGGCCAGATTGGCGGAGACCGCCCCCCCAATGGAGGGGGCCGTGTCGGTGGTGCCCAGCAGCCGCCGATAGTCCGGCGCCTCAAAGGGCAGCATCTGGTTCTTCTCCGCCAGCAGGGTCTCGATCTCCGCCACGGGTGTGCCCGCGCGGGCAGAGATCACCAGTTCCGTCGGCTCGTAGAGGGGCACGCCCGTCAGGTGGGACAAGTCCAGACGTTCCTGCACCTGTCGCGGGGGAACTTGGTCAATGCGGGAGCGACCGGCGCTGACGGCCAGGGTCCGGCCCTGGGCCAACAGACCCTTGATGATGTCCAGCGCCTCGTTCTCGCTGGTGGGGCAAAAGGCGGTCATGAGGGCGCGGTCCTTATTCAGCGGCTTGGGCGTTGACGCCATCACGGTCGGCCAGGGGGAACACCTTGCCCGGGTTCAGCAGCCACTGGGGATCAAACACATCCTTGATCCGCCGCTGCTGCTCGATCTCATGGCCCCGGAATTGGGCCGGCAGCAGGTCGCGCTTTTCCACGCCCACCCCGTGCTCTCCGGTGAGGCAGCCGCCCATTTCCACGCACAGCTTCAGAATGTCACCGCCCAGTTTCTCGGCACCGGCCAGGCTCTCCGGATCGTTGGCATCGAAGGCGATCAGCGGATGCAGGTTGCCGTCGCCCGCGTGGAAGATGTTGGCCACAGTGTAGCCGCGCTCGCGCGCCATCTGCGCCACCCGCTGCAAGGCCTCGGACAGGCGACCGGTGGGGATGACCCCATCCATGCAGATGTAGTCACTGATCCGGCCCATCGCACCAAAGGCAGACTTACGCCCTTTCCAGATCAGGGCCGTTTCGAACGTGGACTGGGCAATGCGTACGGGATTGGCGTCGTGGCGGGCCGCCAACTCCCGGATTTTCTCCAGTTGATAGGTCAGTTCCTCGTCGTTGCCCTCAACTTCGACAATCAGCATCGCCTCCACATCCAGCGGATAGCCCGCCTTCGCGAAGCCCTCACAGACCTTGATTGCGGGCTTATCCATGAACTCGATGGCCACGGGGATCAGCCCGGAGGCAATGATTGTGTCCACGCAGGCCCCTGCCTCCGATTCGCTGGCAAAGCCCAGCAACATCGGGCGAGCGCCCTCCGGACTGCGCAGAATACGCACCGTGACCTCGGTCACCACCACCAATTGACCTTCGGTGCCGATGAGCGCGCCCAGCAGGTTGATGCCGCCCGCATCCATGCCGCGCCCGCCAACCTCCAGGATTTCCCCGGTGATGGTGACGGCCTTCAGGCCCAAGATGGCATTGGACGTCACACCATACTTCAGGCAGTGGGCACCGCCTGAGTTCATCGCCACATTGCCGCCGATGGAGCAGGCCAATTGCGAGGAGGGATCCGGGGCATAGAAGAAGCCATTGCCCTGAACGGCATTGGTAATCGCCAGGTTGGTGACACCGGCCTGCACAGTGGCTGTCCGGTTGTCGTAATCGATGTCCAGCACCTGGGTCAGCTTGGCCAGGCCCATCACCACACTGTCGGCCAAGGGCAAGGAGCCCCCCACCAGGGATGTTCCAGCCCCGCGGGGCACCACCTTGATGCCATTGTCGTTGCAGTAGCGCAGGACCCGGGCAATTTCCTCGGTCGTCTCCGGCAGCACCACGACAATGGGGACCTGCGTGTAGGCCGTCATGGCGTCGGTCTCGTAGGCCTTCAGTTCATTGGGGGTTGTGATGACGGCCGCCGGATCGGCGACCAGCTCCCGCAGATGGGCCGCGATGGTCTCCCGCCGGCTGATCGTGGCGGCGTTGGGCTGGGGCATCGGCATCATGGGTGGGGGGCCTCCCGGGGGCGTCGGCTTGCTGATGAGGGGGGAGCGAGGGGCCCGGGCTCTCCCCGGGCAAGGGCTCCTGCGACCGTTTCCTGCTGCAAGCGCGGTGGCGCAGTCCGGCCTTCGTGCCCCTGAGTATGCGCGCGGTTGCCCCGTGCGGCAACGCCCCTCCCGGGATGCGGGATGCCGCAGGCCAAGAGGCCGCCGACGTCGGCATCGGCGCCGGCGGAGTCGCCTATAGCGCGTTGCGCCAAGGCGGGGTCAGCACCAACCCCGGGATCGCTGAGGTTCTCAAAGGGTGCCAGGAAACCCGAACCCATCTGAGCCGGCCGTTCAGGTGACCACCATTGCGCTCAAAGGTGCTTGCGGAGCCCCCTCAGCCCCCAGAACACAAAGGCCGCCACCGGCACGAACAGGGCCGCCTTGATCAGTTTTGGCTCCACCCCAAAAATTGGGCCGACCCCATCCAGCAGATAACCGATCAACCCCATCGCATAATAGCTGACGGCCACGACGCTCAGGCCCTCAACCGCCTGCTGCACCCGCAACTGCCGTTCCGCCCCGCGGTCGATGGAGGCCAGCAGTGCCCGGGAGCGCTGCTGTTCAGCCAAGTCGATGCGGGTTCGGATCAACCCCAGGCGATCGCTGATCTGGGCCGCCAGGGCATCCCTGCGCTGCTCCACCGCGGTGCAGGTGGCCAGCGCAGGGGCCAAGCGGCGATTGAGAAACTGGCTCAGCGTCTGGGCCTCCCCCAACCGCTGCTCTCCCAGGTCTTCAAGCCGTGACTTCAAGACGGCGTAGTAGGCGTGGCTGGCGGAGAAACGATACGCACTGTCCTGCCAGAGGGCTTCCAACTGGCCAGACAGGTCCACCAGTTGGTTGAAGACCTCGATCTCCTCCTCGGGATCACGCACGGCCGCATTCATGGGCATAGCATTGGAGATTTTGGACAAGGTCGCCCCCATCGGCCGGGCGCGCTCCAAACCCAGGGCGGCAAAGGTGCGGTAGGTCTCGATCTCCAACACCTGCTGCACCACCCGCCCGGCGGTGGAGGGTTCAACCGTGCGGTCGAAGTCAATCACATAGCGGCTGAGACCATCGGCCCCGATACTGAAATCGGTGCGCACCCGTGCGGTGCGCTCCAGCACGATGGCCCCGCACGCCTGGGCAGAGAGGGGGGGATCCGGCCGCCAACTCTCCTCTCCGCCGGGGCGACACAGGACATCGCAGGCCACCATGATCTCCCCCGTCAGCCCGCTGATGAACCCATTGGGGAGCAACCGGTCCAAAGGATGCTCCACCCGGCCCGGCGCGAACAGGGTCAGGGAGACGAATTCCGTATGCCCCTCCGCCCGCAAGTCCACCTCCTGCCCGCGCAAGCTCACCCGGGCATGGATGTGGGGCTGGTTCTCGCTGACCACATGATCGGGCGGCAGCAGGCTGTGGATGGCCGCGCGCAGGGCGGCCCGCTCCGTGCGGCGGATCTTCACCACAAGGTGGAACACCCGCGTCGGCGGCGACAATTGCGGGAACGGCCGGCTGTGAAGTTCCGCCGTGGCAAGGTCTCGGCGGGGGGAGGCATAGAGCGGATTGGCGGTCATCGGTGGCGATCTTCAGGCGATAAGGAAGCGTGCCCCGGACGAGGGCGGGGCGTGGGCGTATCCGTGCCCAAAGCCAGGGCAGCCTGTCGAGCCCCTGCAACAGCAGCAGCCGGAACTGATCCCGCGCCACGACAAATCGGCCACAGCCCTGGGGATGGATTGCCACGACGTCGGGGGGATTAGGCATTTGTTTGGATCAGCCGGGATATTTTTGCCCACAGTGTCGTGATTTGGGATGTGCTGGCCCCTGCCTGTACGCCCATGGGACGTGGAACCTTTCAGCCGGCCAACAGGTGAGCCGCCGGATGATGCCGCAGCCGACGGGGATGGCATGAGCAAGAAAGAAGAGCGCCGCGATATCAGTACGGCCCTGGCGGCCTGCCGGCGCGCGTTCACCTGGGCGTTTGTTTTCAGCGCACTCGTCAACATCCTGATGCTGACGGTGCCCCTTTATATGCTCAGCATCTACGACAAGGTGGTGGCTACGGGGCCGCAGGCCGAGGTGACGTTGATCTATTTGACGCTGATCGCCGTGGCTGCCCTGGCGAGCATGTCGCTGCTGGACCTGGCGCGACAGGGCATTCTGGTGCGCGGCGTAGGCCGATACGTTGAGAAGGCGCTGAACCCTGCCGTCCTGTCCTCCATCATCGCCCTGTCCGCCGCCCGCGGTGGTGGCAGTATCCAGGGCCTGCGGGATGTGCAAACGGTCAAGGGCTTCGCCTCCAGTCAGCAGTTGCTGCAATTCTTCGACGCGCCCTTCGTGCCCTTCTATATCTTCGTGATGTTCCTGCTGCATCCCTATCTGGGGGTGCTGGCCCTGGCGGCGGGTACGGTCCTGATCCTGCTGGCCCTGTGGAATGAGCGCGCGACCCGCCGGCCACTGGACGAGGCGGGCAAAGCCCAACTGAAGCAATATCAGACCGCCGAAGCAGCGGTTCGCAATGCCGAAGCCATTGAGAGCATGGGGATGCTGCGGACCCTCACCCGCCGATGGACGGCGGACCATGAGGAGGTGATCCGCACCCAGGGCCGGGCCACGGAAATCGGCAACATGATCTCCGCCATGTCCAAGTTCTTCCGCCTGGTGGTGCAGGTGGCGGTGCTGGGTTTGGGGGCCTATCTGGTGATCAGCCCGGATTTCACCACGTTCACCGCCGGCAGCATGATCGCCGGGTCGATCATTCTGGGGCGGGCGTTGGCCCCGGTGGAACAGTTGATTGGCGGCTGGAAGCTGTATGTCAGCTATCGCCAAGCCCGCGGACGCCTGGACCAACTCACCGCCGACCATGGACCCGATCGGGGGACCACCCGCTACCCCGCCCCCCAAGGTGCGTTGACCGCGGAGGCCGCCAGCTATGTGCCGCCGGGCCGCCAACGGCCGGTCCTGCGCAATGTGAGTTTCCAACTGGCCCCTGGGGAGGCCATGGGCCTGATCGGACGGTCCGGCGCCGGCAAATCCACCCTGGCCCGCCTGCTGGTGGGGGTCCTGAAGCCCTCTGCCGGCCGCGTTCGCCTGGATGGGGTGGACCTGTGGAGTTGGGAGAAGACCGACCTGGGTCGGCACATCGGGTATGTTCCGCAGGACATCGAGCTCTTCCCAGGCACGGTGAAGGAAAACATCTCCCGCTTGGCTGAGGCCAGCGACGAAGACATCATCGCCGCCGCCATGGCCGCCCAGGTGCATGAGCTGATCCTGAACCTGGACAAGGGCTATGACACGGTGGTTGGGCCGGGGGGCGTCCAGTTGCCCGGGGGTCAGCGCCAGCGCCTGGCCTTGGCCCGGGCGTTTTTCGGTGACCCCAAACTACTGATCCTGGACGAGCCCAACTCCAACCTGGATACGGAGGGGGAGGAGGCGCTGCTGAAGGCGCTGACGGAAGCCCGTGCCCGCGGCACCACCATCGTGTGTATCGCCCATCGCCCCAGCATTCTGGCCTTTGTTGACAAGATCCTGGTCCTGGCTGACGGGCAAGTCCACAAGTTCGGCCCGGCGCAGGAGGTCATGTCAGACATCGTCCCGGGCGGGGCGCCACCGGTTTCCATGGCAAAGGCACCCGCTCAAGGGGGAGCCATCCCGGATGGGGAGCCCGTGCCGCTGCGCCCAGCCAACCGGGATATCCGCACCGCCGCCCAAGACGGGGTGATACAAACCGCACCCAACCCCGCCCTGGGCCGCATGGGCCTGCCGGCACCGAAACTGGCGGGCACCGTTGAGCCCGACGACATTGTCATGGAGACCCCGGTGGTGCCCCAGATCACCCCGGTTCAACGCCCTCGACCCACCGCCCCGCGGGGGACGGAAGGATTGAGTGCTGCCGGCGCCGCTGCCAGCCTGTGGGTGCAAGGTCCCGCTGCGGCTGCCGAGCCCACCGAGCCCCAGGATGCCCCGGTCATCCCGGCCCCGCCAACGCCCCAGCAGATGGACGATGACGACGGCGATGTGACTGTGCTGAGCGATGCCGTCCAGCCACCGCGGGCGCGGCGCCCCATCCCGGATCAAGCGGTCAAGGCGCACGTCGAGAAGGCGCCAGAGGCGCCGCC
>CAZCBM010000051.1:14834-15972 GCA_964496805.1 uncultured Rhodospirillales bacterium | reverse complement strand
CGCCTGCCTCGACCCACAGGCTCAGAGCACCACCGCAGCGCCATCCTTGCGGGGGTCCGACCCGGCAACATAATCGCCCTGCGGTGTCTTCCAGATCATTTGCCCCCCACCAAACCCAAAGGCAGCGCCGGGCGCTTCATGGACCACCCGGTGACCCCGCGCGGCCAACCCGGCATAGACTGAGGGATCGAGCCCCGGTTCAATGGCCACCTCCATCCCGCCCAGAACCCGCCACCGCGGCGCATCCAACGCCGCCTGCGGATTCTGCCCATAAAGCAGCGTGCGCAGCATCATCTGCACATGGGCCTGCGCCTGGATCGGACCGCCCATAACCCCGAAGCTCATCCGGGCCTCGCCCGCCTCACTGAGCATCCCCGGAATGATGGTGTGGAAGGGCCGCTTGCGGGGTCCCACAACATTGGGATGGCCGGGATCGAGGCTGAAGGCCGAGCCGCGGTTCTGGAGGTGGATTCCTGTCCCAGGCACCACCGCACCACTGCCAAACCCATCGAAGTTGGACTGGATCCAACTGCACATACGTCCCTGAGCGTCGGCGGTGGTGATGTAGACGGTGTCGCTGCCCGGAATATGGGCCGGGGCCGCGACCTGCGCGGCAGCCGGATCGATCAGGGTGGCGCGGCGGGCCAGGAAGGCCGGGTCCAGCATGTCCGCCGGGCTCAGGGCCATGAAGGCCGGATCGGTCACCTGCGCGCGGGCGTCGGCCAGGGCCAGTTTCATGGCCTCAATCTGAAGGTGCAGGCTGTCCACACTGTCCCCCTGGGTCTCCATCAGCGGCGTGTGCGCCAGCAGACCCAGGGCGATCAGCGCGGCGATACCCTGACCATTGGGCGGGATCTCATGCAGGCGCCAAGGCTGGTCGGCGAACACCGGGGCCGAGATGTCTCCGCACCAGACCGGCTGCCAGTCTGCCAAGTCCTCCGCCGTCATCGCCCCGCCCTGGGCCGCACTGGCCGCCAGCAGCGCGTCCGCCAACCGGCCAGTATAAAGGCTCTCCCCCTGGGTCGCCGCCACCTCCTCCAAGGTGCTGGCCAAGTCCGGATTCAGCCGAATGGCGCCCGCTTCCATGTCCTCCGGGCGGCCGAACATCTGGGTGAACCCCGGCTGCGCATCCAGGCCG
>CAZCBM010000051.1:11162-14824 GCA_964496805.1 uncultured Rhodospirillales bacterium | reverse complement strand
GAACCCGCCACGGGCGGTGGCGATGGCCGGGGCCGCCACCTGCTCCCACGTCAGCGCGCCGAAGCGCCCCAGTGCCGAGGCCCAGCCACGGACCACACCGGGCACGGTAACACTGTCCCAGCCTTCCCCCGGCATCTGATCCCGCCCCTTAAAGCGGTCCAGGGTCCACGCAGTGGGCGACCACCCGGACGCATTCAACCCATGCAGGGTCTGCCCATCCCAGTAGAGGCAAAACCCATCAGAGCCCAGGCCGTTGCCGGTGGGCTCCACCACCGGCAGCATCATGGCCGCTGCCAGGGCAGCGTCCATGGCGGTGCCCCCCTGGGCAAGCATCGTCAGCCCCGCCTGCGCCGCCAAAGGATGAGAGGTGGCCACGGCCATCCGGCCCATAACCGGCTGGCGCTGCGACGGGTAGGGCGTATCGAAACTGAAGGGGAAGGTCATGGGGGGCTCACGCTGGCAGCAGTCTGAAAGGCGGGACACGCCCCGTACTGGCGGCCCTTGATTACGCCCTTGGCACGTTAGAGCGTCGGGCCCTGAGGTGGCAACGCCAAGGAGGGCGCAATCCGAGCGCCCCCCCCCTTACGCTTTAGGTGCGCCGGCATAGGGTCATCACCGACCCTACGCCCCCTCCTGGCGCTCCTTTGGCCGGCCACCCATTGCGATGATACTGGCATGGGTGGTCGCGTGGGGGCGCAGGCTCCAAATCGGTCCGCCCTGCTGTCGACGGTGTAGGCGAGCCTCGGGATCAAGCCCGAGGCCAAATGACCCTCGACACGCCGCTGGCCCATGGCGTATTCACAGGTGGCAATCGATCGGCAACGGAGGGGTAACATGAAACAGAACCGTCGGGGAGCCACCGCCCTAACCTATGGTCTGGTGGTCGGGCTTGTGTCCTTGGCCGCGATCCAGGCCGTGACCACGGTGGGGGAAAGCGTCGATTCGAACCTCGTGAACGTCGCCGACAGCATCAGCGGCTCAGTCTCCCCTGACGGAGAGCAGCCCGCCCCCACCCCGGTGCCGGACTTTACCCTGTCCAGTGCGCCGAACTCGGGCCTGATCACCGTCTCCCTCCCTGCCCAAACCGGCACCAGCACTTGCGTGCTGGAGTATGAGGCGCAGCCCAATAGCTATCGCACCATCCTGGCTTCCCAAGGGCTGGCATGCGGCAGCGATGTCCGCGACCTGCAACTGGCCTACCCCCAATACAATAATGTCGAGGCCATAGAGACCCAGGCAATCGCCATCTATTGGAGCAATTTTGGCGGCGGAGCCGCCAATGTCCGGGTCAAGGACGCCAACACCGGAACCGTCCTACACACGTTTGAAGATGTGTTGACCTGCACCAGCATGGGGCGTCAGACGCAGTACACCTTTGGCCTGGATGAGGATTGCAACGGCCGCTTCGAGGAGTCGGCGCGCGTGGGGCCGGAGGTGTCCTTCTCAAGTCCCTGGAACACCCATCCAGCCGGGTATGAAACCATCCCGCCATTCCAGAATGTGGACAATGATGCTTGGTGCCGCTGTTTTTCCGGCCGCCCCGCGAACGAGGTTTGGGCCCACCAGGGATCCAGCGGTGCCGGCCTCACCGTCGGAACAAAGCTGCAAGTCAATCCAGACTGCACTGTCACCACCACCACTGACCCAGGCGCCAAAACATCCATGAGGTGCCGCCAGTTGGAATTCTACTAGAGCCCTTTGCTCGGCAAAGGAGTCACCGCCGGCCCGCTCCCCCTCCTGGCGTACACCTGGCCGGCCACCCATTGCGATCATCCTCCCATGGGTGGGGCCGGGAGGGGGAGCGGGCTGGGCCAGACTGAGCGGAAAATGCCCTTACGCAATGGCGTCAGATGCTGTAGGGACGCCGCCGACGCTGAAGGGTCTGTAGGCCTGTTAATCGCAAGGATGGTGGTCAGGCGCGCCTGATCGCCCTAGTCTCCTTAAGGGAATGACTGCGGCTGCGTCTCCGTTGGCCCCGATCGTCTCACCCTTCTTGGAGCGCCCCCATGTCCAACCCTGCCCCCTCCGCCGCCGCCCCCCTGAGCCTTGCCGAGGCCCGCACCCGTATTCGCGCCGGGTTCCGCGCGCCGGAGGAGGAGGTGGTGCGCGACCTGATCCCCGATGCCCGCCCGCGCCCCCACGAACGGCGCGCCATCGAGGATCAGGCCCGCAGCCTGATCAATACCATGCGTACCCAGCGCGACCGCTTCGGCGGGGTGGACGCCTTCCTGCAGGAATACGGCCTGAATACCGAGGAAGGGGTGGCCCTGATGTGCCTGGCCGAGGCGCTGCTGCGGATCCCCGATGCGGAGACAGCCAACGCCTTGATCCGCGACAAGATCGGGCTCGCCAAGTGGGAGGCCCATATGGGCAAGTCGGAGGCGCTGTTCGTCAACGCCTCCACCTGGGCGCTGATGCTCACCGGCCGGGTACTGAGCTTCGGGTTTGAGCGGGAGAAGCCGGTTTCGGTGCTGGAGCGGCTGGTGAACCGCACGGGTGAGCCAGTGATCCGCCAAGCCATGCTCCACGCCATGCGGATCATGGGCAAACAATTCGTCCTGGGGCGCACCATCACGGAGGCCCTGGACCGCGCCCGCAGTGACCTGGATCAAGGCTATCGCCACAGCTTCGACATGCTGGGCGAGGGCGCACGGACAGCCGACGATGCTCAACGGTACTATGAGAGCTATCAGCAGGCACTGGCCACCATTGCCAAGCTGTCCAAGGGCCGGGGCCCCATCGAGGAGCCGGGCCTCTCGGTCAAGCTGTCGGCCCTGGAACCACGCTATGAATGGGCACAGCGGGACGATGCCATCCAGCGGATCGTGGCGCGGTTGCTGCCCCTGGCGCAGCAGGCCAAAGCGGCCAACATCAACTTGTGCGTGGATGCCGAGGAAGCCGACCGGCTGGACATGTCCCTGGATATTCTACAGCGGGTGTTCCTCGATCCCTCCTTGAAGGGGTGGGAGGGCTTTGGCCTTGCCCTCCAGGGATACCAAAAGCGTGCCCGCGGGGTTGTGGACTGGCTGGCCGCCCTGGGCCGGGCCGGCGGCCGGCGGTTGATGGTGCGCCTAGTCAAAGGCGCCTATTGGGACACGGAGGTGAAGCACGCACAGGTGGAAGGTCTGGCAGACTATCCGGTGTTTACCCGCAAGGTTGCCACAGACGTCAGCTATCTGGCCTGCGCCCGCGCCATGCTGGCCGCCCCTGACGCCATCTACAGCCAATTCGCCACCCACAACGCCCACAGCGTGGCCGCCATTATGACCATGGCGGGCGATACCGACTTCGAGTTCCAGCGCCTGCACGGCATGGGCGAGCCGCTCTATCACCAGATCATTGGCCCCAAAGCCAAGACGGACCGGTCCTATGCCTGCCGGATCTATGCCCCCGTGGGCACCCACGAGGATCTGCTCCCCTATCTGGTGCGGCGCCTGCTGGAGAACGGCGCCAACTCCAGCTTTGTCAACCGCATCAGCCAGGACAACGCCCCCCTTGACGACCTGATTGCCGATCCGGTGGCAACTTGGGAGGCGCTGGAGCACAAGCGCCACCCCCGGATTCCGTTGCCGATCCGCCTCTTTGGCACCGACCGCGATAATGCGGTGGGCACCGACATCGCCAACGAGGTGGCCCGCGAGCCACCTCGTTGGCGATGTCGG
>CAZCBM010000051.1:3735-11152 GCA_964496805.1 uncultured Rhodospirillales bacterium | reverse complement strand
TGGCCCGCGAGCCGCTTTGGGACCGCATGCGCGCCCTGGATGCTGGCTTCCAAAACCTCTCCGTGGGCGATCCGGCAGGCGGTCAGCCGCGGGAGATCACAAGGCCAGCGGATCACACCCGCCATCTGGGCATCAGCTATGACGCCACCGCCGCACAGACCCAGGCCGCCTTCACCGCCGCCGCCCGCGCTCAACCCGACTGGGACCGAATGCCGGTGGAGAAGCGGGCTGCCATCCTCAACGCCTACGGCGACCTGCTGGAGCGGGAAACCCCTCACCTACTGGCCCTGATCGCCGCAGAGGCCGGCCGCACCATCGTGGACGGCATCGCCGAGGTGCGGGAAGCCGTGGACTTCGCCCGCTACTATGCGGCCCGTGCCGTGGAGATGATGGGGGAGCACCCGCTGCCCGGGCCCACGGGTGAGGCCAATCTTTATCAGCCCCATGGCCGCGGCGTTATCCTGGCCATCAGCCCTTGGAACTTCCCCCTGGCCATCTTCAGCGGCCAAATCCTGGCAGCCCTGGTCACCGGCAACGCAGTGGTGGCCAAGCCGGCCGAGCAAACGGGCCTGATTGCCGAGTATGCCGTTGAGTTGATGCAGCGCGCCGGCGTGCCGGACGGTGTCCTGCACCTGTTGCCGGGCCCGGGGAAGGAGATCGGGGCGGCCGCGCTCAGCGATCCTCACTTGGCCGGTGTCGTGTTCACGGGCTCAGCCCCGGTGGCCAAGTTGTTGCAACGCCAACTGGCGGAGCGTGACGGCCCCATCCTGCCCCTGATCGCCGAAACCGGCGGCCAGAACGCCATGATCGTGGATAGTTCAGCCCTGCCCGAGCAAGTGGTGGACGATGTTGTGATGTCGGCCTTCCGATCCGCCGGCCAGCGGTGCAGCGCGCTCCGGGTGCTGTTCGTGCAGGAGGAGGCGGCGGAACGGACCCTGCACATGCTCAAGGGCGCCACGGCGTTGCAGCGCCTGGGCGATCCGTTGGAACCGCAGACGGATATCGGGCCGGTGATCGACGCCACGGCGCAGGCCCGGCTGCTTCGCCACATCGAAGCCATGACCAGCGGCGGTGCCCAGGCCGTCACCTATGCGGGCGAGCCGCCAGCCTCCCTGCCCAACGGGACGTTCGTCGCGCCCCATATCTTTGAGATCGATAGCCTGGACCGACTGGACGGTGAGAAGTTCGGTCCGCTGCTGCATGTCGTCCGATATCATCGCGACGACCTGGATCGGGTGGTGGATGCCATCAATGGCACCGGCTATGGCCTGACCATGGGTGTTCACAGCCGGGTGGAGAGCACCATTCAGCGGGTCCGGGCCCGGGCCAAAGTGGGCAACCTGTATATCAACCGCAATATCATCGGCGCCATCGTCGGGGTGCAGCCGTTCGGCGGCGAGGGCCTCAGCGGCACTGGCCCGAAGGCCGGCGGCCCGCACTATCTCTCGCGGTTCATTGCGGAACGCCACACCAGCATCGATACCACCGCCAGCGGGGGGAACACGACGCTGATGACCTTGACCGACAGCTGAATCGTCGGGGGGCAACGCCGCGGTGGGGATCATCCGCCCCCCCCTCAGTGGGTCGCGTTGCGGCAAGGTCGAGCCAGCGCCAGCACCACGCCCCAACGCGTCGCCCCAGCACCACGCCCCAGCACCACGCCCCAGCGCGTCGCCACAGGATCGCGGTGAAGCCCCCAAAGGATGTTTCCACTGGCATTGCCGCAGGCAAGGACAGCGACGGAGAGTGACGCGCCCCGCATCAGCCCTTGTCTTGACTGGGGCGGTAGGGCAGACATCGCCGCAGATGGTATGAGCGTGAAGGGAGGGCGAGGGCATGGCACAGGTGATCCGACGCGGCGCGCAGGAAGCGCCGATGATCCGCGACCCCGGCGATGGGGTACTCTGGACCATGGCGGGCTTTGCTGTGCTGTTTCAACTGATCCTGGCAGTGGGCTTTGGGTTCGCGGCACTGCATCTGCTGGAGCAGATGGGGCCCCTTCAGCAGGCGGCTGATCTTCTGGCCAGCGCAGACGGCGCTCAACCCTCCACCGAGGAAGCGGCCCAGAGCATCACCAGCGCCACCCAGACCGTTCAGCAGCAAACCGACATGGTCCAGGGCCTTCTGGCTCTGATCCCTCCGGGCGCTTGGGGGGCAGCCTTGATCCTGTGTCATCTGGTCGTGGTTGGATGGGCAGGACTCTATGCGCTTCGGGCCAGCGCCCTTGGCGTCTCCATGCCTGTGGGTCTGATGGTGGTGGTGAGCCTGATACCTGTGGTGAACCTGCTCCTATTCGTGCCGCTCTGGCTCATCGTCCGCAGTGGCCTTAAGCATCGCGGCGCAGAGGTCAGCGGGATCAGCTTTCTGATGCCGCTTTTGTCCATGCTGCTGGCCCTCGCCTTTGTCGGCCTCACGGCCTTTTTGGTCCTAAAGGTTCAAGGCACGTTGGACACAGTGACCATTGAGACAACCGACGCGGCCCCTCAAGACCCCTCCGCCGCCGCGACCGAGGAAGAAGCGCCAGCCGTGGATGAAGGGCTGGTGCAGGCTGTGGCTGAGGTCATCAGCAACCTGGGGGGCGGGACACTCCTGCTGATCGTCATCGCCGTGGGGCTGAAGGGTCTTGAGGCCCTGCTGACCGCCTTCAGCATCATATCGCTGACCAGCGTCACCCGAGGGGCCCAAAGAGCCGTCCTCTTTAGCAAAGCCTAAGGTGTAGAACCCCAGAGTGGCGACGCCACGGAGGGGATCATCCGAGCCACCAGGAGCGCGCTACAGCAGGGGCGAGGCTTCCACAAAACGGCATCGGCCGCAGGAGATGACGATCGGTGGAGTTCGCCGGGTCCGAACACGCCTCAGCGCAGGCGGCGGCTCAGGCGGCGGACCGGACGCAAAACGGGCGGTTCAAAACAGGTCCGCCTGCTCCCAGGCGGCCTCCGCCAAGTCTGCTGTTGCCTGGGCCCTGAAGCGATCCCAATCGATGCTACGGTAATTGGGCTTCAGCCACCGGCCATCGGCGGCCCGCTGGCAATCGGTGCGGGCGGCGCACTGGGCCGCGTCCACCACCGTGTATCCGTCCACGGTCAGATAGCGCGCGGGGATCCAATCCTGGGCGTCCAGAGACGCAGGCCCCACGGCCACAAACAGCCCAGCTGACACAAGGATGGCCTTGAACAGGGTCGGCTTAAACATCTTTTCGATCCATGCCGGGCGATATGTCCGCCGGAACTTTGCCGGTGACCTCGCCAGTGCCTGGCAGCCAAGGCGATTTTATCGCCACGCTGGAAGGGCGCAGGAGCCTTTACCCTTGCTCACCTTCAGTTAGGATTTCTGAAGGTCTCCCGGCCAGATGGCAACGAAGATTACCAAGCCTTTTACCATTCCTTACGGCAGCCTTAACGCACACCGCCGGTCCCGCTCCCTCC
Organism: uncultured Rhodospirillales bacterium; assembly: GCA_964496805.1. Lineage (GTDB taxonomy): Bacteria > Pseudomonadota > Alphaproteobacteria > CAZCBM01 > CAZCBM01 > CAZCBM01. The sequence goes on along the minus strand of CAZCBM010000051.1, from coordinate 7,727 downwards.
TACAAGGCTAGAGAGGAAAGGAGAGCCGGCCGGCCTCGCAGCCAAACAGGTAGGGCCAACCGATGCCTTACTGGCAGATGACCTGCCAGCGATTCTGCCAGGACGCAGAAGAACTGGGCAGACCTCGCCCTTCTGAGACCGGGTTATCCAGGCGTGGGTCGCTAAATGTTGCAATCCCTACGGTCCGAGTATTGTTATCAGGAAAAACGGACGGACAGCACATATCATTTTCGCTGTCCCCATTCTGGAATGCCAAGAAATACTGAGTATTTACTTCCAGCGTTATAGTGAACTGGGTGTGAGTGCACCACCCACCATACTGGCACCCGCTGTGAGTCTTGAAACTATCGAAGACAAGCGTGTTGCCGCTGGCGTCTGTGATGTAATAGCTTCCATGAATGCTGCCATCACCCGTGGAAGTATGCTGTTGGATTGCAATTGAAGGGTTCACACAGGGCTGCGAAACCATAAAACCTGTGGCCGTGCGCTCCGCATTCGATCCACTCCAATAGCTTGAATAGCCGTTGACCATGCCCGTATCCGGCATGGTGATGGTGCCACTGAACGGGCTGGGGGATCCAGTTGGTGTCGGCGACGCCTCGGTAGACCTGTCGTTGGTACCATCGATCGAAGAGGCCACATCAACGAACAAACTCTCGACGCTGCCCCCGACACGGGTCACAGCCCCAATCCCGGCAATGGCCACCAGCCCTACCACTAAGCCGTAAGTCAGGGCGGTTGCCCCCCGTGACTTGTCCCGTATATGTCGACATCGCCTGCCCCCCTTGGAAAACGCCGCAAATCAGCCCAAGGCATGACGTAATCAGGCATGGACGTCAATGGCAGGGAGGCAACGACCCTACAACCCGCGCACGTCGGTCAGTCGCCCGGTGACCGCCGCGGCGGCGGCGATGGCGGCGCTCACCAAGTGGGTCCGGCCACCGCGGCCCTGACGGCCTTCAAAATTGCGGTTGGAGGTGGAAGCGCAGCGCTGCCCCGGTTGCAGGCGGTCAGCGTTCATGGCCAGACACATGCTGCATCCTGGCTCCCGCCACTCAAAACCCGCCTCGCTGAAAATGCGGTCCAGCCCTTCGGCCTCGGCCTGCGCCTTCACCAAGCCGCTCCCGGGCACCACCAGCGCCTGGACACCGTCGGCCACCCTTCGGCCGCTGGCCACCTGAGCGGCGGCGCGCAGATCTTCAATCCGGCCATTGGTGCAACTGCCGATGAACACCACGTCAACCGGCACGTCCTCCAGCCTCTGCCCCGCTTCCAGGCCCATGTAAGCCAGGGCGCGTTGCGCGGCCTGCTGGCGGCCCGGATCATCAAAGCTCAAGGGGTCCGGAACGGTGCCGGTGATAGGGGCCACATCCTGCGGGCTGGTGCCCCAAGTGACCAAGGGCGGGATATCCGCAGCCTCCAGCACAACCTCACGATCGTAGCTGGCCCCCTCATCGCTGGGCAGGGTCTCCCAGAAGGCAACGGCCCGATCCCAATCATCGCCCTGAGGGGCCAAGGGACGGCCCTTGAGATAGGCAAAGGTTGTCTCGTCCGGTGCGATCAGGCCCGCGCGCGCGCCGCCTTCGATGGACATGTTGCAGATCGTCATCCGCCCTTCCATGGACAGCGCACGGATGGCGTCCCCGGCATACTCGATCACATGGCCGGTGCCCCCTGCGGTGCCGATCTGGCCAATAATGGCCAGGATCAGGTCCTTGGCGGTGACCCCCGGGCCCGGGGTCCCGTTGACCGTGATACGCAAGGTCTTGGCGGGCTTTTGCAGCAAGGTCTGGGTGGCCAGCACATGCTCCACCTCGCTGGTGCCAATGCCAAAGGCCAGCGCGCCAAACGCACCATGGGTGGCCGTATGGCTATCGCCACAAACGATGGTCATGCCGGGCTGGGTGAGCCCCTGCTCCGGCCCAATGATATGGACGATGCCCTGGCGCTTATCAGCCATGGAGAAGTACGGAACGCCAAACTCGGCCGCATTGCGCTCCAGGGTCTCCACCTGGATCCGGCTCTGTTCGTCCGCGATGCCTTGGGTTCGATCGGTGGTGGGCACATTGTGGTCGGCCACGGCCAGGGTCGCTTCCGGGTGGCGCACGGCCCGGTCCGTCATCCGCAACCCCTCGAAGGCCTGGGGGCTGGTCACCTCGTGCACTAGGTGGCGATCAATCCACAGGACCACTGTGCCATCCGCCTGACGGTGGACCACATGGTTGTCCCAGATTTTTTCAAACAGGGTGCGGGGCTTGGCGCTCATCGGGCGGGCACTCGAAAACTCATCGGGGCGGGAGGAAGGCGGCGCGCGGCCGCCTCCGGGGCGGACGCACGGTGCCTGGGCACCGCGCGAGAGAGCATTGGGGTGAGGGCATGGGGAAGAAAACGCGAGCCCCCTGCCCGATGCCCAGTCGCCGACGATATCAAGCGCCCGGCGCGGCCCGGGTAAAGGGGGGTGCGGCAGCGATGGCCGACGCCGCGGATCAGGCCGCGCGGCGGCCGTCCTTCATGCCGCGACCGGTGGTCCGCTCCTTAATACGGGCGGCCTTACCGCGCAGGGCACGCATGTAGTAGAGCTTGGCGCGGCGCACGCGGCCCTTGCGGATCACGTCGATGCTGTCCACGCGGGGGCTGTACAGCGGAAACACCCGCTCCACCCCTTCGCCGTAGCTGATCTTGCGGACGGTGAAGCTGGAGGAGATGCCGTTGTTGTGGCGCGCGATCACCACGCCCTCATAGGCCTGGATCCGCTCGCGGGAGCCCTCGACAACCTTCACATTCACCTTGATGGTGTCACCGACATCAAAGGTCGGGATGGTCTTGCCTTCGGTCAGGCGGGCGATCTCGGCTTGGCCGATCTGTTCGACGATGTTCATCACACGAAACTCCAGGATCCGCTGTCGCCGGCGAGCGGTGGGGCGGCGACAGCAAGTCTCGCCCCTCAGGCCCCGCCCACCCTCCGACGGAGAGGGGGCGCAGACCGCTCAGGGCAACAGAAAAAGGAACGACGCCACCGCTGGCAGCGACAGGGGGGCGGGGAAAGCGTCTGGATGGGCCGTGACGGCGGTCACAGAGGGCAGGATCCAGAGGGCACATCCACCGGTCGGGCGGCACGGGGCCACTCCATCCAGGAACAGGACATGCGCCAGGGTCAGCACCATCCAGGGCCGGGCACAAACCTGTTCAATACCGGCGGCGGACGACGGCGTCAAGATCAGCCAAGGACCGCAACAGGGATTCCCCCGGCAGTCCAGAACCCGCTGAAGGCGCACAGCGACGGGACAGAGCCAACACCAACCCCACGCCGCCACTTCCACGTTGCCACCTCCACGTCGCCACATGGCCGCCCCGGGCGATGATGCTGTGGTAGGGGGGGCCGGATGGAGGCCTGGGGTGGACACGGCAGCGGGAACAGGCGTCCGGGCGCAGGACGCCGTAGTGGCAACGCCACGCAGGATATCATCCGAGCGACCACCAGTAAGCTACAGCAGGGGTGCCGATTCCAAATCGGTGTCGCCCATCCTAGTGTAACAGGGAAGCAACGGGACCACATGGCCCTGGCTCAGCGCCATTCATCCGCCCCAGCCCACCGATGGGTCACGCAAACGCCGGCGCCCTGGCCTGACCACGGCAACACAGCGGCCCCCACAGACCCAATGGCAGCGGGCGCAAGCGCCGAGCCTGCTGAGCCTTGGCAGCCAGCGCTGAGGGGGGGGGGAGAATTGGAGCGGGTGAAGGGAATCGAACCCTCGCACGAGGCTTGGGAAGCCACTGCTCTACCACTGAGCTACACCCGCAAGACCGTCACCATCCACCGAAGCCATGACAGCGTCAAGCCAGAACCTCCAGCAGGGACCAACGATTGGGTGGATGCACTGCGGCGGATGCACTGCGGCGGCCCGGGGTTTCTGGACGCCCGGAGGGTCCGTCCGCCACTGCTCGATGGGGTACTGCTCGATGGGGTACTGCGCGATGGGGTGTCCTCAGGC
>CAZCBM010000051.1:0-3635 GCA_964496805.1 uncultured Rhodospirillales bacterium | reverse complement strand
ACTGCTCGATGGGGTACTGCTCGATGGGGTACTGCGCGATGGGGTGTCCTCAGGCGGACACGGCATTGTTGACGCTGAGCCAGATCTCGCTCAGGTCACGGACGCGGGCCCTCAGTGCCGCCTCGTCCCCGGTGGTATCCATGCTGAGGATCGTGACGGGCCCCAGGGTGACGGGCTCCGGGTTCTCGATATAGCCCCCAACAAAGCCGTAGCCCTCCGTAAAGGGCAGGCTCACCGATAGCCCCGGTGCTTCGGCCGTGAAGCCAGCGACGCCGCCGGCGTCGATCACGTGCCGCTTCCAGCCGCAATCCAGCAGCTTGCCCGCCAGGGAGAGGTAGTTCAAGGTGACCCCGGCACAGGTGTCCAGGCCGGTCACCTGGCTGAGGATGGCCGGCCCGTCCAAGGCGCCCGGCATGACCGCCCGATCCAGTTGCCGCACCGGCGGCGCCAGCTCAAAATCCGCGCTGTGGGCGGCCCATGCCTCCCGCTCCGCGGCACTGAGGTCCAGCGGATGGGGCAGCCGGATGAACGAGGCCTCGGCGGGGTCAAGGTCAATGGGATCGCCATCCACGCCCAGCAGGGCGCCATCGGTCTCCGGCCGGAACAGGGTGCCATCCGGGGCCTGCCAAACCAGGTGGGCGGCGGGCCAGCGGGCGATGGGATGCTGGGTGAACACCCGCTGAAACGCCTTGCCGGGCCAGGCGCGGGAGGTGGCCACCGCCCGGTCCAGCATGTGGATCAACTGCCCCCCAGCGGTCTTCAGCGCCGGCCGCAAATCCTTCAGGGTGGCCTTGGCCTCCTTCACGCTTTCTGGGTCGTCGTCCTTCGCCGCCGCCGGCAGGGACTTTTTGACCTTACCCTTGTCATCCAGGATCTGAAGGGAGAGGTCAGGCGCCAATTTCAGCGTGAATTGCCGCGCCCCATAGTCCAAGATTTGCGTGCCGTCATCTGAGAAACCAAAGTCCGGCATGGCGTACTCGGCAGCCTGTTCTTCACTCAGGCCCAGCTTCTGGCAGATGCGCTTGATGGCCGCCGCCGCGGTCTGTTTCTGCGGCTTGTATTTCACCCGCTCGCGCCCAAACATCAGCCACTTCAGGGCGTCCAGGCTGTTCAGCTTGGCCAGCACCTTCATGAGACCGCTGACACTCTCGCGATTGTCCCATTTGCGCATGTTGAAGATCCGCCCGAGATTGGGCAGTGGCTCCGAGGTGCACGCATGGAAGGGAAAGGCCAACAGCCCCGACAGTTCTGGGGCGAACCGCGCCCACCGATGCAAGATGGCATTCCCAAAGACGGCAGCATCGTCATTTGCCAAGAGCTTCAGGACGGCTTTGACCTCCGGCAGGGGATCACTGGCCTTCCCGTGGTACGCGGCCAGGGCGAGCAACGCGGAGAGTTCCTCCTGGGTCAGGGCCCGGCCCCCCTTCTTCAAGGTGAGAGGCGGAAGATCAGCCAGCACCTCGTCCGGCAATTCAATCTTTTTGACGCCCTCTTCTCTGGCAGCGGCGAGCAGGAGAACAAAGGGAGAAGGCTGCTTCGGGCTGTTGGCCTCTCGCAGCACCTCGATTAAGCCATACAGAATATCCCGCGACAATTCAGGCCTATCGACCAATTCCTCCGCAATCTCAACAAGCATCGGGTGGCAATCGTTGCGAGCAGCCTCTTTTGCAACACAGTCGGCTGTATTTATACGCTCTATCGCCGCAATCACCTTACTAAACGATTTTTTCTCTTTTTTACGGATCCGATCGCCATCATAAAAAACACCCCCTTTAGAAGTAACGTTAATTCGCACTGTCGGAAATAAATGCAGAGTAAATAAAACACTATTAATTTGCTCCTGCCTGTCCATTTTACTAAATGCAAGCTCAGTATATTTTATTATTCTTTTTGCCTCTTGATTATTTACAATTCCATTGTTCTCCCAATGTATTTTTGTTTTGGTGGACACTATGTATCCATGCATCCAATAAATCATATCTTTTACTTCATTTATATTTTATGTGCTTAATATATCAATATCGCCGTCAATTCTTTTATCTGGAAAATTTAATGACCTTAATATTTAAAAATTTTTCCAATCTTTCAGATCCGCTGCTCGCCGAACACCCATACTGCAGGGGAGAATTTACTCCTTATTTAAATCATATTCATTATATCCCCCCATAGTGCAATAGAGAAACCACACATACTTACCATCACAAGCCACTCCTAGATTTATCATTGAACTGACAGCGGAGTTATCATTAAACCCCTTTGAGTGGAAAATTTTTATTTTCTTATGAGAAAACAACCTAATCACCACCGCCTGAAAAAGATCGCTACTCAATCCTTCTGAATAGGGACTAGTGAAGTGCGCTTTCTCAAACTCCCCCGCAGCACAATAATGCTGATAATGCCGCACCGCAGCGAAAACATCCCCAACACGAGCGCTCAACTCGCGGGCTGCGGCCGCTGCGGGGCCGGCATGCTTTGGCCAGACATCACACGCCTCCATGAAGGCGCGGCAATGGTCCTCGCCAAACAGGGCGCAACTGACATAGGCCGCAAAGACGGGACAAATGTCGCCTCTCTTTGTGCGCTCCCAATAGGGCTTGGCGTAGTCCACCGTGGACCAGTCCGGGACGACCGTCTGATAGCCGGTGATCTCTTCAGCCGACTGAAGCGCCTTCTGGACCTCTGCCGATAGCCCCGCCGCCTCAGCAAAGCTGAGCGCCAGCGGGAACGCGCCCGTGCTTGTGTTGATGTCCGGTGCAAAAATGGCGGTGAGATCTACGGTCATCGATCGTGCTCCTCCTGATGGTTACCCAGCCAGCCCCTCAGCCAGCGCTATCACCCAGACCGCCTGCAGCAGCCGGTCGGGCTCTGGTCGCCCTGTCGCCGTCACGGCCCCCAGCGCACCGGCCATGGCAGCCAAACCCAGGCGGTCGGCTTCATGGGCGACGCGGCTCAGGGTGCCACTGACGGCTGGTTGTGCCACCAGGGCACCGCCAACTGCAAGACGTACCAGCGCCTCCGACCCAGCCGCCAAGAGCCGCCCCAGCGCATCCCCTGGCTGTGGTTCATCCAAGGCGCTGTCGCCCTGAGAAGGCGCCAAAGCCGCCAGGTCCGCCGCACCTACCGCTTGGCCTGCCAGGGCCGGCGTGCGGCCGATGGCATCCAGGCTGAGCGCCGATCGCGCCGGGTCGGTGGGCAGAAGCGCGATCGGGTCAAACCCCAGCCCCAGGCTGCCGCCGCTGCGGACAAACCCAACGATGCGATCCCCCGGCTGCCACAGCCTGCCAAGGGCCAGCATGCCGGTGGTGCGCCACCGCGAGCCTGGCCCATGGACCACCCGCAGCGCCAGGGGCTGGCCCTGCGCATCCATGGCGATGCCTTCGGCGCGCTGGTCGGCCAGATTGGCGCTGATGTCCCCCAGGGACGCCGGCCGGATCACAGCCAGGGCCGCCAAAGGCCCCGGTACCTGGAGGCCCACTGGGCGCACCCGCTCGGCCAGGGCCGCCACGGCGTCCCAATCCCCGTGGGTGATGGCGTCCAGGTCAGTGGGTTCTGCCCGGCCCGCCGGCGACAGCCGCGCTTGGCCCGCAAGACTGATGCGCCGATCCTCACTTATCTTGCCATCGATCAACTGCACC
>CAZCBM010000050.1:0-16071 GCA_964496805.1 uncultured Rhodospirillales bacterium | reverse complement strand
CCACTTGCACCGCCTCAACCCGCTGGCGACCGCGGGTGGCAAGGATCTCCGCCGGGGCCAGGATCTCCACGCCGTCGGCCAGCTCGCGCAGATCGGCGGCGGGTTCCACCGGGGCGACGATAGCAGCGACCTCAACACCGGCATGGCGCAAGGCCGCGATGGTCCGCCAGCCGTCGGCCGTGGCGGTGGCGACCACCGCACGGCGCCCCGGCTGCACACCATAGCTGTAGATATAGCCCCGCACGGCCGAAGCGAGCATGATCCCCGGGCGATCATTGTGCGGAAAGACCAGCGGCCGCTCCTGCGCGCCGGTGGCCAGTACCGCCTGGGCCACCCGCAGATGCCAGAGGATCTGGCGCGGGGTGTCGGCCGGACTGACCGGCAGATGGTCGCAAACCCGCTCGACCGCGGTAAAGCTGGTGCTGTCACCGCGGCTGACCACCGTCGTGCGGGGCATCAGGGTGACGTTGGGCAGGCTTTCAAGCTCGCCAACGCTCGCGGCGATCCACGCGCGCGCCGGGGCGCCGTCCAGGGTTTCGCGTTCGCTCAGCAGCCGACCGCCAAAGCGTCCATCGCCTTCGCACAGGATCACCCGCAGGCCCGCGCGCCCAGCGATCAGCGCATGCATTAGGCCAGCGGCGCCACCACCGATGACCAGCACGTCCCCATGCAGCGTCGCAGCCTCGTACTGGTCTGGGTCCGGCTCGCCGGAGAGCGCGCCCATCCCGGCCGCGCGGCGAATGAGCGGTTCATAGACCCGTTCCCAGAACGCCTTCGGCCACATGAAGGTTTTATAATAGAACCCGGCCGCTAACACGGGCCCAAACAGGCCATTGATCGCCATGATATCGAAGCCCAACGACGGCCAGGCATTCTGTGCGCTGGCCTCCAGCCCGTCGAACAGCTCCACCATCGTGGCCTTGCAGTTGGCCTCCTGCCGCGCGCCACGGCCCACATGAACCAGGGCGTTGGGCTCGGCCGGGCTATCGGTGAGGATGCCGCGGGGGCGATGATACTTGAACGAGCGTGCGACGCGGTGGATGCCATTGGCCAGCAGCGCACTCGCGAGCGTGTCGCCTGGATGACCGGTCAGCGCTCGGCCGTCAAAGCGAAAGCCCAAGAGCCGAGTGCGGTCGATGAGCGCGTCCGGCCCCGATCCCGTTTCCACGGGCGGCGACAGGCGCCAGGGCTGCGTTTGCGGGACGGGATGGGTCATCGCTGCCACCGCTCGGCCAGGGTGGCGCCCTTGATTTCATGAGTGACGGTGTCGCGATGAACAACCAGCCAACTGCGACATCCGGCACCGTGGTACCAGTACTCGTTCACCAGACCCGCCGGGTTCTCCCTGGCATAGACATAGTGGGCCATCGCAGCGGTAGCGTCGGCATCCAGGCTGGCGGGTTCGGCCAGCAAGGCTGGGCGCCGCGGCGCGGCATCGCCGCGAATGGTGAACTCAGATTCAGGCCGGAGGCCACAATAGGGACAGGGGATTAACATCGCACCGCGCCCTCCCTCAGTGCAGGTTGGGCTGGGCGCCGGTGCCCGCCTCGTCAATGAGACGGCCCTCGGCAAACCGGTCGAGGCGGTAGGCAGCGGCAGCCGGGTGGCTCTCGCCGGTGGCCAAGAGATGGGCAAAGCAGAAGCCGGAGCCAGGGGTGGCCTTGAACCCACCATAGCACCAGCCGGCGTTGAGATAGAGCCCGTCCACCGGCGTGGTGTCGATGATCGGGCTGCCGTCCATGCTCATGTCCATGATGCCGCCCCACTGGCGCAGGATCCGCGCGCGGCCGATCGCCGGCATCAGCGCCATCGCTCCCTCGCAGACATGCTGCACCATGCTGGTGCCGCCGCGCTGGGCATAGCTGGCGTAACCGTCGAGATCGCCACCAAAGACCAGTCCGCCCTTGTTGGATTGACTGATGTAGAAATGCCCCGCGCCATAGGTGACGACGCCATCGATCATCGGCTTGAGCCCCTCCGACACAAATGCCTGAAGCACGTGGGATTCCAACGGCAGGGCGGCCAGGCCCGCCTTGGCGGCGACCTGGCTGGTGCGCCCGGCGACGGCCAGCGCCACTTGCTCGGCGCGGATCTCCCCATGGACCGTCTCGACACCGACGATGCGCCCCCCTTCGCTTACAAAGCCGGTCACGGGGCTATCCTCTATGATGTCAACGCCCAGCTTGTCAGCAGCGCGAGCATAGCCCCAAGCCACTGCGTCATGGCGCACGCTGCCCCCACGGGGCTGCAACAGCCCACCCAGGATCGGAAAGCGACAGTCCTCAAAATTGAGCCATGGATAGAGCCGCCGCACCCCGTCGGCGTCCAGCATCACCGCATCAACCCCATGCAGGCGCATGGCGTTGCCGCGGCGGACATAGGCGTCGCGCTGCGGATCGCTGTGGCAGAGATTGAGGACCCCGCGTTGGCTGACCATGGCGTTGTAGTTGATATCCTGCTCCAGGTTCTCCCACAGTTTCAAGCTGAGTTCATAAAACGGGATATTGCCGTCCAACAGATAATTGGAGCGGATGATGGTGGTGTTGCGCCCAACATTGCCACTGCCGACATGCCGGGCCTCAACGACCGCGACGTCGGTTATCCCGTGGCGGCTCGCCAGATACCAGGCGGTCGCCAACCCATGGCCGCCGCCGCCGACGATCAGCGTACGATATTTCGCCCGTGGCTTGGCTCGACGCCATTGGCGGGTCCAGGAGACGTTGCCGGTCAGCGCATTGCGGATCACCGAACGGGCGGAAAAGTGCATCAGGGGTGCTCGCGTTGGGAGACGATGACGGTTAGGTAGCGGATCGGATGGCGGATCAAGCGTTCAGGGCCGTGGCGTACCGTGCTGTCGAACATCAAAGACGCGCCAGGCTCCAAGTGATAGAGGCTGTCGCCGTGGCGATACTCGACTTCCCCTTCCAGCATGTGGATGAACTCGATCCCGTCGTGACGGAAGGTCGAATATCGTTCGGCATCGTCACGCAAGGTGATCATGTAGGGCTCGACGATCAGTGGCCCGCGCAGGGAGTGGCCCAGCAGATCGTAGAGATGCCCGGCTTTGGTCCCCCGTCGATCCAGGCGCAGCCCGTTGCCAGGCGGGACGTAGCTGCAATCACCCCGCACCTCCTCCTGATCGAAGAGATCGACCATGGGCAGGGTCAACGCCCGCGCCAGGGCCTGAAGGGTGGACAGCGAGGCTGAGATCGAACCGCTTTCCACCTTTGAGACCGTGGCGACTGAGATCGAGGCCCGGTTGGCGAGGTCGGCCGCGGTCATTTCCAGTGCGCGCCGCCGGGCGCGGATCTTGAGCCCGATCAGGACCTCCAGGGAGGGCTGCTCAACGGTGATGCCCGGACCGGTGGCGGTCGTCTCCTCCATGGGGGCTCCTCGGGGTGGGGATGGGGGTTAGAGCATCTTGCGATCAGTTTGGCCCAGCCTGCTCGCCCTCTCGGCCACCCAAGGGAGTATGATCGCAATGGGTGGCCGGCCAAAGGTACACCAGGAGGAGGAGCGGGCTGGCGGTGCCTCTTGCCGCGCAAGGGGCTCTAGCAATCCAGTGTGGCGTGCCTCTCCCAGTCGGTCAAATGCCGGGAGTAGGCGTCCCAGTCTTCCATCTTCAACTTCAGATAAGAGTCGATCACCCCTGAGCCCAAGGCGGCACGCAGGGCTTCAGACTTGTCTAACTCGCGCAGGGCATCAACCAGATAGCGCGGTAGTTGGGGGATCTCGGGATAGGCGTGGCCGTCGGTGTACATGTTAAAATCTCGCCGCGGACCGGGATCGCGCTTGTGAGCAATTCCGTCCAAACCGGCGGCGAGGATCGACGCCTGCAGCAGGTATGGGTTAGCAGCGCCATCCGCCAGACGCACCTCGAACCGGTCCGGGTCTGGGATCCGAACCATATGGGTGCGGTTGTTGCCGGTATAGCTAATCGCGTTCGGCGACCAGGTGGCGCCGGAGGTGGTGGCCGGGGCATTGATGCGCTTGTAGGAATTCACCGTCGGGTTAGTGAAGGCGCACAGGGCCGTGGCATGGGCCAAGACGCCGCCCAGAAAATGGTAGGCCAGGGACGACAGGCCCAACTCGCCTTGCGGGTCAGCAAAGACATTGGTCGTCCCAGCCATGTCCCACAGTGAGATGTGGGCGTGGCATCCATTTCCGGTGAGGTGGGAGAAGGGCTTGGGCATGAAGGTCGCGCGCAACCCGTGCTTCTCCGCAATCGCCTTGACCATGTACTTGAAGAATACGTGGCGATCAGCCGTGACGAGGCAGTCGTCATAATCCCAGTTCATCTCGAACTGGCCATTGGCGTCCTCGTGATCGTTCTGATAGGGACCCCAGCCCAATTCCAGCATGATGTCGCAAATCTCTCTGATGACATCATAACGGCGCATCAAGGCCTGTTGATCGTAACAGGGCTTGGCCTGGGTATCGGCCGGATCGGAAATGGCGGCGGCGTCGGGGGTGATGAGGAAGTACTCGCACTCCACACCGCTTTTCATGCGATAGCCTTGCTCGGCGGCGCGCTTGACCTGCTCCTTCAAAAGCACCCGCGGCGCCTGCGCCACCGGTTCCCCGTCCATCACAAGATCACTGGCTAGCCAGCCGATTTCCGGCTTCCACGGCAACTGGATCAGGCTTGTAGGATCGGGCACGGCGAACATGTCGCTATCCGCCGGCGTCATGTCGAGCCACGTGGCGAAGCCAGCAAAACCGGCACCGGTCCGTTGCATGCCGTCGATGGCGGACGCAGGGACCAGCTTGGACCGCAGGACGCCGAACAAATCAACGAAGGAGATCAGGAAATATTTGATGCCTTTTTCCTGTGCAGCGGCAGCGAGATCAATGGTCATGAGAGTATGGGTCCAGCGTTTGATCCAGGGTTGGCGGGGGGAGGAGAAGTCAGCTCAGTAGGATTGGCCGGGGATCCAACTGGTGCCAGCCAGCGGCACCTGCGCCATGGCAGCCGCCTCCACCGTCAGGGCGACCAGGTCATCCGGCTCCAGATTGCGCACGTCCGACTTGCCATTGGCGCGGGCCAGCGTCTGGATCTCCAGGGTCATGACGTTGAGGAAATTGCTCAGCCGCCGGCCGGCAAGCACCGGATCCAGGCGCGCCTCCAGCACCGGATCCTGGGTCGAGATGCCCGCGGGGTCGTTGCCCAGATGCCAATCGTCATAGGCGCCAGCGGTGGTGCCCATCGCCTGGTAATCGGCTTCCCAGATCGGATCATTGTCGCCCAGCGCCACCATTGCCGCGGTACCGATGGAGACGGCATCGGCCCCCAGGGCCAGGCACTTGGCGGCATCAGCGCCACCGCGGATACCGCCGGAGACGATCAGTTGAACCGTGCGATGCATCCCCAATTCCTCCAGCGCGCGCACCGCCGGGCGGATCGCCGATAGGGTCGGGATCCCAACATTCTCGATAAACACCTCCTGCGTCGCCGCGGTGCCCCCCTGCATGCCGTCCAGCACCACCACATCGGCGCCAGCCTTCACCGCCAGCGCGGTGTCATAGTACGGCCGCGAGGCGCCGATCTTGACGTAGATCGGCAGCTTCCAGTCCGTAAGCTCGCGCAGTTCCAGGATCTTTATCTCCAGATCATCCGGCCCCGTCCAATCGGGGTGACGACAGGCCGAGCGCTGGTCGATGCCCTGCGGCAGCGTGCGCATTGATGCCACGCGCTCGTTGATCTTCTGCCCCAGCAGCATGCCACCGCCCCCCGGCTTGGCGCCCTGGCCGACGACCACTTCGATGGCATCCGCGCGGCGCAGATGGTCCGGGTTCAACCCGTAGCGCGAGGGCAGCACTTGATAGACCAGTTGTGTCGAGTGCTGGCGTTCCTCGTGGGTCATCCCGCCATCGCCGGTGGTGGTGGAGATCCCTGCCGCCGAGGCTCCGCGCCCCAGCGCCTCTTTCGCCGCACCCGACAGGGACCCAAAGCTCATGCCGGCGATGGTGATCGGGGTCTCCAGCACGATCGGCTTCGCACCATGGCGCCCACCGATCTCCACGCGGGTGTTGCAGCGCTCGCGATAACCCTCCAACGGGTAGCGGCTGACCGAAGCGCCCAAGAACAGCAGGTCATCGAAATGCGGAACCTTGCGCTTGGCGCCGGCGCCGCGGATGTCATAGACACCCGTGGCGGCCGCGCGGCGGATCTCGCTCAGAGTGACGTCGTCGAAGGTGGCCGAGCGACGCGGGACGGTCTGCGGGGGACCGCTGGGGCGAGGGCTGCTGTCGTCCATTATGACTGGTTCCTCAATAGGCGCCGATATTGTCGACCTTGAAGTGATAGAGTTGGCGGGCACTGGCGTAATGGCGGAAATCAGAGGCCGAGATATCTCTGACACCGGCCCGGCGGAGCACGGACTCCAACGCCGCGCGGGCGGCGTCGTCCATCGGCGTCTCCACGCAATCGGCCCCCAGTGACGTCACCTCGCCGCGCACAAAGAGCCTTGCCTCATACAGGCTGTCGCCCAGCGCGTCCCCGGCGTCGCCCATCACCACCAGTGTCCCGGCCTGGCCCATGAACGCCCCCATATGGCCGATCGAGCCCTTTACCAGGATGTCGATGCCCTTCATGGAGATGCCGCACCGGGCCGTGGCGTTGCCGTCGATGATCAGCAGCCCGCCATGGCCGGAGGCGCCGGCGGATTGGCTGGCGTCGCCCGTCACATGGACTTGCCCACTCATCATGTTCTCGGCGACACCGACACCGGCGTTGCCATGGACGGTCACCCGCGCCTGCTTGTTCATGCCCGCGCAATAATAGCCGACATGGCCATGGATGGTGACCGTGACATCGGCATCGATGCCGCAAGCAATCGCGTGCCGACCCTCTGGCGCGTGCACGTCAACCGGGCTGTGAGATCCAGAGGGCGCCAGATCATGCAGCAGCACGTTGAGGTCGCGAACGGATTGCTGATCCAGATTGAACATCACCATGATCGCCCTCAATGCTCCCAGAAGTATACGCGCGCCGGCTCCGGCTCAAACAGCCGCGCATTCTCAATCCCAGGCAGCGACGTCAGTGCCCGATATTCCGAGCCGAAGGCGACATAGTCGTCGGTCTCTGCCATTATCGCCGGTTTACAAGCGATTGGGTCGCGAATGACACCGAAGCCGTCGGCGGTCGCGACCACGAAGGTGAAGAAACCGTCCAGATCGGTGAGCGCGCTTTCCAGAGCACCGCCGAGCGACGCCCCACCGGCCATCTTCCAGGTCAGATACCCGGCGGCGACTTCACTGTCATTCTGGGTGTGGATGGTGATCCCCTCCGCCCGCAGCCGATCGCGGAGGCGATTGTGGTTGGAGAGCGAGCCGTTGTGCACCAGGCACTGGTCGAGCCCAGTTGAGAACGGGTGCGCACCGTCGGTGGTGACGGCGCTCTCTGTTGCCATACGGGTGTGGCCGACGGCGTGGCGTCCGCCACGGCGGATCAGGCCAAACCGGTCCAGCACGCTCTGCGGGAGCCCGACCTCCTTGTAGATTTCCATCAGCCGCCCACGGGCCACCACCTCAATCGCCGGCTCCAGCGTCGCCAGCAGGGCATCCAGGTCCGCCAGATGCTGGGCCGGCACAGTCAACACCGCATGGGTGTCGACGCGGTTCGTGTCGATGGAACTGAGAGGTGTGGCGGCAAGGCTGACCGCCAGCGCCTCGAAGGCCGCGTCGTCCGCCCCGCGGACAGTGACCTTCACCTGATCGCCGTCAATGCCATCGGCAAAGAGCGATAATCCAGCGCTATCCGGTCCGCGCCCGGTCAGCGTGACCAGCATAGGCGCCACCAAGCGGCCGAGGTCTGGATGGAGGGACGGGTTCTTGAGGAACAATCCGGCGATGCCACACATGTGATACCTTCGACCATGCAAGCACCAGCCCGAGCGGACCGGCGCGCTTTCACCTGACGAAACATACATTCTCTGCAGGCAAACGCAAGCACCGTGCTGTCGCCACCCCTAAGCCCCTGATCTGCCGCGCCGACCCAGACGCCCCCTGGTCGCCGGAAACCAGGGGTTGCCAACATTGGTGCCAATCCACGCCCAACCGGAAGATCTGGATTGTTTAAAAGGCGATTGTTTTCCACCAATACCCCATTTAGCCGCTGATGACATGAGCGTGCAGGGACAGTCCCCGTCGCCTCGTCAGCCCCCATTTCAAGCGCGCCCTACCCACAACTCTCTTCTTAACTGTTTTGATTTGGCCGTAGAGCGTAAACAGTAAAAACGAAACTGCCATCTCACGCCGCCTCAATCGTGAGAACTGGCCTCGATCGACCTAAGAATTATTCAGTGCTGGAAAGCCCGTCCGCAAAAGACAGCTCTAGCCTGATGAGAATTGGCACGCTCAAAGAAGCCAAAATCAAAACCCTGAACCAGGAGGAAATTATGGAATTTGATTATGTGATTGCCGGAGGTGGCTCCGCTGGATCGACTTTGGCCGCACGTCTGAGTGAAGATCCCAGGGTGCGTGTGTGCCTGGTGGAAGCGGGTGGCCGTGGCAATGGGATCCTGGTCCGGATGCCGGCGGGGGCAGTTGCCATGTTGCCGGGCTTTGTCAGGATCAATAATTGGTGCTTCAAGACTGAGCCCCAAGAGGGTTTGAACGGGCGGCGGGGCTATCAACCCAGAGGCAAAGCCCTCGGAGGCTCCTCCGCCATCAATGCCATGCTCTATGTCCGGGGTCATCGGGGAGACTATGACGAATGGGCCGACTTGGGCTGTGACGGCTGGGATTGGGACAGTGTGCTGCCCTACTTCATCCGTTCAGAAAACAACACCAATGGCGCCAATGACTTCCACGGCGACGGAGGACCGCTGCAAGTCTCCAATCAGCAGAGCCCCCGGCAAGCAGGCCACGCCTTTTTAGACGCAGCAGAGCTGTTGCAATTCCGCCGTATCGAGGATTTCAACGAAGGGGAGCATGAGGGCATCGGCCACTATCAGGTCACCCAATTCCACCAAAAAGATCGGGCGGGTCAGCGCTGTTCCGCTGCGGCGGCTTATCTGCACCCAATCATGGGAGACCGACCCAACCTTACTGTTCTGACCAAGGCCCGGGCGGAGAAGGTTCTCTTCACCGGCACTCAGGCTACCGGCCTTCGCTTCCGCCAGGGCGGGAAAAGTAAAACCGTCAAGGCAAAGCGAGAAGTTATCGTTTGCGGCGGGGCCTTCGGCTCGCCTCAACTGTTGCAATTGTCTGGCGTCGGCCGCCCGGAGGATATTACTCCGCACGGCATCGGCATGGTCCATGAACTCCCAGGGGTCGGCCAGAACCTTCAAGACCATCTGGATTTCACCATCTCGTTTAAGTCCAAGGATACGGACAATTTTGGGATTGGTATCTCCGGGGCGTTCAATCTCACCAAGCACCTCTTCACCTGGGTCAGAAACGGTTCAGGCATGCTGGCCACGCCGTTTGCTGAGTGTGGCGGCTTCATTAAGACCTCCCCCGATTTGGATCGCCCGGATGTGCAGCTCCATTTCGTTATTGCGGTGGTGGATGACCACGCCCGCAAGCTCCATCGAGGCTATGGCTATTCCTGCCATATCTGTGCGCTTCGCCCGTACTCTAAGGGCACAGTCTTCTTGAAGTCAGCCGACCCAATGGCGGACCCTGGCATTGATCCACGCTTCCTGTCCGATGAGCGCGATCTTCAGACAATGATCAAGGGGGCGCGTATTACCCGCGAGATTTTCATGCAAGAGCCCTGGGCCAAGTACCGCCACCGGGAACTCTTTGGCACAGAGAAAGCGCAGTCCGATGCCGATTGGGCTGAACATATCCGGGCAAGAGCCGATACCATCTATCATCCTGTGGGCACCTGCAAAATGGGCACCGATGATATGGCGGTGGTTGATCCCGAATTGCGCGTCCATGGCCTGACCGGACTAAGGGTAGTAGATGCCTCCATTATGCCAACCTTGATTGGGGGCAATACCAACGCTCCCACCATCATGATTGCAGAAAAAGCCGCAGACTTGATCCGAAGAGACGCCGGCCTTGCGCTCGCCGCAGAATAAAGCCACCCAAAGCAAAGCCACCCGGGCAAGGGAAATGACCTGCTGCCCGCCGGCTCTCTTAGCGTGTCCCAAAGCCTGCTCCACCACCATGGAGCAGACGAAATGACTGTTAGGCCCTTCAGTGCGGCGCAGATCATCGAAACGATCAACCAACACGAAGCCGGAATGGCTACGTCGGACATGTGCCCCGAGCACGGGCTCAGCCCAGCAACGTGGATGTGCCGCCGCGTCCTCAGTAGCGCTCGTACATCACGTGGGCCGCGGTGGCAGGCGGATCTGAGACCACATACAAAAGCGCCAGCGCTTCGATCACAATGCAGATGGCAATTGCCAATCGTCTGGCCATGTCCGCCCTCCCTATCGTTGCGGGGCTTTCGGGCGGTTTCTTGCGCCCGCTGGGTGACATTGCCATTGTCAAACCCTGCACGCTATAGACAAGCAATCGGGAAATAGCTTCCGTGTGGCGTGGTGGTAAAGGGCTGGTCTGAGTGACGGGCTTACGGGGCGGACAGCCAGCTTGACCCGCAGTTGAGTTAAGCCGAGCACCCCGCGGACCCCACGGATGTATGTCCCACGAGTATGGAATTGGGATGCGGCATGCTGAGTGAACAGGAAGCCTTTGACCTCGTGATCCGCTGCCTCAAGGAAGTGGCGGCGGTGGGTCAGGACCGGCTGGACGAAATCACCATGGATACCGACCTCAAGGCGGAATCGTTGATTGATAGCCTTGATGCCCTCAGCGTGGTTTTTGAGATTGAGAAGGAAAGTGGTGTCCGACTGCCTGACCGTGACGTAGCGGAACAGGGGTTGCTCACCATGCGCGGGCTTGTCACGTTTTTGGTGCAGAAGAGCGCCGCCAGCTCAGAAGAGAGCGGGGGTGACGCTTGATCGCGCAAATCCCCGGCTTCGCAACGACAGGGAAGACAGGTCATGGGCGCACGGCTGGCTTTGATCGCAGGACTTTGGGCTAGTTTGCTTCTGGTCGCCTGCGGTGACGACACACCCTCAGATGCTCCAGCCGCGGAAGGCCCGGCGGAACCATCGCCGCCAACAGAGGCACCCGTGCAACCGGACGGTCCTGTTGGGGAGCCCACGCAGGCGGCGGCATCCGCCGAGTTGCCACTGCCAGGGGGGCTGGCGCCTGGCGCGGCGCGCGCACTGTATCAAGGGCATTGTCGGGTGCTGGCCTCTGCGCCGACGCCGGAATTGTGCGCTTGCGTGGGTGATCGGATGGTGGCTGAGGCTCCCCCCACCCTGTCTTCCTGGGCTGCGTCAGAGATCGTCCGCCGTCTGGGTGCCGCGGTGCCCTTCACGCCAGATGATGCCCAGCGGCAGGCGTGGCTGGATGAACTGGGACTGACCCCATCGCAAGCGCGAATGCGCCTGCTGGCCTCGGCAGCGCGGGCAAACCTTGCCTGTGGAGGCAACCCCGCCGATGGGCAACAGTAGGGGTCCCCTATCGGCAAGAGGCGCGGAGCCTTCCGGAGGGTTTCCCCGTGACCCGAGAGTCTTCATCAGGGATCCAGTGCCTACAGAGTGCGAACTGGCGGCGGGATCCGGGGTCCTTGAGGTCCCGCGGTTGGGTGTGTTCCTGATCGGCGGCTATGATGCTTTGGTGGAGGCGGCCCGCAACACCGCCATCTTTCGATCGGACCTGAGGTCGCTGGACGATCAGGAGGCGCTGCGGGGGCAAGACATTCCTCGGCTGCTGCGCAGTGATGGGGAAAACCACCTGCGTGTGCGTCAGATGGTGGAGCGGGCCGCCGGCCTTGCCGATGGCGAAACCTGGAGCCAAAGCCTGCATCAGCGCCTGCAGCACCTCCTTGGCCAAGTGTCCGCAGGCAGGGTCCTGGATCTGGCCCCGGTGTTCAAAGACTTTAGCTATGGGATGATCATCGACCTGATTGGGTTCACCCCTGGCTCCACAGCCCAGCATCGCCAACTCATCGCTTGGTTTGAGGCCATAGAACTCCTGTTCTCCCATTCGGCGAGCAGGCAGCGCTTGGCATCGGCATCGGCTCAACTGCCATCCTTTTATGCCTTTTTGGAACGGCAACTGGCGCACCAAAGGGCGGCTCCGACTGCCACCCTGCTGGGACGGCTGTGCCAGGTCTCCCCTGCCCTTAGCGACTGGGAGATCACCGGGATTGTACGCCAGATCATGGCCTCCGGCGCCAACACGGTGCGCTCACAGTTGCTGAACTTGATGCTGTTGCTCATCGATCATCCAGTCCTGTGGGAAAGGCTGAAAGAGGACCCAGCCCAGGTGGGGTCGCTGGTTTGGGAGGGGCTTCGGCTTAACTCGGCGGTGGGCGGCATGTGGCGCAGAACGGGGCAGGCCGTGTGCCTGGGGGGCCACGAGATCCCCCGGGATACCCTGGTGCAGATGCGCTTCCGGGCCGCCGGGTTCGACCCATCGCGGTTTCCAGACCCCACCGCTGTAAGGTTGGATCGGGGGGGACGGCCTGCCCATCTGGCCTTCGGCTACGGGATACACAATTGCATGGGACGAAGTTTGGCCTTGGCGCAGATGCGGGCGGTGATCAGCGCCATGACCCAACGCTTCGGCGGCATTCGCTTAGCGATCCCCCGCGACCGGATCCAGTGGATCAACGACATCTCTTTGAGGGGCCCATTGGCGTTGCCCGTGATGCTCTCTCCGTGACCTAAACCAGCCGTCAAAGAACGCCCACCCCGTCAGCGGGGGGCCGCAACATCAAGGGGATCAGGACGGATCGGCATGAAGAAGAGTGATCGCAGATCGGTGGTGGTCACCGGCATGGGCTTGGTTTCTCCGCTGGGCTGCGCCGTCTGGACCATGTGGATCTTGAGGGGCTTGCCTGCCATGTGGGTGGGGTGATCCCCCGCCCGGTGCTGGGCGACACGGGTCCGGGGGTGTTCGACCCAGAGGCGCAGTTGCCTGGCCCGATGCGTCACCGCCATGGGGAATTCATTTGGTTGGCCGCGATCGCGGCTCGCGAGGCTTTGGCTCAGGCAAACTACCGGGCGAACGACCCAAAGGTTCAGGCGCGCAGCGGCGTCCTTGTGGGGTCTGGCATCGGGGGCGCGCCGTTGATCCATGATACGACGCTCGTCGCGCAGGAGAAGGGGCCACGGGGCATTGCCCCTTGGTTCGTTCCGGCCATTCTGATCAACATGGCCGGGGGCTATCTGGCGCAGGAGCATGACTTGAAGGGGCCCAACCTGGCGGTGGCGACGGCGTGTGCCACCGGGACCCATGCCATCGGCGAGGCCGCCCGGATCATACAGCGTGGCGAGGCCGACATGATGCTGGCTGGCGGAACGGAGGCAGCGGTCAATCGCATGTTCCTGGGCAGCTTTGGCGCCATGCGTGCCCTGGCAACAACCCACAACAGCCATCCGCAGGGCGCCTCCCGCCCCTTTGACAGCGCGCGTTCCGGCTTCGTCTTAGGAGAAGGTGCTGGATGCATGGTTCTTGAGGCCGAGGAGGCCGCCGTGGCGCGGGGGGCAACGCCCTTGGCGCGGATAGCAGGCTACGGCATGAGCGCCGATGCACATCACGCCATTGCCCCCGATCCTAAGGGGGAAGGGGCGGCCCGGGCCATGCTTGCCGCCCTGGATGACGCAGGCCGCTTGCCCCGAGACCTTGATCACATCAATGCCCATGCGACCGGCACGGTTCTGGGGGATGAGGCTGAGCTGCGTGCATTGGAGCGCCTGGACCTGCCTGCAAAGACAGCCCTTACAGTGTCTGCGACCAAAGCGAGTACAGGTCATCTCTTGGGCGCCGCTGGTGCCATCGAGGCCATCTTCACCGTGCGATCTCTTCAAGAGCAGATTGCGCCTCCCACGATCAATCTCGACAATCCCATTCACGCACCTCAAGGTGTCACGCTGATAGGCCCAGAGCCCCATCGCCAAACCGTGACCTTGGCGCTCTCCAATTCCTTCGCTTTCGGTGGCATTAACGCGTGTCTTTTGTTAGAGCGATGGTGATGTTTAAGTGTAGCCACGCCGCAATCCGGCATCGGCCGTGTCGCATAGAAGGGGGAATATGCCAACACCATCACAAGTAATCGGCCAGACGCTCCGCGCCTATCGCGCCCAAAGCCATTGGGTTGGTCTGGCGCTGGTTTTGGCCGACTGGGCTCTGTATGTTTCGATGTTTGTTGGGATCTGCTTGGTTGAGCCCTGGGGACTGAAGCTCCTCCTCGGTGCCGCTTTGGGGGTGGTGATCGCGCGGCTTTTTCAGCTGGGCCATACCGCCAGTCATGGTGCATTGCTGGCGCCCGGCGACGTCAATCGGCGCTGGAAGCGCCCCCTGGCGCAGTTGTGCTTCTTGCCCTCGTTGATGCCGGAATACAGTTGGGATCGTGGGCATAACCGCATCCACCACATCTGCATGAACCAGCAACAGGCGGACAATATCTGGGTACCGCTGTCACCAGAGCAGTATGCCCAAGCCTCGGCGGGTCGCCGCTTGTTGGAGCGGATGTACAGGCATTTGGCGGGACTTGGGTTGTATTATTTCGATGTCATGTGGGCCAAAATGATCATGGGTCACTGCCTGCATAATCAGGGGCAGCGGCAATCTCGATCAGATCTTATTTGGTTGCTGGCCTTTACAGCAACGCAGGTTACCGTGGCCACTCTGATCGGCGGACCCTGGTGGCAAAATCTCTTGTTTGCGTGGATACTGCCTTTCTTTGTATGGAATTACATTATGGGGATGACGATATATTTTCATCATACTGATGAAAATATGATCTGGTATCAAGAGTCGTCAGACGATCGACCCAGCATGGTAGAGACAGCACTTCATGGTTCCCGCAACGTCCAGTTGCCTTGGCGGTTGGATGCGGTCCTTCCTGGGGTGATGGTCCATACGGTCCATCATCTGTCGCCTCAGGTGCCCTGCTACCGACAACGAGAGGCAACAATAGCCCTGGCCCGGGCCCTGGGTGAGGCTCCGCTGGAGGATATTCGCCTGGGGTGGCGAGAGGCTTGGCGGATCACCAAACACTGCAAGCTCTATGACTTCACCACGCGCACGTGGCACCCTTTTCCGCGTTACAGCCCTGCCGCAACGCCGGACCCTGCCCCACAGGATGGAGCGGCACCGACGCCTGCAAGGTCGGGTATTTGAGGCTAGCAGTTTTATGATCGAAAGGCGCACTAGGGTAGCATAAGCCCCTCGCACTGGAGAAGACCCATGTTCAAGCTGTTCCGTGGTGCCTCAACAATCTCCACCGCCTTGCTGATCGGATTGGTCGGCGTCGGGGCCATTATCGCTGTGGAGGGGTTGGGGGATCAGATCTCCGATATCATGATCACCGTGGGCGAAGAGATTGAGGGGGGTCAGCCGTGCGAGGCCATCACCATCAATGAGTTCGTTGTGCCAGCTCTAGGTCACGGCGAGAGCCGCGCGGTCACCCGGTCGGTCACCCTGGAGAACGGCACCAATACGCTTTCAGCCACGGCGCGGTGTCGGGACAAGGAGGTGACACTGAGTTCCCTGCTCGTGGAAACAGATTGTACGACGGGCTACGGACCACAGGACCAAGCATGCAGCCCGCTGGGATGTGAGGCGCAAACCCTCAATCAGTATGATGTTCCTGTACTGGCTCACGATGAGGCGATCACTGTCACCCGGACTGCCACAGTCTCCAACGGCACCCAGACCTACACGGCCACGGCAAGCTGTAGCTTCGGTGAGCTGACGGTTTCAGGAGAGGGCTTGTCCACAGCGTGCACGCAGGGTTATGCCCTGAATGGTGAGGTTTGCGAGCCAGCGGCTTGCCTGGAAGGCACCCTGGATGGGTATGCGCATGGCGCCCTGGTCCATGACGCAACCCAAGATGTCAGCAAGCCCATTGCCATTGCCAATGGCACCATTAGTCGCTCCAGCGTCGTGACCTGCGCCTTCGGCGAAGTCACCCTGGGCGATGAGACCGACGGCACCGCAGCATGCGACAGTGGCTACAGCACGGATACACGGGACAAGAGCTATGACCGAATTTGGGTGATGGCGGATCAGGCGGCGGCGGGTTGAAGG
>CAZCBM010000049.1:0-16117 GCA_964496805.1 uncultured Rhodospirillales bacterium | reverse complement strand
GTGGTCGCTCGGATGCTCCCCTCCGTGGCGTTGCCACTTCGGGGTCCTATGCTCTCGGGCATCCTACCTCCCATCAAGGTCGCTGCCGCATGTCTGCCGTTCCTTCTCTTTCCGGCCCGTTTCGCGCCCAGGCCAGTGGCCCCCTGCAGGGCACAGCGCGGATCCCCGGTGACAAGTCCATCAGTCATCGCACCGTGATGTTCGGTGGTATGGCCACCGGTGTCACCCGCGCCCGCGGGTTGCTGGAAGGTGAGGATGTACAGGCGACGCGCCGGGCCATGGTGGCCTTGGGGGCCCAGTGCTGGGAGGAGGCCGATGGCGTCCAGGCGATCCGCGGCTTCGGCGGGGCGGCGGGGGCGCAAGATCCCTCGGATGTCCTGGACCTGGGCAACTCCGGCACCTCCGCCCGGCTGCTGATGGGGGTGCTGGCCGGGCTGGGTCGCACGGCTTGCCTCACCGGGGATGGCAGCTTGCGCAAGCGACCCATGGGCCGGGTGGCGGTGCCGTTGCGACAGATGGGGGCATCGATCCTGGCGCGCGAAGGGGACCGTCTGCCCCTGGCCATCACGGGAAATCCCACCGCCAGCAGCCTCTTCACCTACACGCTGCCGGTGGCCTCCGCTCAGGTGAAATCATGCCTCATGCTGGCGGCCCTGGGCACGCCCAACGGGCTGGAGATCACCGAACCTGTGGCCACCCGTGACCACACCGAACGCATGTTGGGAGGCTTTGGTGTCACCCTGGACAGCCAGGAGGACTCAGACGGTGGCCGGGTTCACCATGTACCGGGCTGTCAGTCCCTGACTGCACCGGAGGGGGTGCTGGAGGTGCCCGCCGATCCTTCCTCTGCGGCCTTTCCCCTGGTGGCCGCGCTGATCACCCCGGGCAGCGAGGTCCGGCTCACGGGGGTTGGCCTCAACCCCACGCGCACGGGGCTGATCACGACCCTTCAGGAGATGGGGGCCGATCTTGCGGTGGAAAATCCGCGAACCGTAGGGGGGGAGCCGGTGGGCGATCTGGTTGCGCGCCACAGCCGCTTGCAGGGGGTATCGGTCCCCGCGGCGCGAGCGCCCAGCATGATCGACGAATACCCCATCCTGTTCGTGGCCGCCGCTTGTGCGGACGGGACGACCCACATGCCGGGGCTGTCTGAATTGCGAGTCAAGGAGAGCGACCGCCTCACGCTGATGGCGGAGATGTTGGCCCGGGCGGGGGTGAGCCTTCAGGTGGATACCACGCCGGAGGCCGAGGCCATGACCATCCGGGGCACCGGTGCGCCCCCGGCCGGAGGCATCCGGGCGCGGACGGCCCTGGACCATCGCATCGCCATGGCCAGCCTGGTCTTGGGTCTGGTGACCGCCTCGCCCGTGGAAATCGATGACATTGCGCCGGTGGCCACAAGCTTCCCCAGCTTTGTGCCGACCCTGTCGGCGTTGGGCGCTACCCTGGGGCCGGCAGGGGAAGACGCCTGACCGAGGGGCAGCGAACCGCAAGGGCGGGTCTGTCGCCCGCCCCGCCGTTCAAGATCAGAGCCCGTGGGTGTTGATCTGCGCCAAGGTGGTCCCGCTCAGGCCAAGATCTCGCAGGCTGCGCTCGTCCATGTGGGACAGGCGATCCAGGTCACTGCGCACGGTCAACAGACCAGCGAGGAAGCCCATGAAGCACAGAGCGTAGCGACCGGGCACGGCCACCGCATTCAGCAGATCCTGACCGGTTTGCCAGTGGACGGAGGGTCCCTCTGCACCAAGAGCAGGGGTGGACATGGTGGTGGTGAGAGCGGTCATGAAGACGCACCTTGGGTTTCAGGGCCTGCCAAGGGGGCGGCTCTGGTGGGCTGTCAGAGGGCTGGGTTGAGGGGAGGGGCGGACCCGACATCATCGGCTCAACCCGTCCTTTCCCCCAATGTGTGGGTCACCCAGGTATACGACAAGTAAAAATCCGCTGCGCCTTTTGGGCAGTTCTTGGGCGCTGATGGCTGGCATGAGTTTTTGTTATCCAAAGACAATGAAATTGCGTGACGAGCTTGGCGGGCGCATCCCCATTGCGCACCAAGATGCTGGGAGAGGATGGGTGCAAGGCTCTTCGCCATGAGGGGGCCTTCAAGGGCTGAGGCTCGGGCGCATGATCCGCCCACGGGGGCGGAGAGGCCAAGGCCAGTGGACAAGGGCTAAGAGATTGAAAAATAACACTTCAGCGAGGCTGGCTGGACGTCCTTCAGCGGCAACCCCATCCATCGCAGGGCAAAGGGGCCGTGACAGCTTGTAGCGCGACGGGCACAGGGCGCGGTAATTCATTGGCATGAGCACAATTCTGGATGTCTGCACCCTCTACATGGGGGTTTCCGATGCCGCCCGCCCTCCCATGGGGCAGGTGCAGTGGCGCGGTTCCCTGGCGCGCTGGACGCCCTATCATCCGGCTGGCTCGGTGAAGGGAATCTGGCGCTTGGGGGAGGCGTTGAGCCTTGCCGTGTCCGTTGATGGCACGCTGGCCGCGCTGAGCCTGCGTTTGGCGGAGCCTCTGGCCCAGGGTTCTGTGCCTCTGGTGCCGGAGAAGCGCAGCGGTGCCAGTCTGCGGGTGCAGGGAACGCCGATCAGCGACCAAAGCCCTGTTCCCCCGGCGCTCAACGGCCGGCATGATCCCTTGCGGGCTGTCCTGTGGGTGGGGCTGCCACGTTCTGAGCCGGCAGAACAGGAGCCCCCTGCCGTCGATTGTGATGCAGCAGCGCCGGGCCGGCCTACGGCGTCCGACCTGCCGTTTGGCAACCCAATGGCGGCCGACGTGCCGCCTGCCCAGGACGTTCGGGTGGTGAGTATCGCGGTGGGGATCAGCGTGACCCTGGCGCGGGATGGGCGGTTGCTTGGGCTTCTATTGGATGCGCCGTGACGTATGGTCGGGGGCAAACCCAATGCCGCGGCGCTCCAGCGCTCCCGCTTGGTCGATGGGCCCCCGGCTTCTGGGCACTGGGGTTCGGGGCAAGAGGTTGGGCAGGCGTGGGGCTGGTGCTGACTCTGTCCCGCCACAAATCGCGCGCTAACGGGGGCGCTTCGCGGTCCCGCTGGCGGATCACTCAGACCAATAGCGCCGACGCTCCGCGTCTCGCCCGTCGCGGGGCACCACCGTCAAGGCCGCATCGCCATCAACGGCCAGCGCGTCCCAGTCAATCACCGGATCACGGGTGCGCTGGCGATCAGCGCTTAAGGGGGCTGGTCGGCGCCTGGGCTGCTGGTCGGCGTGGGCAGCCCGGCGGGCCACATCGTCGACGCCGGTATGGGGTTCGTCCAGCGCATCTTCGTCGCTCCAAACCCCTGCCACCGCTTGGCGCAGGCAGGCCGTGGCAACCCCCAAAGCCAGGCTGAACACCAAGACTTTCAGAACCTGATCAGCAATCACCACAAAGGTCTGGATGCCGTCGCTATACCCCTGGCCCATGGCCTGAAGCAGGGCGATCACGGGCAGCAGCACATAGGGCGTGAGCGCCATCAACATGAGCGCAACCAGAATGGCCAGCCCGGAAACCACAGCGCCACCGAAGGCAAGGCCCCAATCCACCTCTCCCAGGGCGCCGCGCTGAATGAGGCCGCGATAGATCAACATCAACGGAATGAACGCTGCCGCCGCCGCCAAGGGCAGGGCATAGAACGCCGTCGTCACCCGCAGGGTGCCGGAGAAGTCGGTGTAGATGGTGTCCCCCACCGCCAGCGCAGCCATGGGGGCCAGTTGGTCAGCCAGCGCCAAAACCACGACGACAAAGGCCCAGAACGCCATCAGGAAAAAGACGGCCCCTGCAACGTCGGCCCAGCGCAGGGGACCCAGCAAGTCACGATAGATGAAGATGTGCATCAACACCACTGCGACCGTGACCAACACCCCCAGGCTGAGGGTGATGGGGAGCAACTGGGTCATACCCGGTTCCGTGGGGTTGACCAGGCTCAGGGCCAGGGCCGTGAGAAACATCACCAGCCACACCGAAAAGGCGATGGCCCAGATTCGGCCCAACTGCCCAAACGCCAAAGATATCCCTGAGAGCGCGGTGCGTTCCATAACCCATCTCTCCTGCCTGCCGCGTCCCTGCGCGGGGCTTTGCCCCGACAAACCGACAAGCCATTGGGGGCACGCCACCCTCGACGCACCCTGACAGCAAAATCCCACAGGTTCATATTAGTTAATAAAACCTTAAACGCAAGCCGCAGCCACCCGAAACCACTGGATTTTCGGCGCTGTCGTCACCGGCCTGTGATCCAAAACCTTGCCGAAGTACGATATATCTCATGGCTGTGGTGGGCCATGTGGGATGGCCCAGCCCGAGCGGGCGCTGAGGGCCTGCCCCAAACGGAGGAGACATCTGCCATGATCCTGAGACACCTCACCCATCGGCTGGCCCTCTTGGGCACCGCTGGCGCCCTTGCCTTCTTGCCTGTCAGCTCATCCTGGGCGCAGTCCACGGTGACGACGGCCAATGGTCAGGACATCCACATCCATATCCACATGCCGCCTGCGGCTTCTGCACCGGCGCCAGCCGCCCATAGCGGCTACGGCCAGGGTCCCCACGTCCGGGGTGATCGCGGACAGCGCCGAGGCTGGGGCGAGGGTCGGGATCGTGACGAGGATATCCGCCGCCAGGATTGGACGGACCGCGCCCGCGTCATGCGCGGGATGATGAACAGCATGAACGATGAAGACCTGGGTCGCTGGATGCAGGGGATGTATGAGCAGTGGGGCCGTGATGGCCATCGTGGGGGCCACCATGGAGGGCATGGGCACGGGAGCCACGGCGGCAGCACCCATGGCATGCAGGGCATGGGCAACATGCGGGGCGGCTTTGGTGGCCCCATGGGCCACCGCTATGGCGCCCAACAAGGTGATCAGGACAGCGACCGCCGCGAGCAGGGCGGCCAAGACCGGGCTGAGCGCGGCTGGCGTGGGATGATGGGCCGCCACCACGGGCACGGCGGGCACCACGGCTCTCGCCACGCACAAGGCCATGGCCAACACCGGGACCATCGCGCCGGTGGCCAGCGGGGTGGCAACGGGGCAGGCATGACCACCCCCCGGGAGATGGGCAGCGGCCTCTACACCACCCTGGCAGAGTTGGTCTATCTGCTGGAGAAGGATGACCGCACCGATTGGTCCAAGGTGGACCTCACCCGCGTGCGCAACGAGGTCTTGGCGCTGGACCTGATCCTCTCAGAAGCGGAGGTGGCACAGGAAAACACCGAGGAGGGGGTGATCCTCACGGTTACCGGGTCTGAGGCGGTTATGGACGCGGCCCGCCCGACCCTTGGCACCCTGTCGGCGGAGTTGGCCCAGGCCACGGGCTGGACTTCCACAAGTGACGTGGTGGAGGACAGCATTGTCTGGACCGTTAGCGACCCCCAGAAGCAGGTGGTGGATCGTATCCAGGGCCTTGGGTTCTATGGCTTGGTGGTCAGCGCCCAGGATCGACGGGAGTTGAACTGGGGCATCGCCCGCGGCGACAGCGACTGATCCCGTACGCGGCTGGGTCCCCATGGTCTCAGTCCCTCCTGTTTTGTCGATCACAGAAGGCCCCCGCCAGACCTTGTCCGGCGGGGGCTTTGTCTTGAGCGATCTTGGCGCCCGTTTGGGCACCGGGCCTACAGCAGTGAACCCTGACGGGGGACCGGTGCCCCTGCCGTGTGGCGGTCAACGCTGGGGTGGGTGGGGGGGGACAGGCTCCGGGTCGTCACAGTTTGCGGGTGGAAAAGTACCAGTCAGTGGTGTTGTGGCCCTCGCCATAGCGGGCCTCCGCGCCTTCCACCGTGGCCGGCGGCGGCACGATCACGTCGTCGCCCGGCTTCCAGTTTTCCGGCGTCGCCACCTTGTTGGCCTCACTGGTTTGCAGGGCGGTGACCAGACGCAGGATCTCCTCAATGGAGCGTCCGTTGGTCATCGGATAGTAGAGCATGGCGCGCAGGACGCCTTCGGGATCGATGACAAAGGTGGCGCGCACGGCCGCGGTGTCAGAGGCCCCCGGCATGACCATGCCATAGGCATGAGCCACCTGCATGGAGAGATCGGCGATAATGGGGAAGCGGATGTCGACGCCGAACTTCTCCTTGATGTTCCGCACCCAGGCGATGTGGGCGTAGTGGCTGTCGATGCTCAATCCCAACAGATCGCAGTTCAGTGCGGCGAACGCGTCCTGGGCGCGGGCGAAGGCCATGAACTCAGTGGTGCACACTGGGGTGAAGTCGGCAGGGTGGGAGAACAGGACCAGCCAACGGCCACGATAGTCGCCCAGGCTCTTTTCACCATGGGTGGTGGGGGCGGTGAATGCCGGGGCAGGCTCATTCAGGCGGGGCAGGCTCGGGCAAGCGGTCTCGGTCATGGACTGTGTCTCCTCAGCGGGGGCTCGGGTTGGCGGTATGCCGTCCCTGTTTGACAACACCCATATATGCAGATAAACATATGCTAAGGAAACGATTTGTTCTTGGCTCTGTAATCGCTCTGATCGATTGATCGTGGAGCGGTGCCCCCCCGTTTTTGAGGTGCCCATGCGCCCGTTGCCCACCCTTCGCCAACTGGAATTCCTGGCCACCCTGGCCGAGGAGGAGCATTTTGGGCGCGCCGCCGAGCGCCTGAACGTCACCCAATCCACGCTCAGTGCCGGGATCCGGGATCTGGAGGGTATTTTGGGGGTGAGGCTGGCGGATCGGGACAAGCGCAGTGTCCGCATGACCGCGGTTGGGCGGGATGTGACGGCGGCGGCCCGCCACCTCTTGCGCGATGCCCGGGAGTTGGTGGGCCTAGCGCAGGCCAGCCAGGGTACCTTGGGCGGGCGGCTGCGGCTGGGTGCCATCCCCACCATCGGGCCTTTCCTGTTGCCAACCCTGATGGAGTCCCTGCGCCGGGAGCACCCCGAGTTGACCCTGCTGCTTCGCGAAGGGCTGACGGATCCTCTTCTGGGGCAGGTCCGCTCCGGCGAATTGGATGCTGCCCTGATCGCCTTGCCCTTCGCCACCGCTGGGTTGGAGGTGATGGCCTTGGCGCAGGACGCCTACCATCTGGCTTGCCCCGTGGGGCATCCCCTGGCGGAGCGCGATGCGGTGACCGGCGCCGATCTGGAGGGCATGCCGCTATTGTTGCTGGAGCGGGGCCACTGCCTTCAGCGCCACGCCTTGTCGGCCTTCAAGAACATTGATTTGGAACAGGACCTGTCCTTCGAGGCCACCAGCTTGGCCACCCTGCTGGCGATGGTCGGTGGAGGCCTCGGGATGACCCTGGTGCCTGATCTGGCTGTGGGTTCTGCCCTGGTGGCAACCAAGGGGGTGGTGCTGGTGCCCCTGCATCGGGCCTGCCCGCGCACCCTCTCTTTGGTGTGGCGGCGAAACAGCGCGCAGGATGGCCAGTTCCGGGCGTTGGGTGACATGCTGAAGCAGCACCTCAGCACCGCGACTCCAACAACAGCGGGCGCCGCGCTGGAACCGGCACCCGTGCTGTAGCGTTTTGTTGCTGGCTGGGATCATCCGCCTCGTGGTGTTGCCCCTTTGGGGTCCACCGCTCAAAGGGCAGCGGTCCCCGCCGCCGCACTTGATGGGTCTCACCGGGTCTGGAGGACCACGGGCGTAGGCGGTTGACTTGGGGTTTGGATGCCGTTGTCACCCCTCGATGGTTTCCACGGTCTGAGAGGTCGCTAAACTTTCAAGGTGCGCAAGTCCGGCAACCTCAACAGCAGCACATCACTGCGCTGGGCCAAGTCCGCCGCGCCCTTGGTGAACCCGCTGGCAGAGACCACGGCGGCATGGGTCCCCTCATAGTAGGTGCGGGCAGCCAAAGCCTCTTGAACCGCCTTGTTCCCGACCGGGCGGGCGGTGTGTTTGCATTGCACCACCAGCTTGGATCGGCCTTTCACCGCCAACAGGTCAGCCCCCTGATCTCCCGAGCCCCCCATGGGCCGCACTGCCCAGCCGCCGCGGTGGAGCGCACGGGCGCACTGACGCTCGAAATGGCTGGCTAGGGCCTGGGGTGAGCGCGCATGGCGACGATGATGGCGCCAATAGGCCGCCAACCCCAAGGGGGCGGTCACCGCTGCCAAGGCCATGCCGATCAGGAAGGGGTCCATCTCTCATCTCCGGGTGCGGGTGAAGGGGGCAGACCGGCCGGGAAAGGCTCCAGCACCTACAGCAGGGGACACCGACTTGGGGTCGGCGCCGCTACTGCCACGTCGGGGCCCTACGCCCTGAAGGAAAGTGTGTGCCCCTTGGCCAAAGAAAAACCCAGCCCCTCGTGGGGGCTGGGTTCGGTATCGGTAGGGTGGGCGCCGCCGCCGGTAAGAGGCCTTACTCGGCCGCCAGCCCTTGCAGCCGACTTGCGGCCAAGGCTGCCTGCGCGGCCCCGTCGTCCAGCAGGCCCAGGGCCTGCTTTTCGAACAAGGCCCGATAGAGGCCACCGGGGCGGTGAACCAGGACCTCATGGCGTCCCTGTTCCACAATCCGCCCCTGGTCGAAGACCAGGATGCGGTCGGCGTCCTTGACCGTGGACAACCGGTGCGCCACCAGGATGGCCGTGCGGTCCCGCGTCACCTCCTCCATGGCCTCCTGGATCAGCGCCTCGCTGAGACTATCCAGGCTGGAGGTTGCCTCGTCCAGGATCAGGATCCGGGCCGGGCTGAGGATCGCGCGGGCGATGGCGATCCGCTGGCGTTCGCCGCCGCTCAGCTTCACGCCCCGCTCGCCCACCAGGGTGTCGTACCCCTGGGGCAGATCGGCGATGAACCGGTCTGCCCGGGCCAGACGGGCCGCCCGCTCCACCTCCGCCAGGGTGGCATCGGGCTTGGCGTAGGCGATGTTCTCCGCCAAGCTGCGGTGGAACAGCACCGGGTCCTGGGGCACCAGGGCGATGGCCTGACGCAGGCTGGCTTGCTGCAAGCCGGCAATGTCCTGTCCGTCAATCATGATCCGGCCCCCCTGAATGTCATAGAGGCGCTGGACCAGCTTGATCAGCGTGGACTTGCCACTGCCCGAATGGCCCACCAAGGCCACGGTCTCCCCCGGCTCAATCGTCAGATCCAACCCATCATAGATCAGTCGGTCATCGGTGTAGCCGAAGCGGACCCGCTGTACCTCGATCCGACCGGGGCCGGGGACGAAGCGCCGGGCATTGGGCTGATCCACAACACCAAGGGGCTGGTCGAAGAAGCGGACCAGATCCTCAATGTCGTTCACACCCCGTTGCAGCATCCGGACATGATCGCCGACGCCCCGAAGGTAGGCGGCAATCATCATATAGGCTGACATCAGGAACACGATGTCCCCGGGCCCAGCCTTGCCTGCGGTCCACAGGTACAGGCCCAGCCCCACGATGGTGGCATAGAGGCCCAGCATCAACGCCCCCTGGCCGGTCAGCGTGGCTTCCATCCGGCACCAGGCGCGGCTGGAGGCACGGCCCCACACGGCGTAGCTCTGCCGCACCCGGTCCTCCTCGCGGCTTTCCGAGCCGAAGCTCTTGACCACAGGGTTACAGGTGACGGCGTCGGCCAGCACCCCGGTGGAGGTGCTGTCCTGGTCCGCACTGGCCCGCATCACCGGATCCACATAGTAGCGGGCAAGGGCGATGCTGGCGGCGGTGTAGAAAACCACCGCCACGGCGATGAAGGCACCGATCAGCGGGAACTGAACGGCGATCAGCGTCACCAGGCCAAAGGTCACCAGCAAGGCCGTGGACAGATGCAGGACCAGGATGTCCCCGATCATGTCATAGGCCCACATCCCGCGGGTGATTTTGCGGACAGTGGCCCCGGCGAAGGCGCCACTGTGCCACTGGGTGCTGAACCGCTGTACCCGGGCAAAGCCGTCCAGGATGATGTCCTGCATGCATCGCACCGACAGCGGGATCCAGAGCGCGGCGAAGATCACATACCGCAATCCCCAGAACAGCGCTCCGCAAGCCAGGACCCCTGTCACCAACCACCAGGCCTGGGCACTGTCGCCCCGGCCGATGGCGGTGATGACCAGACCACTCAGGTAAGGGGCGGCGACCTCAGCGGCGGTGACCACCAGGGTCAACAGGGCAATGGCCAGCAGTCGTCCCTTTTGAGGTCGCCAATAGTGCCAGGCAAAGGCGACGGCATCGGCCATGTTGACCCTGTTGCCGGCGCGGGTCCCCCGGGACTTGGGGGCGCGGACCAGCAGGTCATCGGTGGGTTGAGCCATCCCCTGGGGTTCAGGCGGGTTGATAGAAAGATGTTGAGGCGGATCGAGCGCCGTCATTGGCATCATTCGCGCGCGGCTTCATCCGTTGGCCGGCGCGCGCTCCCTGACTGTGAGGTCGATAACATCCACCGGCGATCAGCGCAGGGAAGGAGCCCTGGGCCATAACCGGTGAAACGGGATCGGTCTCGAAACAAGGAGGTCGGGAGGGAGACTCTGAAACCGTCAGCGCCAGGACATCAGGCAAACAGAGGGCCGCGAGGGGCACACACCCACCGGACCATGTTCGGACCGGGTTGGGGTTGGTCGGGGGGGTGTGCGGCATTGGCAGGATCTGAAGGCGTCGGATCAGGACGGCTCAGCCGCGCGCGGCACACCCGGCAGCGGTGCGATGGGAAAACTCCATGGATCGCAAACTCCGGGTAGGGGCTAGGGGGACCAAGGGAGAGGCCGCAGAACGGATCCTGCCTTGTCTGAGTACCATACTCGGAAGCGGGTCTCGTGACCAGCGGGCGGAAGAAAGTGGAATCGCACCGCGGGGGTTGTGTGGCTCAATGCCCACACAGCGTGTTAGCGCGGTGACATGAACCGGAATTGAAAAGGCTGTGAAAGATTATGTCTCG
Organism: uncultured Rhodospirillales bacterium; assembly: GCA_964496805.1. Taxonomy (GTDB): domain Bacteria; phylum Pseudomonadota; class Alphaproteobacteria; order CAZCBM01; family CAZCBM01; genus CAZCBM01. The sequence continues at coordinate 5,328 of CAZCBM010000049.1, read as the reverse complement.
CTCGGTGGGCGGGAATACCCTAGTATATGGGTTCATTTCCCCGACCGGGAGAGTGTGGCGGGCCGTGACGCTAGGCCTAGCCACCGCCGAAGGAGCAACCGCCCCGGAATCTCTCAGGCACCCGGACCGGTCGGCCGGATCACACTCCGAAGAGCGCCGATGCCGCCTTCCCTGCGGCTCAGGGCCACCGAAGGAGCAAGCGGGCTGCCCCTGACGGGCAGCGATCCCGCGAATCTCTCAGGTTTTGGACGGAGGGGGCACGTTGGTGAGCTGCGGCTTGCCGGCGTCCTCTTGCCATTCACAGGAGAGAGTTCCATGACCGCGTCGTCCCCCACGCCCACCATACACACCACCCCACGCCATCCCCAGCGGGTGGCCGTCATCGGTGGCGGCATCACCGGTGTTACCACCGCCTATTGTCTGCTGGACAAGGGCTTGGAGGTAAGCCTGTTCGAAGGCCACCGCTACGCCGCCATGGAGACCAGTTTCGCCAATGGTGGACAGCTCTCAGCCAGCAATGCGGAGGTCTGGACCCGTTGGAGCCAGGTGCTCAAGGGCCTGAAGTGGATGCTGAAGGCCGATGCGCCGTTGGCGGTGGGCTGGGCGCCCAGTTGGCACAAGATGAGCTGGTTTGCCGAGTTCCTGGCCAATATCCCCCGCTATCGCGCCCATACCGTGGAGACCGCCCGGCTTGGCATCTTGGCCCGGGAGCCGCTGAAGGAAATGGCGGCCCGCGAGGGCATTGAGTACGATCGGGAGGAGCGGGGCATCCTGCATGTCTACCGCCAGCAAAAGAGCCTGGACCACGCCCGCCGCGTCAATCGCCTGTTGGCCGAAGGCGGCCTGGACCGTCAGGAACTGGGCCCTGACGATATCCGCCGAATTGAACCCGCCGTGAACGGAACCTATGCCGGCGGCTTCTTCACCCCGTCCGACGCCACCGGTGATATCCACAAATTTACCCGCGGCTTGGCCGACGCCTGTGCCCGCCGTGGTGCCACCATGGCCTATGATACGCCCGTTTCTGTCCGACCGGAGGGGGCGCGCTATCGCGTCATCCATGCCCATACGGAAGCAGACTTAGGCTTGTTCGATGCCGTGGTGGTCTCTGCTGGTTGCGGCTCTCGCTTCTTGGCGCGGCAGTTGGGGGACAGGCTGAACATCTATCCGGTTAAGGGCTACTCCATCACCGTGGACCTGCGGGACAATCTCTCCCGCGCTGCGGCACCCTGGGTGAGCCTGTTGGATGATGAGACCAAGATCGTCGCCTCGCGCTTGGGGGTTGACCGGTTCCGGGTGGCGGGAACGGCGGAATTCGCCGGCTACAACAAGGATATCCGGACGGCCCGAACCCAGCCGCTGACCGCGTGGGTGCGGGCATTGTTCCCGGATGTTGCCACCGACCGGGTGGTGCCCTGGGCGGGATTGCGTCCCATGACCCCCAGCATGATGCCCAAGGTGGGGCCGGGCCGCCGGCCAGGCGTGTTCTACAACACCGGCCATGGCCATCTGGGGTGGACCCTGAGCGCCGCAACGGCCCGTATGGTGGCAGAGCAGGTGGCCCCCGGCGCTTGAATCCGGCAAAGCGCCTCCACAGCAAGAAAAACCGCCCGACCACAGGGGTCGGGCGGGTGCACGGGGGCAAGGGAGACAACGCGGGAAGGGTTGGCCGCAGCCTCAGGCGGCGGCGGTGGAGGCGGCGGCGGCCTTGGTGGGGGGAACCGTACCGCTGTGACCGGTGGTCAACTTAGCCATCAGGCGCCAGACCAGACGGATGGTGGATATCTGTAACGCCACCAGCGGCAGCAGCAGCAGCCAATAAGCCAGGGAGAGCTTATCCACGATCCCAAGATCCACCAGCCCCTTGTGCAGCAGGAAATGGCCAAGGACCACAGTGGCCACGCCAGGGCAAACCAGGGCAAAGGCGCCGGCCACGGGCCGTTCACCACGCACCACTTGGGCGAAATAGTCTGTTCGTTTGAGCACCAGCCAGCCCAGCAGGCCAAAGAGCATCTGGATGCCAAAAAGGAAGGCGAACCAGAACATCACCGCACCCTTGCCGACCTCCAGGCCGAAGACATGGTCAAAGGCCATCATCTGGCGGAAGACCGCAATGCCCAGGACGGTGAGGATCGGGACCATGATCCACAGGGTGGCGGCCCCCGCCTGCTGCACCCCATGTTCCATCATGGCCCGAAACCCAATGGGCAGTTTGATCAGCAACAGCACCACTGTCAGACCGGTGAACATGATGGCCACGGTCAGGGCGATGCCAGATGTCAGGGGCTCGTGGCTCATGGCAGCAGGGGCAGACAGTCCCACGCTGACCATGGCCAGCGCAAACACGGCCAGCATCTGCGCCAAGGAATTGTTGCGTGCACAATCAAAGTGACCGTTCACGAACACGCGCGCCTTGAAGTCCGCGTAGATGTACAGGGCCCAGGCACCAATGGCGAGGAACGCCAGGAAGGCGAACGGGAACAGATATTCCACGATGGTCCATAGGCCTGGAACGAACACAGCCCCCAGAATGAAGCCAACATTGACGGACATGGCGACCGTGAGCGGCATCGCCATCAACTGCACTTCATCGTTGCCGGTGCGCAGGGCGGCGTAGGTCTCGGTGCGTTTGAAGGTTTGGAACTGGCGGATGTTCCACATCAACATCCGGATATGGGCCGCGGCAAACCACGCGATCCCGGCGACGGAGACTGTGATCAGGCCGATCATCAAGGGGTCGCCGGTCTCCACCACCGCCCGCAGTCCGTCGAAGGTGGGGATCGGGGTGCCCGGATGGGGCACAATGAACAAGATGATCATGAAAAAGGTCACCACCAACCCACCATAGCCCAGCGCGGCCAGGAAATAGAGCGGGGAATAGGCGGCTCCAAGGGTCTTCGTCAGTCGCATACGCGGCCTCCCATCGGGCAAAAAGGGGGGGGGAGGAAAGAAGCGGTGGCGGGGGCAGTCTGCGTATCGCCTCAGGGATGGCCGCCGCCGGACACGGGGGCGCCCCCGCACCCCGGCCGGCGGCGGCCGCCCGTCAGGTCAGCACTGACCCTTCGGGCAGGTCTTCAAGCCGATCAGGGCGTAGAGCGGGCACATGCGCACCAGACCTGTCAGCAAGGGGATCACACCGATCAGACCCCACAGGGACTGGGGGCCGACAACCGTGAGGCTCAGCAACACCACGCCCAGCAGCAGGCGGGCGATGCGATCGGCGGTGCCGATATTGGGTTGCAGAAAGTCAGAGACGTGCATGGGGGCGACTCCCGTCAGACGGAGGAAGGGGTGGGGCGGCACCGCAACCGAGGAACCGGAGGCGATGCCAAAGCCCGGATCAGAAGCTGAACACGCGAACGGCGGGATCGCGCATGGTGCCAGCGATGGCCGGCGGGGCAGCCGCGGTCACGCCGCTCAACAGGGCGTCGGCGGTTAGGGAGCGGTTGGGCAGATAGATGGCGCAGACTTCCACCGTGCCGCCCTTGGCCATCAGGCCTTCCAGCAGGCTGCGGGGGCTCATGCCGCGGGGGGTGGTTATCTGCAAGCTGGCCTCAGGGGCTTCCGCCAGGGCCAGATCACCGGCCGGGCCACACAGCAGGACCTGCACCTGGGTGCCCTGGGCCTGCATCTGATTGGACAACACCAAGGCCATGGTTTGGCTTTCCGCCTCAGCGGTGGTGATGATCGACAGCGCCTTGGCAACAGCGTCCTGCGCTTGGGCCGCGGAGGCACCAAGGGCCAGGGGGAGGGACACGGCAGCGGCGGACAGGGCAGCCTTGTACGACATGGAAACCTCTGGGGGGAGAGAGGGGGGGGGGACGGGCGAAGAGAGCCGGTGCAGAGAAAGATAGTGATTTCTATATATTCAGTCAGGTCTATCTTGGCCACCGTCCATGGTGTCGCACCTCATCCCTCGAGCCCTTTGCGCGACAAGGGAGCCACCGCCGGCCCGCGCCCTCTCCTGGCGTACCTTTGGCCGGCCACCTCTTGCGATCATACTCCCCGTGGGGGAGCGGTAGGGGGAGCGGGCTGGGCCAGACAGACCGGAAAATGCCCTCGCCCCTTCCCCCGCCCTATGCCCCCGAACCAACAGCGGAAGTGGCGCTCGGGACTGCCCCTTGGGTCGAGGGGGTTGGGTCGCACGCGGAACCAAACCCCTTGAAGCAGGGAACACCGATTGGGAATCGTTGCCCCTGTTGTCGTGTCCTGGTGGTCGCTCCGATGTCCCCCCCGGTGGCGTTGCCTCTGCGGCGTCCTACGCTCTGGTGGTCCTGGATATCGCGGCGGCGTGGCTATCGCGGCCGCGGCGATCGGTGATCCCGCCGACTCCGAAGGCGCTGTCATCGGGGTCGGCTCACAGCAGCGGCGTGATGTCCACCAGCGCGGGCGTCCGGGTCCACAGCAACAGCGCCCGCACCGGCCGGTCAGGATAGAGCTGGGCCATGAGATCGCGGTAGAGTCGCAATTGGCGGACATAGGCGGAGGGCGTGTCCCGCACCTGTGTGGGCACCTCCTGATTGGTCTTGAAGTCCACGATCCAGACACCCGCGGGGGTGACCACCAGGCGGTCGATGATGCCGTTGACCTGCTGCGCGCCTACGCGCCCCACAATCGGCACCTCTGCCCGGGAACCGGGGCCGAAGAGCGGGGCAAACTCTGGATGGTCAAGCACCGCCAGCACCTCCGCCAGCATCACCTGCCGTTGAGCTTGCTCTGCGGAGGCGGCCACGGTGTCCAGATAGCGCTGGGCGACGCCGGGCCGCTCTGCGGGATCCAGATCAGGCAGGCTTTGCAGCAATCGATGGATCCACAAGCCGCGTTGGAAACGGAAACTCTGATCCCCGCCCAGGGGGCTGGGCAGTTCTCCCCGGTCGCTGGGGCGGGTGGTTCGGAAGGAACGGTCGTCCTGCGCAGCCGCTTCAAACAGCCAGGCTGGCGCATCCTCGCCAGAGGCTGGATCGATGTGGTTGGCGTCCTCGCCAGGGAAAGGATCGGGACTGGCCTGGGGGGGGCCGGGCAAGGTGGGGGCGACCGTGGCAGCTGGCGGCGGCGCATCCCCATAGTGCCAGGCGCTCCCGGTCCATGCGATCGCCGATGGATCCGGGGCGCCTGCCGCCAGAAGCTCCGTGGTGGGATCGAACGCCTCCTCGCACAAGGTTCCGGCACCGGCGCCGCCGTCCAGCCGCTTGAGGCCCTCCAGGATCGCGCCATGCCAGCCGCCTGTGGCGCTGGCGTCGCCCCCTGCATCCCCACAGACCAGAAGAAGATGGCTGGCACGGGTCATGGCCACATAAAGCAGCCGGTGGCGTTCAGCGGCAGTGGCGG
>CAZCBM010000048.1:0-16251 GCA_964496805.1 uncultured Rhodospirillales bacterium | reverse complement strand
CGGGTGGGGGCAGCCAAGTTGGAGGGGGGGCTGGAGTGGGCTCCATCTCACCGAAACGGGCTCTAGCGGGCCGCGTCCGATCCCCAGGTAATCGGTTCAGTCCCCCAGTGCACGCTCCAAGGCCAGCAGGCCGGTGGTCAGGGCGGCCCTCTCTTCAGGGGTCAGGGCGGACAGGACCGCCGACTCGGCCGTCAGCATTTTGGGCGCCAGGGCCGCGAAGACCCGCGCCCCCTCGGCCGTGAGGTAGAGCTGTTCGACGCGCTTGTCGTGGGCGTCGGTTTCCTGCCGCAGCCAGCGCCGCTCCACCAGTTTGGCCACCGCCCGACTGACCTTGGTCTTGTGCATGGTGGACAAGCGGCCGGCTTCCGTTGCGGTCAGGCTGGCCCCTTCCCCCAAAGGCCCCAGCAACGCCAGAACCCGCCATTCCGGGATACCCATGCCCTGTTCGGCGCGATAGACCGCGCTGATGCGGGTACTGAACAGGGCCGCCACCCGGTTCAACTGATAGGGCAAGAAGCAGGACAGGTCGAAGGGGGGGCGGTTATCTCCCAGGTTCATGGTCAAATTTTCCGCTTGATAGTTACATATGTAACTGTCAGCCCTACGCGCAACAGGCCCGGACAGCAAGCCCCAAGACTCTGCGCCAGAGCCCCGGCCCTTTGCCTTGACCCGTGGGAGGTCCCGCCATGAACACGTCCCTGTCTTCTGCCCCCCAGGCCGAGGGCGCTGCCCTTGAGCGTCCCGCCATGATGCCGGGCTTCGGCAATGATTTTGAGACTGAAGCTCTGCCTGGCGCCCTGCCGCAGGGCCGCAACAGCCCGCAGCGGGCGCCCTATGGCCTCTATGCTGAGCAGCTCTCTGGCTCTGCTTTCACGGCCCCACGGGGGCAGAATCAGCGCAGTTGGCTGTACCGGATCCGCCCGACGGTCCGCCATGTGAGCCGCTGGTCACCGGTGACCCTGGACTCTTGGGTGACGGCTCCGGCCCCCTGGCAGGTGGATTGGCTACCAGGGCAGTTGCGCTGGGACCCGATCCCGTTGGACGCTGCGGCCGACCTGACCTTTCTCACCGGCCTTGCCACCATGACCACGGCCGGTGATGCCCACAGCGGAACGGGCCTGGCGGTGCATGTGCTGCGCATGACCCAGCCCATGACCGATCAGGGCTTTCTCAATGCCGATGGCGAAATGATGATCGTGCCGGAGCAGGGGCACGTGCGGATCACCACGGAGATGGGGGTATTGCAGGTGGGTCCGGGGGAGATCGCGATTGTGCCCCGCGGCATGATGATGCGTGCGGATCCGGTGGATGGCCCGGTCCGGGGGTATGTCTGTGAGAATTATGGCCTTCCCTTCACCCTGCCGGAGCGGGGACCGATCGGGGCCAACTGTCTGGCCAACCCGCGGGATTTCAAGACCCCGGTGGCTGCCTTCGAGGACAGGGAAGACGCCCACGAGATCACGTTGAAATGGGGTGGGCGCTTCTTCCGATCCCAGGTGCCCCACAGCCCCTTCGATGTGGTGGCCTGGCATGGCAACTATGCCCCCTATCAATATGATCTGCGAACCTACAGCCCGGTGGGAGCCATCGGTTTCGACCATCCCGATCCGTCCATTTTCACGGTGCTCACCAGCCCTTCGGCCAACGCCGGGACGGCCAACATCGATTTCGTGATCTTCCCGGAGCGCTGGATGGTGGCGGAGGATACGTTCCGGCCGCCCTGGTATCATCGCAACCTGATGAGCGAGTTCATGGGGCTGATCTATGGCGTTTATGACGCCAAGCCGGGGGGCTTCACCCCTGGCGGCATGAGCCTGCACAATTGCATGCTGCCCCATGGCCCGGATGGGCAAGCCTTCAGTCATGCCAGCACAGAACCCATGGTTCCGGTGAAGCAATCCAACACCCTGGCCTTTATGTTTGAGAGCCGGTTGCCCCAGCATCCAACCCGCTTTGCTGAGGCGTGCGGCACGCTGCAAGACGGCTACACCGACTGCTGGGCCGGGCTGAAAAAGAACTTTGACCCCAACCGCAAAGACTGGGACGGCCGATGAAACTGGCATCGCTGAACGATGGCACCCGCGATGGGCGCTTGCACCTGGTCACCCGTGATCTGAGCCGCTGGGCACCTGCCCATGCGGCGCTGACGCTGCAAGCTGCCCTGGACGAATGGGCCACCGTGGCCCCAAAGCTGGCCCAGGAGGCCGCCGCGCTGGAGGCCGCAACGGTTGAGGCAGCGAAAAGCACCCCGTTCACCGAGGGGGATTGCCATTCCCCTTTGCCGCGGGCGTTCCAGTGGGCCGACGGGTCCGCCTATGTCAATCATGTGGCACTGGTGCGCCAAGCCCGGGGAGCGGACCTGCCGCCCAGCTTCTGGGAAGACCCGCTGATGTATCAGGGCGGCTCTGACAGTTTCTTGCCGCCGCAGGCGCCCATCCAAGTGCCGGCGGAGGCGGGGTTGGGCATCGACATGGAGGGGGAGGTTGCCGTCATCACCGACGATGTCCCCCTGGGGGTCAGCCGGGCAGCGGCGGCGCAGCACATCAAACTGATCATGCTGGTCAACGATGTCAGCCTGCGGGGTCTGATCCCGGCGGAATTGGCCAAGGGCTTCGGCTTTTTCCAGTCCAAACCATCCTCTGCCTTCAGTCCTGTCTGCGTCACCCCGGATGAGTTGGGGGCGGCCTGGGAGGGTACGAAACTGAGCGGTATCCTGCGGGTGGACTATAATGGGAGCCCCTTGGGCCGGGCCGATGCCGGTGAGGACATGACGTTCGATTTTGCCACCCTCATCGCCCATGCCGCCCGCACGCGCCCGCTGTCGGCTGGCACGATCATCGGCTCCGGCACCGTCTCCAACCGCGATCCCGATGGCTCCCCAGGGCGTCCCGTGGCCGAGGGCGGGCGGGGGTATAGCTGCCTGGCCGAAATCCGAATGATCGAGACAATCCAAACCGGCGCTGCCAAGACCCCGTTCATGAGCCCTGGGGATCGTGTCCGCATCGAGATGCTGGACGCCTACGGCCGCTCAATCTTCGGGGCCATCGATCAGGAGGTCCAGGCCCTCTGATCCGTTGGATCACAACCTGTCAGTCCACCGGATCACGGCCTTCTGATCCGACGAAGAGGGCAGGGTGAGGGCCAGCGTCCCCGACGCTGCCGTTCTCTCTCCGCTTTCGATCCTCCTCTGCGCGTTTTCTCCCTTCCCCCCCTTTTACCGCTTCCCTGCAGGAGCCTCAGCCATGGCCAAAGCCTTCGCGTCCGCCAGTGACCTGGACGATAAGCAGATCAGCTTTACTGAGATCGGCCGGGATCTCTATGCCTTCACCGCCGAAGGCGACCCCAACACCGGCGTTATCATCGGCGATGACGCGGTGATGGTGATTGATGCCCAGGCCACACCGGTCATGGCGCAGCAGGTGATCGAGCGGGTGCGCCAGGTCACGGACAAGCCCATCAAGTATGTCACGCTCTCGCACTATCACGCCGTCAGGGTGCTGGGGGCGTCGGCCTATGGCGCCTCGGAGATCATCGCTTCAGCCAAATGCCGCGCCATGATCCATGAGCGTGGTCAGGAGGATTGGGACAGCGAGTTCGGCCGCTTCCCCCGCCTGTTCCGGGCGGCGGACAGCATCCCGGGGCTGACCTGGCCCACCGTGACCTTCGAGCAGCGTATGACGGTGCATCTGGGCTCACGCCGGGTGGACCTCATGCATCTGGGACGCGCCCACACAGCAGGCGACATCGTTGCCTGGGTGCCCGATGCGGGCGTGATGTTCAGCGGCGATATCGTGGAGTATCATTCGGCATGTTACTGCGGTGATGGGCACTTCACCGATTGGGGACACACCCTGGATGCCATCGCCGCCTTCCAGCCGCAGGCGCTGATGCCCGGCCGCGGTGATGCCTTGAGCGACCCGAAGACCGTTTCGGAGGCCATCCGGCTGACCCGGGACTTTCTGGAGTCCACCTATCGCCCGGTCGCTGCCGTGGCCGCCCACGGCGGCAGCCTGAAGGAGGCGATGGCGGCCTGTCGCGCCGCCTGCGATGCCAAGTTCTCAGGCTTCGCCATCTATGAGCATTGCCTGCCGTTCAATGTCGCCCGTGCCTATGACGAGGCCTTAGGGATCGATACGCCCCGCATCTGGACGGCCGAGCGCGATCAGCAGATGTGGGCAGCCCTTCAGGACTGATAATTGGGGGGGAGCCCGCCATGGCCCGCTACAGCTATATTCCCTTTGACTATGTCACCCCGCCGGAACTCTGCGGCCAACCGGCCCGGCAGGCGCCGGTCGCCATCATTGGTGCCGGTCCCATCGGGCTGGCGGCAGCCATCGACTTGGCGCAGCATGGCGTCGCCAGCATTGTTCTGGATGACAACAACGTGGTGTCCGTGGGCTCCCGCGCCATCTGTTGGGCCAAGCGCACGCTGGAGATCTTCTGCCGCCTGGGTGTTGGTCAGCGGATACTGGACAAGGGGGTGACCTGGAAGGTGGGGCGCCTGTTCAATGGCGACCAGCAGGTCTACAGCTTCGATCTTCTGCCAGAGGAGGGGCACCGTTGCCCTGCCTTCATCAATCTGCAGCAGTACTATGTCGAAGAGTATCTGGTGGACCGTTGCCGGGACTTCCCCGACCTGATTGATTTGCGCTTCAAGAACCACGTGGTGGCCCATGAGGATCTGGGCCAGCGCGTGCGCCTGTCCATCGAGACCCCGGACGGCCCCTATAGCCTGGAGGCTGATTGGGTCATTGCCTGCGATGGGGCCCGCAGCCCCACCCGCCAGCGCATGGGGCTGGAATTCGGCGGGGTGCTGTTCGAGGAACGGTTCCTGATTGCCGATGTGGAGATGCAGGCGGACATGCCCTCCGAGCGGCTGTTTTGGTTCAACCCCCCTTTCCATCCTGGGCAGTCGGCGTTGGTCCATAAGCAGCCGGACAACATCTACCGTATCGATCTGCAACTGGGTTGGGACGCTGATCCTGAGGCGGAGAAGCAGCCGGAGCGGGTGATCCCCCGCATCCGCGCCGCTGTCGGGCATGATCGCTTCGACTTGGACTGGGTCAGTGTCTACACCTTCCAGTGCCGTCGCTTGGAGCGGTTCATCCATGGGCGGGTCATCTTTGCGGGCGACTCAGCCCACATCGTCAGCCCGTTCGGTGCCCGTGGGGGCAATGGCGGCATGCAGGATGTGGACAATCTCTGCTGGAAACTGGCCGCTGTGGTGCAGCAGCGCGCTGGGCTGGACCTGCTGGAGACCTACAACGAGGAACGGGTCCACGGCACGGACGAGAACCTGCTGAACTCCTCCCGGGCCACCAACTTCATGACCCCCAAGGGGCCGGTGGAGGCGATGTTCCGGGACGAGGTGCTGCGCCTGGCTGGCGAGTATGAGTTTGCCCGTCGCCTGGTCAACTCCGGCCGCTTGTCGGTCCCCTGCACGCTGCGGGGCCTGTGCGCCCTGGGGCCCGGGGGCGGCGATCCCTGTCCCGATGCGCCGGTGCGCCTCGCCAACGGGGTAGAGGGATGGCTGCTGGACCATTTGGGGGGCGATTGGGTGCTTTTGTGCCTAATGGGCGAGCCCCTGCCGTCGCCCCCTGGGGTGCGGGTTTTGGTCATGGGCCAGGACCTGGAGGATGGGGCGGGCCTGGTGGCGGCGCGGTACCCCGATGCGCCTGCGGTCCTGATCCGGCCGGATCAGCATATTGCCGCCATCGTCCACGGGGCCGAGGATGTCACTGCGGCGCTGCGGACCGCCCGCGTTGGTACCCTGCTGGCTCATGGCCAAGATGTGACACCCCCCTTGAGCCGGAGCCTGTCCTGATGAGTGACGCCGACGCCCCCCTGTTTCCCGCCTATTCCCAGGCGGAGGGAGATCGCCTGTATGAGGTGTTGATCCAGGCCCATCAGGGTCTGAGTGAGGCCGACAGTCACCGGCTCAATGCGCGGCTGGTGTTGATGCTGCTCTCCGCCCTGGGCGATGCCGCCGGCGCGGAAGCGGTGCTCACCGCGGCGCGGTCAGGGTTTGCGTCCGAAGGGGGGTGAGAGGGTTGGCGCCGATCAGAGCGATGGCCGTTTGACGGTCCAGACCGTGTGTCGGGCTGAAAAGGACTGAAACGATCGAGGGTCCCAGTTCACAGTGCATGGTCGGCCATTTCCGGGTCGCTCAGGACCCTTTGCCGAGCGCAAGCCGGTTGGCCCGCTACAGGCTCAGTTGGCGCTTGCCCAATAAATCGCCAACCCCCGTTTCATGGCAAGAACAGCGCCTACCGGCCAAAGAACTCCACGGTGGATGGGTTCCAGGACGAGCCGTTATAGTACCGCGGGCCGGGTAGGTCGTCGTTCCCGCAATAGCGGTAATTGATGAGGAAGATATGCGAATAGGTGCTGTTGTGAGGTCCCCACCAGTCTCCTGCACCGTAGCCACCGCCACTGCCGCCGCATTGATTGCTCCAGCGATAGGGCCCCCACATGGCACCATGGCCATGGCTGGTGAAGACAGCGTTGGTTTGGGAGGCGATCGCGCGCGTTGCAGAACCAGTTGAGGTGTTCGCGAAAACCTGGTGGCTGTTGCTGCCCCAAGAACCGGGATGGCGGAAGGCGGAGAACCCGGTCCCACGGTAGGTCCCGTTGAGTGTCACGATGTTGCCGTGATAGGGCAGCATCGCGCCCGCATTGCTGGAATTGGCGCTGGAGCCAGCCCAGTTCTTGATCATCCACTCCGTCATGTTCAGGGAAGCGCCGCGATCAATGCCGGCATTCCACGGCGTCTGACTGCATTCGCTGGTACTGGCGCACAAGAAGAAGCGGGTCCAGCCACCACCGTCCGTATCCTGATCGCACCAGGCTTCAAAGGCGTCGACGCCGCCACTGCCATCCGGGTCGATGGTATAGAGGCCACTTTGGGTCACGCCGGCGTTCAGCAGCGCCTGGCAGGTGGTGGCGGCGACGGAAATGCTGACATCCCAGTCAGCCGATACACCACTGTCCCCAAGGACCAAGGTTGCTGTATGGGTTGTGCTGGTGCTGGTGGGGGCGCGAAGTTCAATCTCAACGGTTTGACCAGCGGTGACCGTTCCAGTCGTTCCAAAGCTGCCGCCGTCGATGCGGAAAGCCGGGTCACCGTCTCCGCTGATGCTCAACTCCAGGCGAACGCCGTTGCTGACACCACGGATTGTCACCGCACCGGACGTCACCCGTTGACCGGCAGGGGCATCGCTGCGAGCGGGGAATACCGGTTGATCGGGAACGATGTCTGCGCCTTCGGGCGTTTTTAGCCCCTCCACCATGGAAGACGAAGTAGTCCCAAATAGCGTGACAACGCTATCGCCGACGCGGGTGACCGAGGTCAGCCCTGCCAGGGCGACCAATCCCACGACCAAACCATAGGTCAGGCCAGTGGCACCACGCTGGCGCTTTAGCCAAGAAAGTCCTGAAACTGGCTGCACGTTGCTAAACCCCCGCGCCGAAACACACCCTAATGGCCGAACAATACGGTGCCGATCAAGCAGGCGCAAGCGGTATGCAGAAGCGGTTCGAGAGGGGGCTCTCTACCTGACCCAGCGGGTAGTCGCTCAACGGGAGTCGGTTCGCCTGGGTCTTGCAAAATGGGTCTTGCGAAATTGGAGGCGCGGACCGGAATCGAACCGGTGTACACGGCTTTGCAGGCCGCTGCGTAACCACTCCGCCACCGCGCCAGCCAGACAGAGACCCATCTTTTTAGCGCTGTACGACGGAAAGCGTCAAGCACGGTGATCGTGGCCATGGACCCGGATGCGCAACCCACGCCGCCTCCAGCACGGGAAACCAATTTTGGGGTCGTTGCCCCCGCTGTCGCTACCGGGGGGTCGCTCGGATGCCCCCCTCCGTGGCGTTGTGCCTTCGGGGTCCTATGCTCTAACCAACCTCCTCTCTGATCCCACCGAGGCCGACCCTGCTTTGGGTTTCGTGGATGGCAATGGTTGTCCCGCCTGTGGTGGACGGCTATACCCGCGCCCGGGCCTGATCGTCCGTTCGGCCAACGCCTTGTGATCTCGGCGCGCCTCCCGCTTCCCCCTCTCACTGCGAACCCCTGGCCCTCGCCATGCATGATATCCGCTGGATCCGGGACAATCCGGACGCCTTCGACGCCGCCCTGGCCCGCCGTGATCTGGCACCGTTGTCCGCCGGACTGATCGCCCTGGATGAGCAGAACCGCGGGGTGCAGACCGAGGTCCAGACCCTGCAGGCGCGCCGCAACGAGGTGAGCAAGCAGATCGGACAGTTGAAGAAGGCAGGGCAGGATGCCAGCGCCGTCATGGCGGAGGTGGATCAGATCAAGACACGGTTGGCCGCCCTTGAGGAACAGCAGAAAACGCTGGGGGACGACCTTGGGGCGCGCTTGGCGGCCATCCCGAACATGTTGGCCGAGGACGTGCCGAACGGCCCCGACGAAAGCGCCAATGTCCAGGTGCGCCGCCACGGTGATCCCCCGCGGCTGAATGACGTCAAGGATCATGTGGACCTGGGCACCCGGATCGGCGGCGTGGACTTTGAGGCAGCAGCCCGCCTCTCCGGCGCGCGCTTTGTGGTCTTGCGAGGGGCTTTGGCACGGTTGGAACGGGCGCTGGGGCAGTACTTCCTCAACACCCAGACCGAGGAGTTCGGCTTCACCGAAGTCGCGCCGCCGCTGCTGGTCCATGGTTCAGCCCTGTTTGGGACTGGCCAGTTGCCGAAGTTTGAGGAAGATCAGTTCAAGGCCAACACCGGGCACTATTTCATCCCCACGGCCGAGGTCCCGCTGACCAATCTGGTGGCTGACCAGATCCTTGACGCGGCCGACCTGCCGCTGCGATTCACCGCCCTAACGCAGTGCTTCCGCTCCGAGGCCGGCTCTGCCGGGCGGGATGTCCGCGGCATGATCCGTCAGCACCAATTCAACAAGGTGGAGATGGTGGCCATTACCCACCCCGACGCCTCCGCGCAGGAGCATGAGCGCATGACCGAATGCGCCCAGACCTTGTTGGAGCGCCTGGGGTTGGCCTATCGCACCGTTTTGCTGTGCAGCGGTGACACCGGCTTCTCCGCCGCCAAGACCTATGACCTTGAGGTGTGGCTGCCCGGGCAGGGCACCTATCGCGAGATATCAAGCTGCTCCAACTGCCGCGATTTCCAGGCCCGCCGGATGAAGGCCCGCTTCCGGGAGACCGGCGACAAGCGCACCCAGTTCGTGCATACCCTCAACGGCTCCGGCTTGGCGGTTGGTCGGGCCTTCATTGCCGTGCTGGAGAACTACCAGCAGCCAGACGGCTCCATTGTTATTCCCGAAGTCCTTCGCCCTTATATGGCGAACCAAGAGGTGATCCATGCCCCGCGTTCGTGAACTGCCGTTTGACCCCACGGGCAAACGCATCCTGGTGACCAATGACGATGGGGTGGACGCCGGCGGCATTGAGGTGCTGGAGGGCATCGCCCGCCAGTTCACCGACGATGTGTGGGTGGTGGCGCCCAAGACCGAACAGTCGGGGACGGGTCACTCGCTGACCATCCATCGTCCGCTGCGCCTGGAGCAACTGGCTGAGCGCCGGTTTTGCGTCGATGGCACCCCCACCGACTGCGTGATGATCGCCGTGGGGCACCTGCTGTTCGACAATCCCCCTGATCTGGTGTTGAGCGGGGTCAACAATGGGGAGAACATCGCCGAGGACGTGACCTACTCCGGGACGGTCTCTGCGGCGATGGAGGCCACGCTGCTTGGCATCCCGGCGATTGCCTTCAGCATGCAACGCCACAAGGTGGAGCCGCGCATGCCCTGGGACACGGCGAGCCATTTCGCGCCGGACATCGTGCGGACCCTGACCTCCGTCGAATGGTCGGAGGACCTGCTGATGAGTGTGAACTTCCCGCACTTATCGGTGGAGGAGGTGAAGGGCGTGAAGGTGGTACCCCATGGTCGCCGCAAGCAGGGTGATGATCTGGTGGAGCGCAAGGATCCCCGCGGCCGCAGCTATTTCTGGATTGGGGCGCTGAGCCACCGCGCCATGGAGGATATCGCCACCGGCACCGATATCGAGGCGTTGGACCAGGGCTGGATCACCGTGACGCCCATTCATATGGACATGACACACTACCCGACCCTGGAAGCGCTCAAGAGCAAGTTCTGAGTGGAGGGTTTGTTGCCGTTGGCCCCTGGATTGGCTTTGGGCCCCTCGGCGACAGATCGCGTCTACCTCTCTGCCTTGCTGCGCCCGTTCTGGCCCGGCCACCAATCCCACCCCCTTGCACCCCCTCGCTCTGGGGGCGCCCCCGTCGGTCTGGGGGCGTTGGGCTTGGGGGCGTTGGGCTGGGCCAGACGGATTGAAAATGCTGCCTAACCCCCGCCGCTGATCGGTCGCATGGTCTCCGGCAGCCAAGTGGCCAACTCGGGCACCAGGATCAGCAGGAAGACCATCAGCACCATGATCAGGAACATGGGCAGCGCTGCGCGGGCGATGAAGCCCATCTCGTGCTGGGTCATGCCCTGCAAGACGAACAGGTTGAAGCCGATGGGCGGCGTGATCTGCGCCATCTCCACCACCAGCACGATGAAGATCCCAAACCAGATGACATTGATGTCGGCGGCCAGGATCATGGGCTCCACCACGGCAATGGTCAGAACCACGGAGCTGATGCCGTCCAGGAAGCACCCCAAGATGATGTAGAAGACCAGCAGCACCATCAGCAGTTCAAACCGGCTGAGGTTCATGGCTGCGATGGCGTCCGCCAAGCCGGAGGGCAATCCGGTGAAGCCCATGGCCAGGGACAGAAATGCGGCCCCTGCCAGAATCAGGGCGATCATGGCCGAGGTCCGGGTCGCCCCCATGAGGCTCGCCGTGAAGGTCCTCCAGGTAAGGGACCCTTGACCCAGGGCCAGCAGCAGCGATCCGATGACGCCGATCGCGGAGGCCTCTGTCGCCGTTGCCCACCCCATGTACATCGAACCGATGACCGCCGCGATCAGCAGAAGAATGGGGATGAGAAAGCGGGAGTTCTTCAGCCGCTCAACAAGGGTGAGCCGAGGCTCCTCCTTGGGATTGAAGGAGGGCATTACCCGTGAGGCGATGGCCACATAGGCGGTGAACAGGCCAGCCAGAACCAGCCCCGGCAGGATGCCGGCAATGAACAGCGAGCGGATGGATTCATTGATGCTGACGCCATAGACGATCAGCGTCAGCGAGGGGGGGATCATCAAGCCCAAGGTGGCGGCCCCCGCCAAGGTGCCGATGATCATGCGCTCGGGATACTCTCGCTTGCGCAACTCTGGGATCGACATCTTGCCCACCGTGGTGAGCGTTGCCGCCGATGAGCCTGAGACCGCGGCAAACACGGTACAGCCGAAGATGTTGGTGTGTATAAGGCCCCCCGGCAGGCGGGCCATCCAGGGCGCCAAGCCCCGGAACATGTCCTGGGAGAGCCGCGTTCGATAAAGGATTTCCCCCATCCAAATGAACATGGGCAAGGCCGTTAATGTCCAGGACGAGGAGGTGCGCCAGATCGGGGTCATCATGCGGTCACCCACGGGGCCGCTGGTGAACAGCATCATGCCCACATAGGCAACGCCCATGAGGGCCAAGCCTACCCAGACGCCGGTGCCCAACAACAACAGCAGCACGAACAGGAACAGGCCAACCAGAAGCAGATTTTCCAAGCGGACGTCACTCCCCGTGGCTTTGTTCCACCATATCGCGTTGAATACGATGACGGCCGGTGAACAGGATATGGATGAGGCTGTCCGTCAGGGCGATGGCAAAGACAATGGCGCCCAGGACGACCGCTGATTGCGGTATCCATAGGGGCGTCGCGTCTTGCTCCTGGCTGACAAAGTTGAACCGATAAGAGCCATAGACCAGGCGCACGGCAAACCAGACCAAATACCAAGCCATGGCAGAGGCGATCAGAAGGCACCACGTCTCCATGATGCGCCGCGCCTTACTGGGCATAACATTCAGCAGCATCGACACCCGGATATGAGTGCCGTGATTGAGGGCGTTGGCAAAGGCAAGGAACGAGGCGGCAGCCATGCAATATCCGGCATAGGCGGTGACGCCGGGGATCACCTCACCGGTCCAACGGGCCACCATTTGCATGACGATCAGCACCAGGATGGCAACCAGGCACAACGCCGCCATGACCCCGGCGCCCTGATAGATCAGGTCCAGGGTGCGCCGGACAATAACCAGCGGCTTCATGACAAGGCATATCCTTCGCGTGGCGGCTCAAGGAGTGGGCCGGACCCTGATCCTTAAGGAGTGGTCCGGCCCGATGTGCCAAGCGTTATTCGGCTGCCTTGAAGGCGTCCACCACGGCCCTGCCGGCATCGCCGGCGGCTTCCAGCCACTCTTCGGTCATCACGGCCCCGATGTCCTTGAGTTCCTGGGTCAGGGTCTCGTTGGCCCGGCCGACGGTCATGCCCCCGTCGCGCAGCCCATTGATGGTGAACTGGGTGTACTCCACGGCACGGGCGTTGCCCGCATACTCGGCCAGGGCAGCGCAGCCCCGCAGGACGTTGCGCTGATCCTCGCTGATGCCGGACCAGTAGTCAGCGTTCACGAACACATAGTTGCGGGGCAGCCAAGCATCGACTTCATAGAAGTGGGTGAGGCTTTCCCAGACCTTGCGGTCATAGCCCGTTGCGCCTGAAGAAATCATGCTCTCGGCCACGCCAGTGGCGAAGGCTTGACTGATCTCGGCCGCCTCGATCTGCACCGGCAGCATGCCAGTCAGTTCTGCCAGACGGGCGGTGGCATTGTTGTAGCTGCGGAATTTGATGCCAGCCATGTCGGCGACGCTGTTCACTTCGCGCTTGAAATACAGCCCTTGTGGCGGCCACGGCACGCTGTAAAGCAGCACCAGGTTCTGCTCCGCCAGCAGGTCCGTCAGCGCGGGCTTAGCTGCGTCCCACAGCTTGTCTGCATCCTCGAAACTGGTGGCCAGGAACGGCACGCTATCAAAGCCGAACAGGGCGTCTTCGTTCTGATGGCTGGAAAGCAGGCGCTCCCCGATGGGGGCCTGGCCGGTCTGCACGGCGCGCTTGATGTCAGCGCCGGCGAACAAGGAGCCAGAGGGATGCGTGACGATCTCGATATATCCGCCCGTGCCGATGGTCACACAGTTGGCAAACTCAGCCCCGGTGACGGAATGGTAGTTTGATGCCGAATAGGCCATCGGCATGTCCCACCGATCGGCGACCGCCGCGGTGGCGGTCAGGGCGGCCAGGGTGCAGGCGGCTAGCAGGGGCTTCACCATCGTCATAGGGGGCTCTCCCGGTGAATGGCTTATGGTTCATTTGCGTCATGGCGCGCAATCATTGAAACCGAGTGGGGCTGTACGGCGCAAGATCTATGTTGGGAAGGCGCTCAGAAATCAGGTGAGCCAGCAGGCGACCGGTGCGCGGGCCGGCGGTCAGGCCGACATGGTGATGTCCAAAACCGACATAGGCCCCGCTTATGCCCGGCACGGGACCGATCAGCGGCAGCGAATCCGTGATGGCCGGACGATGGCCCAGCCAACTGGTTGTTTCTCCCCAACGCAAGCCAGGAATCGCCGCGCGGACGTGCTTTTCCAGCAGGCGCAGAGGGGCCTGCGAGGGCTTGGCCTCCAGGCCGCCGAACTCCACGATGCCCGCCAGCCGCAGCCGCCCCTCCATGGGGGTGATCACGAACTTGCCGGCGGCCACCATGACCGGGCTGCGGGGCGTCTGGTTGGGTTCCCATAACTCCAGGTGATAACCCCGCTCGCTTTCCAGCGGGACCTTGAGGCCCAACTGGCGACACAGCGGCCCGGACCATGCACCAGTGGCGATCACCGCCGCATCGCAGGCCACCGTCTCCCCCCCGGCACGCACGCCCACCACACGGCCGTTGTCGGTGGCTATGCCCTGGACCTCTGCCCGGCGCAGCGCGCCGCCTTGCGCGGTTAGGTGCGCGGCCAGATCCTTGATGTAGCGCCCCGGGTCCTGGATGCGCCCATGCTCCCCCATACAGGCCGCAAACCCCAGGGAGGGCGAGAAGACAGGATCATAGGCCTGAAGCGCCGGGCCCTCAATCTCCTGCCACTGGACCCCCTGCTGGCGCCTGAGCTCCCAGCCAAAGCTGTCCGCCCCGTAAGCTTTGCGGTCCGCATAAAGGTAGAGATAGTCACACGGCACGATCCACTTCTGCGCTGTCGTTCCCGCGGCGAGGGCTTGGTGATCGGCCAGGCTATCCAGGGTCAACGGGGCCAGACCGGCGGAGATCTGCGTGGCATCGTCCCGGTTGGCATGGGCCAGAAACCGCCAGAGCCAGGGCGCCAGCTTCGGCAGATATCCCCATCGCAGATACAGCGGCTCCCGTGGATCCAACGCCATCCGGGGCGCCTTGGCGATCAATCCAGGGCCGGAAACAGGCACGATGGAACTGGCTGCCAAGACGCCACCATTGCCAAAGCTGGCGCCTGCGGCCGGCCCTTCGCGGTCAATCAATGTCACCTGATGGCCGTCGCGCTGTAGCCAAAGGGCCGTGGCCACCCCCACAATGCCGGCACCAATGATGACCACATGCTTGCTGGCCTCAGAAGGCACGGGGGATTGCTCTTTCATGGCGGGTTCCGAACGGAATAGGGTGAGGGATGAAGGGTAAGCAGCTGTTGGCGCAAAGCCTCCCAGCAAAACGCCCAACAGGCCCTGCCTGTCAACGCATCAGCCCCGTTAGAAGAGGCCCCCTGTGGGATGACCCGCCAGCAAGGCTCCGCTTTCAGCGCCCCCCGGACCGATCAGTGCCGCGACGGCTCCGGCGAGCAGACGGTCCCCAGCATTGGGATCATCATGCTGGAGACGCAGTTTCCCAGGCCCTTGGGCGATATTGGCTGTTCCGAAACCTGGCCTTTCCCCGTCCACTTCGCGGTTGTCTCCGGCGCTTCGCCCCTGCGGGTCGTGCATCAGCAGGCCGAAGGGCTGTTGGAGCCCTTTCTGCAGGCGGCGCGTGATTTGGCGGCCTTGGGGGTCGGGGGCATCACCACCAGTTGTGGCTTCCTGAGCCTGTTTCAGGCCGAACTGGCCGCTGCCGTTGAGGTCCCCGTCGCTACCAGTGCGCTGATGCAGGTGCCGCTGATCAACGCGATCCTGCCTCCTGGCAAACGCGCCGGCGTTCTGACCATTTCCGCCCGCAGCCTTGGGCCGGATCATCTGGCCGCCGCTGGCGCCCCGGTGGACACGCCCATTGGGTCGCCGGAGGGGGGGAACTTTACCCGGTCCATCCTCGGCGACCAAGCGGAGTTGGATCAGGGGGCTGCGCAGGCGGAGATGGTGGCCGCGGCCCGCGACCTCTGCGCCCGCCATGGCGATGTGGGGGCCCTGGTGTTGGAATGCACCAACATGCCCCCCTATGCCGCTGCCGTCCAGGCGGCCCTGGGCATCCCGGTCTATAGTATCGTGGACTTCATCCGCTGGTTTCACGCTGGGCTCAGGCCGCGCCGCTATGCTGGTTGAGGCCCTGTGTGCCGTTGCCCGGCGGGGCCGGGAGACCCTGCTGGGGGCCCTGGTCCTGGCGCTCTTGTTGCCGGATCTGGCGCTGGCGGTGGTTCCGGCCGTCCCCGCCCTGGTGGCGGTGATGCTGATGACAACCGCCATGCGCATTGGCGGACGCCGGGCGCGGGTGGGCCTGAGATCATTGCCGCGCACCATGGTGCTGATTGCCGGGTTTCAGTTGATCTTGCCCGTGGCGATGCTGGCCGTTGCCTGGGCTTTGGGGCTCAGTGGCCCGTTGATGCTGGCGCTGGTGCTGATGGCCTCAGGCCCGGCCATCGGTGGCAGTCCCAGCTTGGCCGTGTTGTTGGGGGCTGAGCCTGAACTACCCTTTCGGTTGCTGGTTGTGGGCACGGCCCTGCTGCCGTTGACGCTGATCCCAGTCTTTTGGTTGGCCCCTGGCCTCGGAGCCCTGGAGGAGGTGCTCATCGCCTCCCTTCGCCTGATGACGGTGATCCTGGGGGCGGTGGTGGTGGGGATGAGCCTGCGGGCGCTGCTAGCGGTGGCGGAGGGCAGCGAGCAGGAGAGGGCCCTGGATGGGGCGACGATCCTGGTGATCTCGGTCGTGGCCATCGGCTTGATGGCTCAGGTCCCCGCAGCCTTCTCCACTGATCCGATGCTGGCCCTTCTCACCCTGGGTCTGGCCTTCACGGCAAACTATGGCCTGCAGGCCGTGGCCTATCTTGGGGTGTTCCGGCGATGGGAATGGTCTCAGCGGACGGGGCTCTCTCTAG
>CAZCBM010000047.1:15474-16295 GCA_964496805.1 uncultured Rhodospirillales bacterium | reverse complement strand
GGTTGAACCGCGACGCCCACGCGACTTTCGCGCCCTCGTCCATCGCTTTCCGGTGGCGCCTGTAGAACGCCGTCGCGTCTTTGATCCCGCGGTCGCTCCGCAGTCCCTCCGCGCGCAGCTCCGCGTACTTCGACCAGAGCGCCTCATCGGTCGGGAACGAATACACCATCTTCGTCCGCTCGCCCTGCCACGCCGGGTGCTTGTCGCGATCGAGCAGGCGGTCGGCCAGGTCGTCCGGTCGCACGACGGTGACCGTCATCAACCCCGCGATCTTCTGCCCCGGTCCCGACAGCCCGAGGATGGCGCCGGCGAGGACACGCTCGCGGTTGGCGCACTGGCTCGGCGAGCGGGCGCTCTCGTCCGTCTGCGGATCCCGGCGCTGCACGTCGGGGCCGAACAGTCCGCGGCGGCCCCTGCCTCTCCCGCCCCCCAGATCAGCGCCCGGCGGACAGTCTGATCCGTCTTGGTCCGCAGGCGGGTGTCTGCGGCCAGGGGCCTCGCCCGTCAGTGCTTGATTGCAGCGCGTCACAGGCATAAGCCAGCCTCACACAGTTCATGAGCCCCCCCTTTTGTGAGAAGGAACTGCACGATGGCGCGCAAAAAGATTGCTCTGGTTGGTGCCGGCCAGATTGGCGGTACCCTGGCCCTGCTGGCCGGGATGAAGGAATTGGGCGATGTCGTCCTGCTGGACATCCAGGAGGGCGTGCCGGCCGGCAAGGCCCTGGACATTGCGGAGGCCGCCCCGGTGGAGGGCTTCAACGCAACCCTGTCCGGTGGCACCGACTACAGCCTGATGAGCGGCGCCGACGTGGTGATCGTCA
>CAZCBM010000047.1:0-15464 GCA_964496805.1 uncultured Rhodospirillales bacterium | reverse complement strand
CCGGGCATGAGCCGCGATGACCTGCCGGGCATGAGCCGCGATGACCTGCTGGGCATCAATGCCGGCATCATCAAGACCGTTGGCACGGCCATCAAGGACCATGCCCCGGATGCGTTTGTGATCGTGATCACCAACCCGCTGGACTGCATGGTCTGGGTGATGCAGCAGGTGACGGGTTTCAACCCCGCAAAGGTTGCCGGCATGGCTGGGGTGCTGGACAGCGCCCGGTTCCGCTGTTTCCTGGCGGAGGAATTCGGCGTCAGCGTACAGGACGTCAATGCCTTCGTGCTGGGTGGCCATGGCGACACCATGGTGCCGCTGGTCCGCTATTCCACCATTGCCGGCATTCCGCTGCCCGATTGCGTGAAGATGGGCTGGTCCACGCAGGAAAAGATTGACGCCATCGTCCAGCGTACCCGTGATGGCGGCGCCGAGATCGTCAAACTGCTGGGCACAGGCTCCGCCTTCTATGCCCCGGCCTCCAGTGCCATCGAGATGGCCAAGGCCTACCTGCAGGACGAGAAGCGGGTGTTGCCCTGCGCGGCCCGCCTGGACGGTCAGTACGGCATCACAGACGGCCTGTATATCGGCGTGCCCACCATCATTGGTGCCGGCGGCATCGAGAAGGTGATCGAGATCGAGTTCACCGAGGAAGAGCAGGCCATGTTCGATCACTCTGTCAACGCCGTGCGCGGCCTGGTGGATGCCTACAACAACCTGCCGCCCAAGGCCTGACCTGAGCCCTGGCGCTGACGGCAGCGCCAAACGGAGGAGGAAAACGGACATGATGCCTGGACGCTGGCGTGCAGTTGTTGCCGCAATCTGTCTCGCCTCCTCCCCCGCCGGGGCCCAGTCGGGCCCCGCTGCGGCCCCTACCGTCGAAGTGCGGTTGAACGCCGTCACGGGCTTCAAGGCCACGCGGGTGGTGATTTTCTCGGCCCCCTCAGGGACCCGGTCGAGCCCGGTGGGGGAGATCCGCGACCGCGACCGGGTCACACTGCTGCGCTGTATTGGCGGCCTCAGCGAGGCTGACCGGGCTTATCTCAGTGACGGTGAGGCGGCGGCCTACAGCCCGGAGAAATGGTGCAAGGTACAAACCAACCGTGGGGTTGAGGGCTGGATCAACGCCCGCTTTCTGGACCTGAACCCCCAGGAGCAGAGCCCCACCACCCGCGCCTTGACCAACGGCGGACGCCCTTGATCTGATGTCTGCTGATCTTGTTGCAGTTGTCTCAGACTACCGCGAATTATTTTATCTTTAGGTCAGCCGTTTTGTAGCTGCTGAAGTATAGAGAAAATGCCTTTCTAAGTGTCCTTGTTTTTGTCCGGCGGATAAATTTGTTGCCGCGGAATTGCCTAATGATGGCCACGGCTGAGTAAGGTTTCGTTAACCACCTGAGCGCACCTTCGTCCTATCTTGTTAACGAAGAGGCTGCTTGCCATGCGCCTGATCCGTTCACTCCATCGCAAAGCCCGCCAGACGGGTGCCATTGCGATCCTGTATGTTGCCGCCCTACCGGTGACGGCACTGTCGATTGCCCTCAGCGTTGATGTTGCGCGCTTTCAGACCTCCCGGACGGCGCTGCAGTCGGTCATCGACATGGCCACCTTGGCAGCGGTTTCCCCCACCCTCTCCGATCCTCAGCGCGAAGACATGGCCCACCGCATGATTGCCGCCAACCTGCCTGGCGCGGGTATGGACCCCGACCGGCTGGACTACACCGTGAACATTCACCGCGACGCTGATGCAGTCACGGCAACGATTTATGCCGAGTACATGACTCAGCCCCTGATGATGGACATGTTCGGCGGTGTGGGAACGAAACTGGTGGCCGACAGTGTGGCGCGTCAGGATACGCCGGCGCTGGAGATCAGTCTTGTCCTGGATATCTCCGGTTCAATGCGATTCAATGGCCGCATCTATGAAATGAAGGATGCGGCCCGGGAATTCATCAACATCGTCTACCGAAATGACCTCTATGGAAAAACCTCGGTCAATATCGTTCCCTATGCTGGAACGGTGAACCTTGGCAGTGGATACAGCGTCTATCTTGACCCGGCCACAGACTTTGGCAGCTGGACGGGGTGCATGGATTTGCCACTGGACGAAAGAGGCGGGGGTGGTCTGCCCCATGGTGCCGCCGATGCAATCCCAGATTTCTATCACTGGGGGCCGGACTATTGGGGCGGGGAGTTGCTCACTTGGTGCCCCACCTCCCAAAGCCGGGTGCGCCCGCATCAGGTGGACAGGGACGAGATCCTGACCATCATCGACAATCTGCTGCTGGGCGATGGCACCGGCACCGCTGACGGGGCCGCGTGGGGCCTGAAGATGCTGGATCCCGCCTGGATGGGCTTGCTGCCTGGTGCCGGCGACATTGAGCGCCCTCTACCCTATGGTCAGTCCCGCAAGATCCTGGTGATCATGACGGACGGCCGAACCACGGATCAGTGGCGTCCTGGCGGGGTCAAAGCCTACAACCGCAACACGGCCCTGGATTCCTTCCAGGACACCTGCACCAGCGCCCGGAGCAACGGGATTGAGGTGTTTACCGTGGGGTTTGACTTCAGCCCCACCGATTGGATGGCTGAGGAATTGCGCGAGTGCGCGAGCACGAGCGGTCATGCCTACATCGCTGACCTGGGTCAACTGCAAACCATCTTCGCCGGAATCGCCGAACAAATCACCCCCGTGCGGCTGACCCAGTGACGGCCCTGCCGTAGAGCGTAGGAGCCCGAAGTGGCAACGGCGCGGAAGGGGATCATCCAAGCGACCACAGCCCGGACATCAACAGCCGGTATCCACCCGATCGGATAGGATGGTGAGCGTCAGGCGGCTGTCCTCGCTGCGCCCAATGCCCGTGAGCCGCAGCACAACGCCGATCTGGATCTCCGCCTCGCCGTCTGCGTTCAACTCAACCCTGACCTCATCCTGTCCCTCGGTGCCGTCGGTGGCGGAGAGAAACAGCACGCGGACAATCTCTGCCGTGCCGCCGGCCAAGGGGGTGGTGTTGGCGATGCTGCGCAGGCGCACACAATCCTCTGGGTCGCCGGTGATCCTAAGCCGCCCTGGCGCATAGCCTGAACTGCCGAGGAACGGCACGGCCCGATCACTGCGGCGGGCGCCGGAGGCGGTCAACTCAATCTCCGCCTGTGCCTCATTCACCACCATGACGTCCCCCAGGGTGAGGGGGGCCAGCAGGCTCACATCCAGTGGGGTTGGCTCGGCCTGGGCAAGGGCTGGCCCCGTCGGCGCAAGCAGGAGGGCTGCCAGCATCAAGGCGCTGATCAGGGCTGCCGGACCCTTGGGCGCGTCAGTCGCTTGCAGAAGGGGGGGGATCGGAGACAGGTTCCGGCGATTCGGACGTATCGGTGGGCACGGGCGGCGTGTCATCATCGGTCTCCGGGTCGCTCACGGGGGACGGGACGGGATCCTGTGCCCCAGGGTCTAGCGAGTCAGGGTCTAGCGAGCCAGGGTCTGGTGCCCCAGGATTTGGTGCGGATGGGTCTGGCTCGGCTGGATCTGGCGCGGCTGTATCTGGCGTGGCGGGGTCCGGTTCAGCCGCAGGGTCAGGGGAGGCGTCTGGCGCCCCATCCTGAGCGTCCGCAGGGGCGGTGTCCACTTCGACGGCCTCAATCTCCTCCGCCGGCGGTGCCGGTTCCCGGGATTCCGCATCCGGCAGGGGATCGGCAGCGGGGTCCAGCGGAACCGTCGTCTCCTCCGTGGCGGTGGCGCCATCGGCGGGATCCGGTGTTCCTTGCCGCACCAGCGCCTCCCGTGCGGTCAGGGCAACCACCAGCCCCGGAATGATGCCGCTGTCCGGCTCCACGGTCACCCTCAGCGGGCTGGCCAGATCCAGGGAGAATTGCTCCAACTGGGCAGGGTCCACGGACAACTCATAGTCTCCGGGCCCAATGCCGGTGAAGGCAAAGAACCCGTCATAGGCACTGCGCTGCGTGGCCGTCTGCTCGCCGGTGGCGGTGTTGGTGAGGATCAACGCCACGTTGCTCAACTCCCTGGTTTCTGAGCCCAGGGGAATACCATCGCGGGTCACCACCTGTTCGGTCAGTTCCACCATGCCTTCGATGTCGCTGACGGGCACCAGCGGGAAATCCAGGGAGATCACGGCCCCCGGGCGGCCCAGAACGGCATAGCCCTCCGTCACCGGGGCAAGGAAGGGGTCCTCCAGACTGCCGGTATTCAACTGAACGGGGGCGAAGCGGCGGGTGGCCAACCCATCCAACAGCAGGCGACCCTCCTCATCACTGGCCATGTCCGCCGAACTGGGGCTGACCGTTGCGCCCTCCACCGGCACGTCCCCTTCGCTGAACGTGCCGTCACCGTCATTGTCGATGAAGACCCGGGCATAACCCAGTCCGCGGTTGGACAGGCTGGTCCGCTGCACCGTGGGCACGATCCCATCCGGCCAGCCCAGCGAGAAGCGCAGGCGCAGGGCGGCGGAAAAATCATCATCGGCGCTGGCATAGCTGCCATTCAGCCCCAAGGCGGCGTAAGGCGTATCCCAGTCCATGCCAGCCGTGGCGCGCACAGTCCCAGGCTCGATGGCGTAGGCCGAGCCCACCCGAAAGGTCCAATCCTCCCAGGGTCTGGCCAACGCATCCAAGGATGCCGTGCCGCCTTGGTAGATGGGCTCCAAATCATAGCTGAGGCGGCCTTGTAGGGTGAGATCACCAAAATCATAGGAGGCATTGCCGTTGCCGCGAATGCTGCGGGTTCCCAGGCCGCCTTCTGGAAAATCATAGTCCACCTCCAGCGTGTTCCCCACCAGCAGCCCCCTGGCGCTGAAAGAATGTGAGGTGCTGGTTTCCAGCGTCTGATCGCCATTGGGAAAGCGCTCATAGGTGCCGCTGAACAGGGTGCTGATGGGCCGTTCCACGATGGGCAGCGGGATGGAGCGGGACATCAGCAACTGGGTGCGTCGGATCACCCGGTCATCGGGGTTGTTGACGTCGGCTGTGTAGCGGACCCGGAACTCCTGGTGCTCAAAGCTGGTGCCGAAGCCCAGCAGGCTGGACGTCAGCCGCACCCCCATGGCGTTGTTCACCTTGTTGTCCACCGCAAAATTCAGCCCCACCCCCAGGCCCAGCAGGCTGAAGCTGCTGGACAGACCGGCGAAGTGTCGGCGTGCCCCCTCCTCTGACAAGGTTGCCCCCTGCACGCTGATGGACCACCCGGGACCGACCCCGAACAGGATGCGCCCGCCCGCGCCGATCTGGCCTTTGTCATTATCCTCGGCCTGGATTTGGGTGACGCCCAGCAGGTCGTCCACGGGGATGGTTTGCTGGCGCTGCATGAACACCGCCCCTTCAGCGTACCAGCGCCCTGGCGGAGGGATGTCGCCCCCCAATCGCACGGTGCGGGTAATGGTCTCCTGCTGACCGCCCGGGCCAAACTGCCGGATCCCAAAGCGGTTGGTGCCGGGCAACAACGGGACATCGCGGAAAATATACTCACCGGCGATGGGCTCGTCCTGAAAAGCGATCAGAATGTCATTGCGATAGAGTTCGGCTTCCCAGCCCTCTGGCAGGGGGCCGCGCAGTTCGATGTCCGTGTCCGCGCTGCTGATGTCCAAGGGGCGGGTGGAGGCCGATAGGCCGAAGCCGCCGCGGCCGCCGCTGACCAGGGGGATGGAGGGTTGGGTAATGTCCCCCAGGCGCACCTCACTCAGGCCAAGCGGCCCCAGCATTTGACCCGCGGGATCCACCCGGCGCAGCGTGATCCGGGCATTGTCCGGCTGCTGCTGATCGGTCACCGAGACGAACCAGTTGGCGCTCATAAAGGCAATGTCATTGACGCCGGAGAAGCTGGCAGCGTGACGGATACCCTCCTGCAAATCCCAGAAGGTTTGGTGAGAGACATCAATAACCGGGGGACCAATCAGGCGATGGGGCAGGGAGACGCGGGGATAGTCCGGTGAAGCGCGATTGCCCTGGCCCAGCCCCTCCCGCGCAACGTTGCGCTGAAACGCGGCCACCCCTGGCAGCGGCAGGCGGGATTGCCAGTCCACGGTAAGGGCCAAGGGATCATAGGTGAGCGTGACCCCGTCCAGCCATTGGGAAAGGGCGTCCACGGACAGGTAGAGATCATCCTCCGCCGCCAGCACCATGCCGTCTTCCACCGTAAAGCTTGCGCCGGCACTGATCACCCGGCGGGCGGACAGGTCCAGGCGGAAGTCGTTGGCATCATCCAGGTAGAACCCATCGGCTGTCCGCCGCCCGGGATCCACGGTGATCAGCAGGCCCAACTGCGTGGAGAACTCCGTGAGCGGCAGGTACAATTGCCCGTCCACTTCCACGCCCAACACGCCCTCCGCCACGACGAAGGGGCCGCTTGTGATGGTCAGAATGGCGGGAAAGCCAATGCTGAGCGGGTCAACGGTGGGTTGGATGGTTTGCGCGGGCGCGGGAAGCGCCAGGCCCAGAATGAGGGCTAACCCCATCAGAAGCCGGCCTGGGAGGCGTTTCAGGAGGTGCGGCAAGTCGGCGATCATGCGACGCACAGTCCCTCAGGCGTGGAAGGGGGGCTCGAAAGGAGGGTCTAAAGGCGGGGTGCCTTTGGGGGCCTGGGGAGCGGCCCTGTCACGGGGGGCTCTTACCTCTGGTGGGCCTGTCGTGGTGGGACCGGTTGAAGGGGCAAGGGGGGGACGGAAACCGAATGGGATAGACACTGATAAGTGGCGGCAGGGCCGCCTCCGTTAGCGACCCGTGTGGCCGAAACTACATCCGCCATTGGTGACGACCAAAGGTTTACAGAGGCTTACTATGGCATGGTTCTTGCCGTGATGCGCCAGAACAACGGCATAAGCTTGGGCGTCACCGGCCTTGGGGTGGGGCAGGGGCAATGCAGCGTTGGGCCCGCATCAGCGGGGGGGGGAGGCTGGATCCGGGCCACACGCCGGCATTGGGTCTCGTTGGGGGTCTCGTTGGCAAGCCACGCAGGCGCGACCGAGCGGGCGCCTGCTTGTAGCGTAGGACCCCAAAGGGGCAAAGCCACGGAGGGGATCATCCGAGCGAGCCCCAGAAAGCTACAGCAGCGACACCGAGTCCAAATCGGTGTCGCTGCCGCCGTGTGTCCCGTAGCGGGGGATGGGGAGGGAAGGTCCCAGGGGTCAGTTGGCGCGGCCGGTGTCCAGCACATCGGCCCCTGGGGTACCATTGTTGTCCCGGCGCAGCTCGATGCTGAGCGGGCCACTGCCTGCCACTTGGCGCAGGTCGTACCGGCGGGTCACCTGGTTGGCCTCCCGATAAATGGTCACCGGCAGGTTTTCACTTTGGCCGCGACTGTCCCGGACCACGGCGAACCCGCGAAACTCCGCATTGCCGCTGCGGCTGACGGTCAGGCTCAACTGGTTGTTGGGCCGGCGCTGAGCCGACACCAGGGAGGGGGTGCTGCTGACGGCGCCCTGATTGATGATGACAGGCAGGGTCGTCTCGAACACCACGTTGACACTGAAGGACAGCCCCTGGCTTGGGGTTTCGGTTTCCTGCAGGTCGCTGGCGCTTGGCTCCTGCGCCACAGACAGGTGCGTGCGGTACTGGCCGTCGGCCAGACCGGCGGGCCGGCGCACCAGCAGCCGAATCTGTTGGGATTCGTTGGGTCCCAAGCTGGTTCGGGCCGGGGAGACGATCACCCAGTCGGCCGCGCCAAAGGATCCGGGGGAGCCGATTTGCAGCTCACCATTCTCGCTCATGCGCATGTCGCGGATGGCGATGCGGTAGGATTGGGTTTGGGCGGTGTTGTTGGACAGGATCACCGTGGCCGCCCGGTCGCGGGGCCCCATGCTGATCAGAGTTGGGCTGAGCACCACGGCGGAGCCAGGGCCGGATCCGGCCACTGGTTGGGATCGGGCGGGCAGGCCCGTGGTCAGCACCAGCAGAACGGCAAGGCACACGCCGGCGAATAGGGCTCGGCACTGGGATGGGACGGTCATTCATTCCCCCAATGGTGGATGATCGGTCTGTTGCGTGGCGTAGGGTCGGGTCCAGACGTGCAGGGCATCGCCATGGATGGCCATGGTTTAAAGCCATGGTGGGGTCGGTGGAAACACCGAACCGCAGGGGAGCCCAGGTTTTCGCACCGTGTTTTTCACCGCACCCGGTTGAGGTGCCTTGGTGGGGTGCCCTGGTGGCGCAGATGGCTTTCGCCGTTCAGGGCGCCGTCAACAGCAGGCACAACGGCCGTCGCCCAAGCGCAACGATCCTTACCTCGCTCTGGCGTCACACACGAAAAAAGGGGGGCGAATGCCCCCCTTTTCCATCGGGTAAATCCGCGCCGCAGAGGCCGATCAGACGTAGTCGATGTTGATGCTGATGTTGCCGGAGTAGGAACCTTCCGGCGTGTCGTTGCCGATGCGCAGGCCGCCGCCAACGCTGACGGTGGCAGCTTCGTTGTAGTAGCTGATGTTGTAGGAGGTGATACCCACTTCCGGCTCAAACACTACGCTGTAACCGGACGGAGCAGACTCCGGCTGGTTGTGCAGCAGGTCGATGGTCGGGGTCACGATGGTGAAGCCGACGTTGCCCGGACGCGGGCCAACGAAGGTGAATTCGCCGCAACGGTGGGTGTTGCCGTTCTGGCTGATGAAGCCAGTGCCGGCCGGCTCAATGGTGCAGCCGCTGCCAGTGCCGGAACCGGTCATCAGCAGGTCGCCGGAGTTGCTGTTGATGTTCCAGGCGCCAAAGCTGACCTGCTGGACGCTGGTCACGGTCAGGGCACGGGTCAGAGACACGTTCACGGACAGGGTAGCAACCTGAGCGGAAGCGGCGCTGGTGGACAGGGCCAGAGCGGCGGCGGCAGCGCCGGCAAAAAGCACGTTTTTCATGGTCGGAAACTCCTGGGCATTGTTCCGAAACACTGACCCAGCCATGACACCATGCCACGGTGGGCGAGAGACCCCCTCTCTTATTGGTCGTCTCGCCCATGGATCCTGGTCAGGATCCATGGGCGAGACGGCGCCAGATCAGCGGTAAAAAACCCTGATGCTCATTTGCCCGGTGTACTGCCCCTCCAGCGTTTCCCGTTCAAAAGCGACAGTGCCGCCGAACAGGAATTCCGCGGGCTGGCCGCCAACGGTCTTCTGCGTTTGATCGACAATTGGCGAAAAAGTCAGATTTTCGCCCGCATTGCCCGACAGGATCGCCGAGTCGTCGAAAACGACCTCGATGGACGCGCCGTCGTATGCCCCAACCTCAATTCGGCCAACCTGCGTGGTCCCAAATGTGGAGAGGACGCCGCCCGACGTGGTGACGCTGCCGTCTGTGCCCAGGGTGATAGAACCAGGATTCTCGTTGATCAGGACAGACCCGAAATCAATACCTTCGGCTTGCAAGCTGGCAGCCCGAAAAACATTGATCTCAATCGGAAGGGCAGTGTCGTTAAAACCCTGCGCGCAACAGGGCGAGCAGAGCAAAGCGAAACCCATTCCAATGGGCACCAGCGGTCGAAACATGCGCGCTCCAAAACGCTGAGGCCGGGGGTGACCCGATCCTGACCGCTCCCCGCTGAGGCCTGGGCAACCCCGGTGCGAAATGCGATCGACAGTCGTTAACGCCTGCTCAAACTGTGGACCAACTATGGTCACTGCTCAGACGCCACATGACGGAATGTATTGCCGACCCGTTAAGATCGTCAACAGATTTATCCATATTTCTGGGAAATACGCGGCAACAAAAAGGTCGCTGAAGGACCTAGGTCCCCGCGTCCCGGCATCGCGGCCGCGGGGCGTAAACCTGTCTTAATCGGGCCCTGCGGAGGGGCGTTCTCAGGCGTGATCTGGGGCGGGAGCGAGGCTGACGTGACGCGGGGTGGTCTGGGCCATGCCCCATTCCTGCCCGGCCTTGGCCAGCAGGGCATAGACATGATCGGCCAGGGATGCCCGCACCAGCACCTCAAACCGTCCAGCCCCCTTCGCCTCGTCCTCCATCGGCAGACACTGAAGAGTGGCCTGCCCGTGGGCGAGGACGGTGGCGACGGCTTGACCCACGGCGAAGGATCTGGGGTGAAGGTCCAGCGGTGTCAGCTTGGCCAAGGCAGTGCGGGCTTCGGTCCCCCTCACTGCAATGCTGGTGTAATAGTCGCTGACTACGACCACAGCATGATGGGTGCCCGCCAGCGCCTGCGACAGAGCAGTGGCGAGGGTGTCTTCGCTCCCGGCGGAGGGGGAGACGATCCACCATTCGTCGGGGCTGATCCACAGGCAGCGTAGGCCAGTGGTGGCGATGGCCATCTCCCCCGCCATCAGCGGCAGGGGCACCCCCAGAACGGGCTCCGCCGCCGGGGCGATGGTTGCCCAGTGGCCTCGCAGCACCAACACCCCCTGCAGCGGCACCTCAGCCAGGCTCAATTCACCGCCCGGCGTGCTGAGCGCCGGTTGATGGGCCAACGGGGACGCAGCTTGCGGCGCGGGCAGGGAAACGGCGGCAGCCTCAGCCATGGAGACGCTCCTTGGGCAGGGAGAGGAAGTCGTACTCGGTGACCGTTGCCGGCACCGGATCGGTCTTTCCGTTCTGGGTCACATAAACGGTCTCCCCCATCCGGGCGCCGCCTCGCTTGACCAGGGCCATGGCGATGGAGCGCCCCAGGGTTGGGGAGAAATAGCTGCTGGTCACATGGCCCTGCATCGGCACTGGTGGCGGCGGTTCCACCGCCGTGTCGATCACATGCTGGCCTTCCTTCAGAACCACGGTGGGATCCTGGGTCAGCAGGCCCACCAATTGCTTGCGGTCCGGGCGCACCGTATCCGCGCGATACAGCGAGCGCTTGCCAATGAAGTCCCCCTTCTCCGGCTTCACAACCCAGTCCATGCGCAGATCGTAAGGGGTGATGGTCCCGTCCGTATCCTGCCCGACAATGATGAAGCCCTTCTCGGCCCGCAGCAGGTGCATCGCCTCCGTGCCATAAGGGGTCAGGCCGTGGGGTTTCCCCGCCTCCATCAGCAGCCGCCACAGCCACGCGCCATAGCGCGCCGGGACGTTCAGTTCATAGGATTCCTCGCCGGTGAAGCTGACGCGGAAGATCCGCGCAGGCACGCCCTGGATGGTGGCGTCGGCCCAACTCATGAACTTGAACCGGGAGGGATCAGGATCGATCCCATCCACAAGATCCGCCATCAGCTTCGGCGCGTTGGGGCCATTCACCGTACACACCGCCCACTGTTCGGTGGTGGTGGTGAGGAAGACTTCCAGATCGGTCCATTCGGTCTGGAGATAGTCCTCCAGCAGGCTGTAGACCCGTGCCGCCCCGCCGGTGGTGGTGGTCATGTGGAAATGATCGTCGGCCAGGCAACTGGTGACGCCATCGTCCCGGACCATGCCGTCTTCCCCCAACATCAGGCCATATCGGCAGCGGCCCGGGGCCAGCTTCTTCCAGGCGTTGGTATAGACCCGGGACAGGAACTCCCGGGCATCCGCGCCGCGCACGTCGATCTTGCCCAGGGTGGAGGCGTCCAGCATCCCGCAATGGCTGCGGGTGCGGGCGGCCTCACGCTGGACGGCCTGGTGGAAACTCTCGCCCGGCTGCGGATAGGTCCAGGCCCGGACCCAGTCGCCCACTGGCTCAAACAAGGCACCCAGCGCCACATGCTCGTCATGCATTGCCGTGCAGCGCCGGGGCAGGAAGGTGGTGCCGGCATGCTGTCCCACCAGGGCGCCGAAGGTCACCGGCTTATAAGGCTGGCGGAACGTCGTGGTGCCCACCTTAGGCACTGGCTTGGCGAGGCTCTCGGCCAGGATGCCAAAGCTGGTCATGTTGCCGATCTTGCCCTGATCGGTGCCCATGCCGTTGGTGGTGTAGCGCTTGGCATGCTCGACGCTGTCATACCCCTCCGCCACGGCCAGCTTCAGGTCCTTGGCCGTCACGTCATTCTGCAAGTCCACCCAGGCGCGAATGCGGTGGGGTGCCCTGTCGCTGGGCACGACGGTCACCGTCCGTGCGCGCCCCGGACGGGGTGAGAGGACCGGCGGCACCGGCAGGGGCTGGGTTTCAAAGCCTGCGGCGCTGGCGGCGCGTGCCCCAGCCTCGGTGGCCTCCCGCAACCCATCGGCCAGATCAAAGGTACCGTTGCAGGCCCCGATGCTCTGTTGGTCCTGCCACGCCTTGGCGGGGCGGAACGCGCCCAACCCCTCATCATAGCGCAACTGGCCGCGGCTCTGGCTGAACAGGCTGACATTGGGGGACCAACCGCCGGATGCCAGGATGGCATCACAGGGGATTTGGGTCTTGTCTCCGCTGACCCGGGAGAGATCCCCGTCCAGGCCCATGATATGGGCGGCAATCACTCTCTTGTTGCCCACTGTGGCGGTCACGCCGGCCTGCAAATGGGTCCGGATGCCGCGCTCGGCAGCACCGTCCAGAACTGATGGATCCGGATCCCGGCGGACATCCACAATGGCCTGCACCTGGGCGCCGGCATCGGCCAAATCGAAGGCCGTCTGCCAAGCCCCATCATTGCTGGCAAAGACCACGGGCTTGTGGCCCACCAGCACGCCGTAGCGCTGGGCGTAGGTCTGGCCCGCGCCGGCCAACAGGATGCCGGGGCGGTCATTCTCGTGGAAGGCCAGATGCCGCTCCAGCAGGCCGGTGGCCAGGATCACCTGTTTGGCCCGCACCAGGATGACACGCTGGCGCGGCTGATGGGCGGGGCGCTCACCGGGTGCCACATGATCCTGTAGGCGCTGCCACAACCCGACATAGTTGTGGGCGTAATAGCCGAACGCCGTGGTCCGGGTGAGGACTTCCGCTTCCTCGCAGGCAGCCAACTCCTGCGCCATACGCTGGGACCAGGGGGCAGGGGCTTCATCGGCCAAGCGAGTGCTCTGGGGCTGGGCGGAGAGCATCCAGCCGCCCAGTTCCGCCGTCTCCTCACACAGCATCACCCGGGCGCCGGATCGGGCCGCCGTCAGGGCGGCCATCAGGCCGGTGGGGCCGCCGCCAATCACCAACACGTCGCAATGGCGATGGCAGGTCTCATAATGCTCGGCATCTGGCTCGGTCAGGCCCTTGCCCAAACCGGCAGCCTTGCGGATGAACGGCTCCCAGAACATCCAACCGGGCCAGCCCATGAAGGTTTTGTAGTAGAAGCCTGCGGGCATGAAGCGACTGAACCAGTCATTCACCCGCCCCACATCGAAGGACAGGGAGGGCCAGACATTCTGCGGGGTTGCCTGCAACCCGTCGAAAATCTCCTGTTCGGTGACCCGGGTGTTGGGTTCCCCCAGCGCACCGGTCCCATTGACCTGGACCAGCCCCGCCGGCTCGTCAGCGCCAGCCGTGGTGATGCCGCGCGGGCGATGATACTTGAAGCCGCGGGCCACCATGTGGACGCCGTGGGCCAGCAGCGCAGAGGCCAGCGTGTCACCGGCATAGCCCTGGTAGGGTTTGCCGTCGAAGCTGAAGCTCACCGGGCGCTGGCGATCGATACGGCCGCCGGTGACCAGGCGGTGGGATTGGGCGGGGGCGTTGGCCATGGGCTCAGCGGGCCTCCTGCTCGGGGGTTACCAACAGATCGCTCTGGGGGTCGGTTGCGTCGGTCAGCACCTTCACCGCATCGTTGCCGCTGCCAAAGGCTTCGCCGCTGGGGGTGGTCATACCGCCGCTGAGGTCATCGAGGTCGGGGCGTGGCTCGCCCACCTTGTAGCTGGCCAGGAACGCATCGGTGGCGGTGTTGCGCAGCACGTTGAAGTATTTGCGGCAGCCATGGGTATGGACCCAGCGCTCGGCAAACACGCCTTTGGTGTTGGTGCGATGGAACACGAACTCCGCCCACTGGGCATCGCTCATGTCGTCGCGCCACGCGGGGCGGGCAATGTGGGCCTCCCCAGCATAGGTGAACTCGGTCTGGTCGCGGGGGCCGCAATAGGGGCAGCGGATCAGGAACATGGCGGACGGAATCCCAGACAGCGGGGAAAGGTGAGGCTTTCAGGCGTAGGCGAAGTGCCGGAGGTGCAGCGGATCGTGGTGCGACCCCCCATGGTCCAGGCACGTCACCCGGTCCGCAGCAGGGGGCAACGCTGGGGTTGAAGCGTTGGACCTTGTCAGACAGGGTGCTACATCTAAGCGTAAAGGTTCAAGACCTGCCCAGGCTGAGGCACCCGGCCCCAGCCCCGCCTTCAAGAGGAGACCGCCATGGCCATGGACGGTGACAGCCTGCCCCTGCGCGCCAAGGACGCGCCCGATCTTTCCGCCTTTGTCTGGGATGATCCGTTCCGACTGGACGACCAGTTGAGCGAGGATGAGCGCCTGATCCGCGATAGTGCTCGGGCCTATGCCAGCGAGAAGCTGCAACCCCGCGTGATTGGCGCCTTTGCTGAGGAACGGGTGGAGCCTGACATCTTTGCGGAGATGGGGGAAATGGGGCTGCTGGGTGTCACCGTGCCGGAGGCATACGGCGGGATCGGTGCCGGCTATGTCAGTTATGGGTTGGTCGCGCGGGAAATCGAGCGCGTGGACTCTGGCTACCGATCCATGATGAGCGTGCAGTCCAGCCTCGTGATGTATCCCATCTATGCCTATGGCAGCGAGGATCAGCGTCGTGCTTACTTGCCTGGCCTTGCCCGGGGGGAGTTGATCGGCTGCTTCGGCCTGACGGAGCCTGATGCCGGATCGGACCCGGCCGGCATGACCACACGGGCGGAGAGGATCGACGGTGGTTATCGCCTCACCGGATCCAAGACCTGGATCTCCAACAGCCCCATCGCGGATGTTTTCGTGGTTTGGGCCAAGAGCGAGGCCCACGGCGGGAAGATCCGCGGCTTTGTGCTGACCAAGGGGCTGAAGGGGCTCAGCGCCCCGAAGATCGCCGGCAAGATCAGCCTGCGGGCGTCTGTCACCGGGATGATTGTCATGGATGGGGTCGAGGTGGGCGAGGACGCCTTGCTGCCCGGTGTGCAGGGTCTCAAGGGGCCGTTTGGCTGCCTCAATCGCGCCCGCTATGGCATCAGTTGGGGCGTGATGGGGGCCGCGGAGTTCTGCTGGCACGCTGCGCGTCAATATGGTCTGGATCGGCATCAGTTCGGGCGGCCGCTGGCTCAGACCCAACTGTTCCAAAAGAAGCTGGCGGACATGCAGACGGAGATCACCCTGGGGTTGCAGGCATCCCTGCGCGTGGGTCGCCTGATGGATGAGGCCCAGGCAGCGCCGGAGATGATCAGCCTGATCAAGCGCAACAACTGTGGCAAAGCCCTGGACATCGCGCGCCAAGCCCGGGACATGCACGGCGGCAACGGCATCAGCGAGGAGTACCAGGTGATCCGCCATATGGTGAACCTGGAGACGGTCAACACCTACGAGGGCACCCATGACGTGCACGCCCTGATCCTGGGTCGAGCCCAGACAGGATTGCAGGCCTTCTTCTGACGCCAGGGGCTATTTGCCCGAAGGCAGGCAGGGCGCCGGCCGCCTCCAGGGGCATGGGGCTCACCCCCTGGGCCAGGCCTCGGGGGCGCCC
>CAZCBM010000046.1:0-16347 GCA_964496805.1 uncultured Rhodospirillales bacterium | reverse complement strand
CCTGGCCCACCGCTTCGTCAGCGGCCACCTGGCCCACCGCTTCGTCAGCGGCCACTTGGCCCACCGCTTCGTCAGCGGTCGCCTGGCCCACCACTGCGCCGGCGGGCGCCTGGGATGGTGCTGCGCCAGCAGGCGTTTGGGGCGGGGCAGCGGCAGGAGCCTGAGAGGCAGGGATGGTTAGCCCCTGATCCAGGGTGACCCGGGTCTCCCGCCCGATCAGGTCCAACAGGATGCCTTCTCGCACGCCACGATCCGCAACACTCAGCGTCTGAGTCGGCCAAAGCCGCAGCATGGCCTCCAGGATGGCACAGCCCGCCACCACCACATCAGCGCGCTCCCTGCCAACACAGGGTTCCGCGCAGCGCTCCTCCCGGCTGGCAGCCCGCAGGTGCTCGCTCACCCGTCGGGCCGCACTCACACTCAGCACGGTGCCATCCACTTTGGCCCGGTTGTAGCTGGGCAGTTTCATATCGATGGCCGCCAGCGTGGTCACGGTGCCACTGGCCCCCAGCAATTGCAGTTTGCCCCCGGATCGCTGATCACTGATCTGGTTGGCTTCGT
Organism: uncultured Rhodospirillales bacterium; assembly: GCA_964496805.1. Taxonomy (GTDB): domain Bacteria; phylum Pseudomonadota; class Alphaproteobacteria; order CAZCBM01; family CAZCBM01; genus CAZCBM01. The sequence goes on along the minus strand of CAZCBM010000046.1, from coordinate 15,786 downwards.
TGAAGCCCGTCAGCGGTGCCAGCACATCCTCCACCATCGCCTCATAGGTGGCAGGGGTGATGGTGTCTCCGCCATAGCGCTCCGCCAGGGTCACGACGCCGATGGGGACGCTGATGATATCCTGAATGACTAGGTTCTGGCGGCGAGACCGACGGGAGAACGTGACCTCCGTGGAGCCGCCGCCGATGTCGAAGGCAACGACAAACTTGCTCTCCCGTTCAATCAGGGGGGAACAGCCCAGGAAGGATAGCCGGGCTTCTTCTGCCGGGCTGATCAGTTCCAGGTCCAACCCGGTGGTGCTGCGCACGGTGCTGTTGAAGGCGGGGAAGTTGGCGGAGCGACGGCAGGCCTCAGTGGCCACCGCCCGCACGGCGCCGGCCTTCTTGGCGCGGATCTTGGCCGAACAGATACGCAGCGCCTCCAGCGTCCGGCTCATGGCCGCCTCAGACAGGGCACCGGCCTGACTGACCCCCTCCCCCAGCCGCACAATCCGGCTGAAGGCGTCGATCACCAGGAAGCCTTTTCGCGACGGCACAGCCACCAGCAGCCGGCAATTGTTGGTGCCCACATCAATGGCAGCCACGGGCCTGGGACGCTGGCGTCGGGAGCCACCCTGATTATCGGCCTCCTGGCGTTGGCGGGTCCCGCAGGTCCCCGGCCCTGGGGCGTTGCTGTCACGGCTGACATGCGCCTGCCCGGGGGAGGCGGGATCCTGCTGGCAGCGATCAGCCCCTGGACGGGGGGACGCGGCAGGGCTCATGGCGGGTGGGCTCCACGCCCCCACCCACCATTGAGCAGGCGAGTGCGGGCGGCTCTTAACACGGCGGATCAAAAGCGGAGCCGCCCCTCGGGCCGCCCCCCTCTGACAGGACTTGGCCCGTATTAAAGCATTTTCTTTTCCCGCCGGTCCAGTGCGCAAGCGTTGGGACCGCTTTTCCGGGATTGGCGCCACCGCAGCAGGGCCCTCCCGGCGGTCGTCATCGCTTCCCACCGGGCACACGCAACGCCGACCGCAGCCAAGCCATTGATATTAAAATATTTTTTTATCGTCCGTTTTCTTAACGCCTCTTGCGCCAAAACGTTAAAAAAGTCTTAACAGCGCGACGAGAGTCGCGTAAAGTCTTTCTCAAAGTCAGGAGAAATGCCTGACATCCAAGGCTGAGCGCGTACAGAAGTAGTCTGCGCCCTCCCTGAGTCCCCTTATCTTTGCTCCGGGATGTCCCGCTTGGCCGTCCCGCGGGCTGGTTGCCAGTGACGATCCGGATGGGGTCACGGGCAGCGTCAATCCAGGAGGCAGCGCCATGGCAGTCATCAATGGCAATGGCCAAGACAACACCCTGATCGGCGGCAGCGGTATCGACACCATCGATGGTCGCGGCGGCAACGACAGCATCTTCGGCAACGGCGGCAACGACATCCTGATCGGCGGCAATGGCGATGATTTCGTCGTGGGCGGCAACGAGAACGATGAGATCAGCGGCGGCAACGGCAATGACCGGCTGTTCGGCAACGAGGGTCGCAACACCATCGACGGCGGTAAAGGCCATGACGAGATCTTTGCCGGCAACGGCAATGACACGCTGTTGGGCGGGGGCGGCAACGACCGAATCTTCGCCAACGAAGGTCGCAATGACATCGATGGCGGTAACGGCAATGACGAGATCTATGCCGGCAATGGCAATGATGTGGTCAACGGCGGCAACGGTCACGACCTGATTTTCGTCAACGAAGGCCGCAACATGGTCAGCGGCGGCAGCGGCAACGACCAGATCTTTGCCGGCAATGGCAATGACATGCTGCGCGGCAACGGCGGTAACGACATCATTTTTGCCAACGAGGGCAAGAACAAGGTCATGGGCGACGATGGCCACGACCAGATCTTTGCCGGCAATGGCAATGACATCCTGGAAGGCGGCGCGGGCCGCGATGTGATCGTCTCCGGCGAGGGCCGGGACACCATCACCGGCGGCGCTGGGCGCGATACCCTGACCGGTGGCAACGGCCCCGACACCTTCGTCTTCACCTTTGAGGAGACGGGGACCACCGACCGGATCCTGGACTTCAACGCCGCCGAAGACACGATCCAGGTGGCCGAGGCCTATGGCGTCACCGCCGAGGAGGTGTTTGCCCTGGCGCGCCAGACCAACGCGGGCGACGTGCTGATCCGCTTCGACGAGGAATTCGAGGCGCGGATCATCCTGGAGAACACACAGTTGTCCTCCCTCAGTGCCGACAGTTTCGACATCGCCTGACAGGGCAAAAGGAGCCCGCGCTGAGGGCTCCCCCCTCCCCGCAGGCTGGCGGCCTAAACCTGTACAGTGCCGCCGACTCCGGGTTTGAGAAGCATCCCGGTGCCTAGATGACCTAGAGCCCGTTGCGCGGCAAAGGAGTCACCGGAGAAGCCGGTGCGCGCGGGCCTTGGACCCCGCGCCCGTGGGTGCGGTACCGTGAGCCCTGTGCCAGTGGGTGCGGTGCCCCGGTTGCTGTTCCCTGAGTGCTGTCAAGGATGAGACCCCATGAATGACTTCTATTTCGGCGGTGGCGTGCTCAACCCAACCCGTGGAACGGGCGGCGATGGCCGCGCCACCACCACCCTCACGGGGACCGACAACAGATCCATCTTCGGCGACAGCCCCGTCCTGAGTGGCACCCGTGGGGATGATGAGATCGTCGGCACGAACCGCAGCCAGACCCTCAACGGTGGAGACGGCGACGACAGGCTGATCGGGGGCGGCGGCCGCGACACCCTCAACGGGGGCAACGGCGACGACGAACTGGTCGGGGGCGAGTTGGACGATATCCTGGATGGCGGTGCGGGCAACGACATCCTGTACGGCAACGGCGGCGTCAACCGGATGCAGGGTGGGTTCGGCAACGACGACCTCTTTGGGGGCATCCGCGGCGACATCATCAGCGCCGGCGCCGGCGACGACCAGGTGTTCGGCAACGGCGGCAACGACATCATCCAGGGCAACAATGGGGACGACGCGCTGTTCGGCGGGGATGGCAACGACCGGATGCATGGCGGCAACGGCAATGATGACCTGTTCGGCGGGGCCGGCAACAACATCATTAGCGGAGGCGCTGGTAACGATTTCATCAGCGGCGACAATGGCCGCAATATCTTTCAGGGCAATAGCGGCAACGACGAGTTGGTGGGCGGCACGCGCGACGACCGCTTGTTGGGCGGCAGCGGCAGCGATTTGCTGAATGGCGGCCAAGGCCGTGACCACCTGGACGGCGGCACAGGGAGAGACGAGTTGCTGGGCGGCGACGGCAATGATGTGCTCACCGGCGGTGCCGGTCGTGACCTTCTGACAGGCGGCGCCGGTCGCGATACCTTTTCCTTCGCTTACGATCCCGAGGGATCCACCGACTATATCCAGGATTTCGAATTGCGACGGGACAAGATCGCCGTCGATAGCCGATATGGGTTGAGCATCGAAGACCTGCTGGACACTGCGGCCGCCACCCGCTTCGGCAACACCATTCTCCATCTCAGCGATGCGTTTGAAGCGCGTATTATCTTGGAGAATTTCACCGACGTGAACAGCCTCAACGCCAGCAATTTTGAGCTGGTATAGGGCCTGTTCCACCTGCCTTGACCACCCCCGCCCCACCCAGCCAGCCACTGGTACGAAACTGCCGTGGGGGGGGGGATTGGGGCTGGGGCTGTCTCTACCGCGTTCCAACGCGCTCTGAGCGTCCGCCTCGGCCGGCACATGCTTAATAATGGCTTAACAGCACCCTCCTCTATCCTTAAACTGGTGATCGAGCCGGGTGTTCGATGGCGCCCCAGATCGGGTTTGCGTGTGGGAGGCAAGACCAGCCATGGCCGTGATTGATGGCACCAGCGACAATGACGTGCTGACCGGCACGGACGAGGCCGACACCATCCGGGGCCTAGCCGGAAACGATACCATTACGGGCCTCGCCGGGGAGAACGAGTTGTTCGGGGACGAGGGCAACGATACCCTCACCGGCGGCGATGATGCCGACATGATTGATGGCGGCCTGGGCAACGACACCCTGTTCGGCAATGGCGGCGTCAACAATCTGTGGGGGCGGGACGGCGATGACGAGATCTTCGGCGGGGCTGACCGTGACATCATCAGTGGCGGGCTGGGCGATGACACCCTCTATGGGGACCAGGGCAACAACATCCTGAACGGCAATGGCGGCAACGACCGTCTCTATGCCGGTGATCAGGATGACCGCGTGCGCGGCGGTGACGGCGACGACCAGATTTTCGTCAATGGCGGCTTCAACGTGGTCAGCGGGGGCAGCGGTGCCGACACCCTTTATGGCGGTGACGACGGCAACACCCTGCAAGGCAATGGCGGCGCGGACGAGATCATCGGCGGCAATGGCGGTAACAAGCTGATGGGGGGGGACGGCCATGACCGGATCACCTCCGGCGATGGAGACGACCGTTTGTTTGGCGATGGCGGCCGCGACACCCTGCTGGCCGGTAACGGCGACGACCTGCTGAGCGGCGGGGCAGGCCGAGATGTCCTCACCGGTGGCGGCGGCGCGGATACGTTCAGGATCAGCTTTGAGCGCGAGGGCACCACGGAGCGAATCGTTGATTTTGATCCGCAGAACGACGTGATCGCCGTCTCCGGCAGCTATGGCGTCACCGTTGATGACCTGCTGGCGCAAGCGGCACAGACCCAATTCGGCAACACCCTCTGGCACCTGAGCGACACCTTCGAGGCCCGGCTGATCCTGGACAGCTTCGATCCCGCCACCCTGAGTGCCGAGAACTTCTTGATCTACTAATATGGAAGCACCCCGGTGTGGCAACGCCACGAGAGGGTCCTGGCTCCAACGGCGGAGGGCGGCGGCCAGCGGGCGCTGCGCCTGCGGCAGGTCTTGCCCCCCTATTGACTAAAATCCAATCTTAATACTTCTTAACAAGCCTTTGAGTTTCCCCTAAAACTTTAACCAAGTTCAGGGCAAAGGCCCGACACGACCAAGGCCCCCCGGCAACCTTTGCCGGGACGCTGATCCGGAGAAGCCGACAGCCGAGCCATCCCCATCCCCCGCAGAGCCCGTCACCGGGACCGGGGCCCGCAGGAGAGCTTCTGTCATGCCCGTCATCAATGGCACCGCGACCGACGACCGCCTGTTCGGCGACGCCCTGGACGACCAGATCTCCGGTCTGGGCGGCAATGATGAAATCCAGGGCGGCGACGGCAACGACACCGTCTATGGCAACCAGGGCGACGACATCCTCTCCGGTGGTGCAGGGGACGATCTGGTCGATGGCGGCCTCGGCAATGACCAATTGTTCGGCAACGAGGGCTTCAACCGCCTGTGGGGCCGCGACGGCGACGACCTGATCTATGGCGGACGCGAGCGCGACATCATCAGCGGCGGCACCGGGGACGACACGATTTTCGGCGACCGCGGCGAGAACATGATCAACGGCAATGACGGCGACGACCGCATCTTTACCGCCACCGATGCCGACCGCATCCGCGGCGGCGATGGCGACGACGAGATTTTTGCCAATGGCGGCGGCGACGTGGTCAGCGGTGGGGCTGGCGACGACGTGATCTCCAGCAGCAACGGCAGCAATACGCTGCGGGGCAACGCCGGCGACGACACCATCAGCGCCGGCGATGGCGGCAACAAGCTGTTGGGGGATACCGGCCACGACGACCTGACCAGCGGCGCCGGCGACGACTGGATGCTGGGCGGCCGCGGCCGCGACCGCGTCTTCGCCAATGATGGCGACGACACCATCGAGGGCAACGCCGGCCGTGACCTCCTGTATGGTGGCGAGGGAGCCGACACCTTCCGCTTCACCTATGAAGGCCGCGGCACCACGGACCGGATCGTGGACTTCAACGCCGAAGAGGACGTCATCGCCATCGACTCCGCCTATGGGGTGACAGCCGAGCAGGCGTTGGCTGCCGCAGCTCAGACGCAGTTCGGCAACACCATCTGGCAGCTGAGCGACACCTTCGAGGCCCGCATCATCCTGGAGAACTTTGATCCGGCGAACCTCACCCTGGATAACTTCCTGATCTTCTGAGCCCGACCACGGGCAACCGCGCCGCGCGCGCAGCGCAGGCGGCGCGCCTCCCTGTTTCCATCTCTCCAAACTCTCCAACGGGGGTGTCGGCCAAAGGTCCGGCATCCCCGCTTTTCTTTTGTCTGGTCGCAGGGGCTAGAGCCCTCTGCGCGGCAAAGGAGCCTCCGCCGGCCCGCTCCGCCACCCAGCCACCCACGCCAGTATCGTACCAATGGGAGGCCGGGTCGGGGAGCCGGATGGGCCAGATTGATCTGAAAGTGCGCTTGTTTCCTGCATCACAAGACAGCGTTGGGTGGCCTCGGAGCGGGTCCGTGGAGATCAAGCTGCAGCAGACAGATGATGAAACCCTGCTTGCCTTGTCACCGGCGCAGACCTGCCGGAGTCCCACCTTACCGCCGATCAGCATTGCTGCAGCGGCTACAACCAAGGGCTGTGGGTTCTTGCCGAGCCGAATATCGCGTTGTAAACCTTCAGGACCTGGGCCGCGACCCGGTGGCGGATGTTGTGATCCCAACGCCCCGAACCAAGCATCGCTCCAGGGATAATGGGCGGCAGGATCATGGCGACATTGACCGGGTCCGCCCCGGACTGGCGGCCAATGTGTCCCTGGACTGCGCCAAAACCCAAGAGTTGCCCGGGCTTGGCCGCGTCGCCGCCCAAGTCTGTGAGCATCGTGCCGCCGCTGGCTGGCTTGGCCCGGCCACTGGCCCTCCAGACATCTGAGCAGAAGGAAAGGTTTTATGGACGTCTTTTTTGGTCGAAAGTCCTTCCGGGATACCAGTATTAAAGAACTCCAAAACGAGCCCAAATGGTTTGTCAATCGGCGCGGAGCTTACACAAATTCCAGGACCCTTTCTGAAGACACCACTATAGGAGACCTCTTCGACTCAAAAGAGAACATTTATTGCAATGAATATCTCATCATCGTTGGTGGCAGGAAGTCAATCATGACGGAACTTCTGCGACTCAGGAACGCACCTCTCCGTGGTCGCTTGATCGGCCGAGGGATCCATAGCGAGTATGAGGATCTCCATATTCGTATCGCAGAGTACAAGTTTCTGAGAACCTACACTGTTGTCCTGGCCCTGCCAGCAATGCGGAACGCCAAGCCCGGCCCCGGGTTCCACGCATGCGACGCAGTCGGAACCTTTGGTGTCTTTGCCAAAGTCCTCCTCCTGCAAACTGATCGTTTTAAATCAGTCGCGCAGACCTTCCGGTCCGTCCTCACCAATTCCGAGATCAAAGACGCCCTCGCCAACTGATCCGGCGTCCACCCAGGGCAATCGAGCCGGACCCCACGCCAGTATCAGAGCACTGGGTCGCTGGGTTAGGGCTTGGGGTGGTCGACGCAGGTAGGACGGGCTCTAGAAAGCCACCTTGCCCCGATACTCGCCATAGCGGGGTTGCTGACCCTGGGCGTGCAGGCCGCGCATGTGCTTGATGAAGGTCTTGAACCCCGGGCAATCCTCATCAACCGCCGGGTCCCACCAGGCATGGTTGACGCCACACCCGCTGCGGCAGACCTTGTACTCATCACAGGTCCGGCAGGGGACACGGGGTTTGGCCGCCTCCACCACCTTGCGGCGGAAGGGGGCGCTGGCCGCCACCTCCGTGATGCTGGTTTCCACCACATTCCCCAGCCAATCGGGGTTCAGGCCGCCGCCCGCTTCCAGGCAAGTGGCGGTCTTGCCGTCCCAGTCGATATCCATGCTGCCGGCGATGATCGGGCAAACGATGTCATCCAGCGGTTCCCCACTGGCGATGGAACTGAGCATGCTCTCCGGGGGATTGACGTAGAGATCAGGGTCACTGTCCCGCCGCTCAAAATACCAGGTGGCCGCATCAATCAAAAATCGCGATGTCTCAATGTATTCCGGGAACATCTCATCCTTGTTGACCAGCCCATCCCCAGACGGGATGAAGAAGCCAAAATGAATTTGCTTGATGCCCTGGTCATAGAAGTGATTGCAAAGGGCCGCCGCACCAACGGCAACAACTTTACTGGTCACCGCTGTAGTGACCCCGACATCGATGCCGTTGTCCTTCAACAGAAGGACATTGTCACGCCACCACTGCTCCAGCTTTGGTTTGGGAAAACGCGTTTCCACCTCATAGGAGGTGTTGATCCGGTCAAAGTGCTTTGCGATCGGAACAATATCCCGACTGAGAAGGTTGGAAACCATGATGATTTCGAACCCGAACCCGCCAGCGGCCTGCAATGTTGCCCGCGCCGGAGGTATGTTTTCCTCAAAAAAGCGGCGCCCAAGGATCGTGGGCTCACCACCAATCACATGGATTTCGGCATGGTCATAGCCGATGGACTGCATATGCTCGGCAATATCGGAGAATATTTTCTGGAAACTTTCCCCCGACATCTTGCCTGACGCCTTCTTCACATCACTGTGAATATAGCAGTGCGTACAGCGCAGATTGCAGTCGCGCGTGATGTTGATCTGATAAAGAAAAGTCTTACGCACAGCGATGCCCCCACGGCTGCCCCGTTTACAGTGCCTCCTATTTAGCATCCGGCGCCGTGGCGGACCAGCCATTGCAGAGGGTTTTTCAGCCGCCGCGCCGCGCGCCTGCCATGGCGCATAGATCCAGCGTCAGCGCGCCCATCTCCACCGGGCCGACGACGCCAGTGCGCTTCAGGGCGGCTTCGGCCTGAGTGATTCGATCCAGCATCCGCCCCAGCCGACGCCCCCCCAGGCGCTGCATCTGGCGACGGAAGGCGTCCTCGATCTTGAAGTGCACCGGCGGGCTCAGTCCCTTCATGGCTTGGTCGGCGGTCTTGCCGGCGGCCCCATGGGCCTGTGCCTCGGCCAGCCGAAGCCCATGGCGGGCCAGGGCCCGGGTCAAAGGCACCCCGTCCATGCCATCGGCCAGCAGACTGTCCAGAAGCCGGCAGGCGGACCGCGGATCGCCATCGAAGACCGCCACCAGCCACTGGTCCTGATTGCTGGCCGCGCCATTGGTCAGGGCCGCTTGCACATCCTCCCCAGTGATCCGGGGCTGATCCAGCGCATACAGGGTCAGCTTGGCCAGTTCCTGACGGGCCAGCAGGCGATCAGCGGGCAGCATGTCCAGCAACAGCGTTTCCGCGTCACCCTCCAGCCGCTGGCCCGATTCCCGCAGGGCGTCGCGAATCATGTCGCGCCGCTGGCGCCCCTCATCCACATAGCAGCCGATGGACGCCACCCGATCATGCCCCTCCGCCAACTTGCGCAGCGCGGCCCGAGGCGCCAGGTCCCCCGCCTCGATTACCACAAGGCAGTCCGCGGCTGGCCCCTCCAGGGCCAGTTTCAGCGCCGGCACCACGCGATCCCCTGCCCCCGTGACGTGAATCACCCGGCGTCCGCCCAACAGCGAGGGGCTGGAGACCTCATCAGCCAGTCGTCCCGGCTCTGCGCCCAGATCATCAGCCCGCAGGGCCACCAAGGCGAAAGGGTCCGGCTGAGGCCCCAACTGACTGCGAATGGCGGTCCGGGCGCGATCGGCAATGACGCCGGCAGCCTCTTCGCGCCCATATAGCAGAATGGCCAGCAGGTCGGCGGGCGGGGCCTGGACCAGTCCATCGGCCTGACGGGCGGCTATCTTCATAAGCGCGGCCTCCGCACACAAGGGGAGCGCATTGAGGGGGTCGCCCCCCCTTTAAGGCGCTGAAGCGACCGGGGCCTGGCTGAGCGTGACAGCCAGGCGGTCGGCGATGATCTGGCTCAGGGTCACCAGCCCGCGGTCCCGCGCATCCAGCCGGTTGACCCGGGCCGCGAAAGGGTTGTCCAGCAAATTGAAGCTGTTGATCGAGCGCACTTCGGTGTCCAACAGCACCGCCGGCTCTGCTGCATCGGTCGCCCCCTGGCCAACGGGGGTCAGACGCAGACGCGCCCGAAGCACCATCTGCGCCCGGCGGATGCTGTCATCCTTGTCCACCCCCAGGTCCAAGGTCTCCTCCCGCAGCCCCACCGACAGCCGGTAGGCGGTGGGGGAGACAGGGCCGCGGGGCTGCAGACGATCCACCAGCAACCGCCGCAGCCGCTGGCCGGAGCGATCGGCAATCTGCCCCACCTCAATCTGGGCCAGGGCTTGCTGCACCCCGGGGCGGGCTGCCGAGGGCTGGCCGAATCCGGCCTCGGCCGGGGCATAGAGCGGCGTGTACCCACAGCCTGCCACCAACAGGGTCAGCAGTAGGGGGGCAAGGATCAGAACCAGACCAGGGGGGCGACCAACAAGAATGCTCACAGGACGAACCGAGCTCCAGACGGGCGGAAAAGGGGGGCCGAATCGCGCGAGGTCACACCGTGTTGCCGTGGCGCATCAACCTTCGCATCTGCAATAGTCTCTTAGGCCCCGCTGCGCAATTCCCGCGCCCGCGCCAGGATCGCATCCTCCAGCTGGGTGCTGGTCTGCCGGGCAACCGGGCTGTCCAGCCATTCACCGCTGGGGGCTCGCTGCTGGCGGAAAACCTGGACCCGCAGGGCGTCGGCGCTGAGTTCGGTGCCGGTGATGAAGATATCCACCTTAAAGCGCTCAGCCGTGGAGCCATCGGGGCTGTACCAATCCTTGAGGATGGTGCCCCCCACCGGGTCGGCTTGCAGGGTGGGCATGAAGCTGGTGGTGTCCAGCGCGGCCCGCCACAGAAAGGCATTCACGCCGATTCCGGCCGGTCCGCCTTGGGAGTCGCCCGGATCGGAACCCAGGAAGTTGACGAACCCATCCTCCCCGCTGAACAGGCCCGTCCCACCGGCGATACGCTCCCGCTTTCGGCCAAGGCTGGTGGGGTAATCATATTCAACATCAGCACTTTGCGTTGCCCCGCAGGCCACCAGAGGCAGCATCAAGGTCAGGGCCATCACGGCCCGCGCGGAACGGCGGGGGAAGGGGGGGAGGGACATGGAAGCTCTCTCTGCGCAATCGCTGGAGGAAAAGCACGACAAGGTGCTGGTCTGCCGGTACTTTAGCGACGCCGGGCCACCGGATAAAGCGTCATGCGACACCTGTCTGCCTTCGTGATCGGATGCCGCGGGTTTGGCCAGAAGCCATAGGGCAAGCTGGCTGCCACGCTGGCTCTATAGAGAGGGCGCCAGGTTGGGGGCCCTGAACGGCCCGCCCGGGTCCCTGTTTCCTAAGGCCGGGTTAACCGGTGTGCCTTGCGTGTCACACCACGGGTGCAATGGACGCTCACCTTTTGGGTCGTCATTGCATCGCTCGGGTCCGGGGGATAAACGGGACTGGTGACAGGCTGCTGCGGATGTGAAGCACATCTTGGCCGGGTCATGATCCTCATAGGAAGGCCTCCAGTAGCCGGGCCTTTTCCAAGACCACCGTTCTAAAAGGAAGATCGCTATGAAAAAGGCTCTTCTGTTTGGCACGACCGCCCTGGTTGCTGGCAGCATGTTTGCTGCTGACGCCATTGCCCAGGAAGAGGGCGCGATCGTTGTCGGCATCTCCGGTTTCCACCGCCAGTACGTGTCCTTCCAGGACAACGATGACAACGGCTTGAACGTTGTCGACCAGTGGTCCGATTCCGAAATCATCTTCGGCGGCAAGACCCAGGTGATGGGTGGCCTCGAAGTCGGCTTCAACGTCCAGTTGGAGACTGAAACTGACCGCGGCGACATCGACGAGAGCTACATCTTCGTCGAAGGTGCCTTCGGTCGCGTGGTGATGGGCTCCGAAAACACCCCGGCCTACCTGATGCAGTACGCTGCACCGGCTGTTGGCCCGGGCATCAACTCTGGTTTCCAGAGCCAGTCCATCATCGGCACCGTCGCCCGTCCGATCGGCCCGGGCATCGGTACCTTCATCGAAGTCAACGCTTCCGGTGACAACCAGCACATCAGCTACTACACCCCGCGCTTCAACGGGTTCCAGCTGGGTCTGGGCCTGCTGCCGGACGTGACTGGTGAGGGCAACTCCAACCAGATCGACAACGCCGCTTCTCCGGTTGATTGGGGTCTGAGCGTTGGCGCCAACTACGTGCAAGACTTCGAAGACTTCAACGTTGCTGTTGCCTTCGGCTTCACCTACGCCGACAGCAAGACCAACGCTCTGGACGACCCGATGTTCTTCTCCGGTGGCTTGAACCTGGGTTACCAGGGCTTCACCATCGGTGGTAGCATCGCCGGCAGCCCGACCGACAACTACAGCGAAGAAGGCCTCTCCTGGGATGCCGGTATCCGCTACGGTCAGGACCGTTGGGCCGCCAGCGTCACCTACTTCGACAACGACATGACGGAGCAGGACTTCGAAAGCTGGGCCGTCGAAGGTGCCGTCAGCTACCGTCTGGGTACCGGTGTGGATGTTGTCGGTTACATCGGCTACGCCGCCACCGAGTGTGACACTCAGTTCAACGGCACTGCCAACAACGTTGTCGGCCAGACCGGCTGTAACGCTATCGACCAGGCCATCGCTGCCGGTGCCACCGCTGCTCAGATCGACGCCGCTGGCGCCGAAGACCAGAACGACGGTGTGTACGGTGGTGTGGGTATCCGCACCAGCTTCTGATCCCCTCTTCGGATCAAGCTGACTACGTTTCTGGAACGGCCGCCTTCGGGCGGCCGTTTCGCTTTGTCCTTCCGGCCCCTTCGTTCCGGCAACCCTCCCAGGGTGACGCCACCTGAGGACGCTGCCCCCATGCCCATCGTTTGGCTCGCCTCCTATCCAAAATCCGGCAACACCTGGGTCCGCGCCTTTCTGGCCAACCTGCTGGCTGGCGCAGACGAGCCGGTGACGGTGAACAGCCTGCCGGCCTTCGCCTATGGGGAGCATCACCTGAAATACTACGCCGCCGCCAAGGGCGGACCGGTGGACCCCAATGACTTCACCGGGATCAGCCAATTACGCGCCCGCGCCCAGCAGATCCTGGATGCCAGCGGCAAGGGCGTGAAGTTCGTCAAGACCCACTCCGCCGTGCGCAAAGTCTTCGGTGCCCCCACCATCAATCCCGCGGTCACCGCCGCCGCCATTTATATCCTGCGCAACCCGCTGGATGTGGTGCTGAGCTACGCTGACCACTACGGCATGACCCACGACGCCACCATCGACGCCCTGGCCGATGAGGGCTGGGTCATCAATGGCGACCATGAGGGGGTGTTCCAGTTTCTGGGACCCTGGTCCATCCATGTGCGCAGTTGGACCGAGGCCAAGGGCCTGAAATGCCTCGCCCTGCGGTATGAAGATTTGCACCAGACCCCCATCAAGAGCTTCCGCAGCCTGACGAAGTTCCTGAATATCAATGCTGATCGCGCCGCGATCGAGAAGGCCGCAGGCCACGCCAGCTTCAAGAGCCTTAAGTCCCAGGAGCAGCAGGGCGGCTTTATCGAGCGCTCGCCCCACTCCCAGGCCTTCTTCCGCCAGGGCACCTCCGGCGGTTGGCGCACTGTCCTCAGCGAGGCGCAGGTTCAGCGGGTGATCGATAGCCAGGGCGAGGTGATGGCTCGCTTCGGGTATCTGGATAAGCTGGGCCGGCCGCTCTGATCGCCGCCCACGCCGGTACCCCTACCGTCCAGCGCCGGCGACAGTGTTGCAGACGATCCGGTCACAGTTCGCAAACTGACCCTACCTGTCGCAAATGATGCCTGTTGGGTTTCCAGGCCTGCTCCTGGCTGCTACAGCACTTTCGGCGCCGGCGGGTTCGCCGAGCGCCGTCAACGGTGCGGCAGCCAGGATTGCTGAGGCAGCCGCGTGTTTCCACACCACACGCAACCGCCCCGGGGGTTCGGGCCAGAACAGCGGACGCCCCCGCCCGGGGACCGCCTGTTCAGCAGCAACCATCCACCGCGAAGAGTGTGCCCGGCGGGCGGTCAAAGACTAGGCGATCTGGCCATCGTCGACCCTGCCCGGGGCTCACTGCCCCCTTGCGCCTTGGCCCACGAGCAGACCCCATGCCCATCATTTGGATCGCCTCCTACCCCAAGTCCGGCAACACCTGGGTCCGGGCCTTTCTGGCCAATCTGCTGGCGGACAGCGCCGAGCCGGTGCCCGTGAACCAGCTTGGCCAGTATGTTCCGGGCGAACATCACCGGCGCTGGTATGATGAGGCCAACGGCGCCCCAGTGGCCCTGGACGATCAGCCCACCATCGCCAAGTTGCGAGTCATGGCGCAGGCCGTCCTGGATGCCAGCACGGACGGCATGAAGCTGGTGAAAACCCACTTGGCGCTGGGCTACGGTTATGAGGCGCCCACCGTCAACGCCGCCTTGACCACCGCCGCGGTGTACATCATCCGCAATCCGCTGGACGTTGTTCCCAGCTATGCCGACCACTATGGGCTGACCTTGGACCAAGCCATAGACGCCATGGCCGACCCCAACGCTGTCATCAAGGGGGAGGCCTCCGGGGTTTATCAGTATCTCAGTTCCTGGTCCCAGCATGTCAGCAGTTGGATCACGGCGAAGGGTCTGCCCTTGCTGGTCCTGCGCTATGAGGACATGCACACCAACCCCATCAAGGCGTTCCGTAGCCTGACCAAGTTCATCCAACACCCCGCTGACAAGCCGGCCATTGAGCGTGCAGCAGCCCATGCCAGCTTCAAAAGCCTGCAAAGCTTGGAACAAACCGACGGTTTCAGCGAACGCTCCCCCCACTCCCAGGCCTTTTTCCGCCAGGGTCGCACCGGCGCTTGGCGGGAGCACCTGAGCGATGACCAGGTTCAACGGGTCATTGCCACCCATGGCGAGGTGATGCGCCTGCATCGTTATCTTGACAAGGCAGGCCAGCCCGTCTGATGACGGCAGACATGACCCAGATTCCAGATTTTGCCACCGCCCGCGCCGCCCTGCTGGAGGAACTGCGGACTGTCCGCTCCAGCCCGCCGGACATTATTGCGGTATCCAAGACCAAGCCGGCCGAGGCGGTGGATGCCGCCTTGGCCGCCGGCCATCGCCTGTTTGGGGAGAACCGGGTGCAGGAAGCCGCCGGTAAGTTCCCAGCCCTGCGGGCGCGCTATCCCGACCTGGAATTGCACCTCATCGGGCCGCTGCAAACCAACAAGGTCCGGCAAGCGGTGGAGGTGTTTGACTGCATCCATACCGTCGACCGGGAGAAGTTGGCCCGCGCCCTGGCCCGGGAGATGGAGGTCCAGACCCGTCAGTTGCCCTGCTTCATCCAGGTCAACACCGGCGAAGAGCCACAAAAGGCCGGCGTCACGCCAACGGAGGTGGCCGGACTGGTGCAGCTCTGCCGCGATTTGGCCCTGCCCATCATCGGCCTGATGTGCATCCCCCCTGTGGAGGAGGAGCCGGCCATGCATTTTGCGCTGCTGGCCGACCTGGCCGCCAATCTGGGTTTGCCTGGGTTGTCCATGGGGATGAGTGGTGACTATCTCACCGCAACGCGCTATGGCGCCACCCATATCCGTGTGGGATCCAAGCTGTTCGGCGCCCGTCCCCCCGTTGCCTCCCCCGAAGGATAACCCTACCGATGCGTTTGACCCTTTCTGCCCTCGCGGGTGCTGCGCTGTGCCTGTCCCTGTCCGCCTGCGGCGGCAGTCTTGGCTTCGAGTCTGAAGAGCCCGTGGTCATGTCCCTGACCTTTGAGTTGCAGGACCGCCATCTGTGCAGCGGCCTCAGCCCGCAACTGGACGTACGCAACACCCCCAAGGAGATCACCCGCTATCGCATTGAGCTGATCGAACTGAGCAGCGATCAGATGGCGACTGCGCCCGGGACCCGGGTGGGCGGAGACGTGATCAGCTTTGAGGGCGAGCGGGTGCCGGAGGGTCGCCTAAATGCCCAGCGCTGGCA
>CAZCBM010000045.1:0-16371 GCA_964496805.1 uncultured Rhodospirillales bacterium | reverse complement strand
CGTCCCAGCCTGGCCGGGCGGCATCCTGGATCAGCACGGCCTCCGGGGGGAGGGGCAGGGATGACAGCGCCTCCAGCCCGTTCAGCACGCTCTGCTGGCGGCTGCTGCCCCCCGGCACCAGGTGCACCCGGCCCGCCAGATCCCCCAGAGCGTCGGCCACGCAAGCCGGATCATCCGCGGGCACGACCACGGCCACCAGGGTCAGCCGTGGGTGCTCCAGGGCCACGGAAACCGTATGGGCGACCATGGCTTTGCCGCCCCGCAGCGCAAGCTGTTTTGGCCGCTCTCCGCCCGCCCGCAGGCCCTTGCCCGCGGCCACAACAAGTCCTGCGATGGTATTCATTGCCGCACTGCACAAAGATGATCAGAAGCCGTCATGTGTCTGGCTCAGACGGAAAGGCTTTCCGTCATGTGGACGTTCTGGTATCCTTACAAGACTGGGAGGTCAACGCGCCGAGAGTGCCTAAAGGCACCGGAAGTGCAGCGGACCAACAATGAAAACCCTATCCAATAACAAAGGGTCCAGCCGTCATGATCAACGGGCACCACGAGGTCTCCGACGCTGTCGAGGATGCGCTGCGGAGCTTCATCCATAAAACCGATGGCAATTTGCCCCCGGGCTTCTACATGCGCGTGATCCGGGAAGTGGAAAAGCCCCTGATACAGCTGTGCCTGGAGCGAACGGGCGGAAACCAGTTGAAGGCGGCCCAGATCCTGGGCATCAATCGCAACACGCTGCGCAAAAAAATCCGCTATCTGGGCCTGAGCGACGAGCCCTGAGCCCCCAGTCCACCTTGGCGCCGTCCAGGCCCAGGGGGGCTGATGTCTCCGTCACTGCCGGAAGCCGGGTTTGCTGACGCAGCCCTGATGGGAGGCCCGCCTCCCCCTCCTGGCCCGCTGACGGAGCCGGCATGACCGCCGAAGCCCATCCTCCTGGCGCCCCGCGCCCCCCTTCTCGCTTGCTCAGCGTTGCCACCCGAGCCATCCGCCTCTACCGCCATCGCGGTTGGAGCAACGTGGTGGCCGCGGCCCTGTCGGTGGTGGCCCTGGTGGCCATTGGCTTCACCTATGCCGCCATGAGCGAGGGGCCCTTGCGGATCACCGATCCCCGGGCGCTCAACTGGTTGCTGTTCTTTGATGTGGTGCTGCTGCTGGGCCTGCTGATGGTGGTGGGCGAGCGGGTGGTGACCCTGTGGTTGCGGCGCCGCTCCAACCGGGCCGGATCGCGCCTGCACCTGCGCATGGTGGCCATCATGGCCCTGCTGGCCGGTATCCCGGCGGTGCTGATGGCGTTCCTGTCCATCGTGTTCTTCCAATTGGGGGTGCAGAGCTGGTTCAGCGACAAGGTCTCCAACAGCATTGACCTGTCGGTGCAACTGGCTGACCGCTACCTGGATCAGGAGAAGCAGCGTCAGGCGGACAAGGTGACCTTCGCGGACTGGGTTCTGAGCCAGCCCGGGATCCACCGGGGCATCCTGTTGCAGCGCCAAGCCTATCTGGACGGGCTGAACAATCTGCGCACCACGCTGCGGATGGAGGCGTTGGCGGTGGTCAATGCGGAGGGCAATGTCCTTGCCGGGTCCGGCGATGTGGAGTCGGTCACCGCCGGCATGCCTCAGGTCAGCGTGTTCGAGGATGCCGCCGCCCGTATCCCGGACCCCGAGCAGCCAGCGACCCGCGCTGTCCAGGACAGCAGCCGGGCCGTGGTGATTTATGATGCAACCCTCAATCAGGTGATCGGCCTGACCAAGATGGGTGTGCAGGACAATCTTTTCGTCTTGGGTGTGGAGAAGATCGACCGGGATATCCCCGCGTATGTCACCGAGTTGCGGGAGACGGCCACCCAGTTCACCGGTCTGGAGGCGGAGCGGGCAAACTTCCAGCTGACCGTGACGCTGTTGTTTGGCGTCATCGCGGCGCTGTTCTTGGTTACCGCCATCACCGGTGGCCTGATTGTGGCCGGGTGGTTCGGCAAACCGCTCTCGGACCTCATCGGCGCGGCGGAGCGCATACGCGCCGGTGATCTCAGCGTGCGCCTGCATGAGGGTCGCGACCGCGGGGACGAGTTGGGCAGCCTCATGCGCAGCTTTAACCGCATGACGGAGCAGTTGGACGCCCAACAGACGGCCCTGGTGGCCGCCAACCAGCAAATTGATGCCCGCCGACGCTTGACCGAGGCCATCCTGCGCGGGGTCAGCGCGGGGGTGCTGGGGCTGGATCGGGACGCAAGGGTGGTGCTGGCCAACGAATCCGCGCTGGCCCTGCTGGGCCGGACCCAGGAGGCGTTGATCGGCAGCGATGTCCGCACCCTTATGCCCACCTTGATGGATGATCTGAGCCGGGTGCTGAACCATGCCGCCAGCGTCACCCGCCAGGTGGAGATCACAGACGGCCATGGGCAGCGCCGGACCTTGCTGCTGCGCCTGGTGGCGCAGACGAAACGCGACGAGCACCAGGTGGTGATGACCTTCGACGACATTACCGAACTGCTGGTGGCCCAGCGCCACGCGGCATGGGCCGGGGTGGCCCGCCGCATCGCCCATGAGATCAAGAACCCCTTGACCCCTATTCAACTCTCCGCCGAGCGACTCAAGCGCCGCTACACCAAGCTGATCCCGGCCGAGGATGAGACCTTCGGGATGTTGATCGACACGGTGGTGCGCCAGGTGGATACCATCCGCCGGCTGGTGGATGAATTCAGCGCCTTTGCCCGCATGCCGCAGCCGCAATTGGCCGATGTGGACCTGTCGCGACTGGTGGAGGAAGTGGTCTTCACGCAGCGTCAGGCCTTCCCGTCTGTTCCCATGCGCTGGGAAAAGCCTGACCAGCCGCTGAAGATCCGCGCCGACAAGGGGCTGATCCAGCAGGCGCTGGGCAACCTGTTGCAAAACGCGGCTCAGGCGATGACCGAATCGCCGGCAAGCCATCAGGACGATCAGCCGGGGCAGGAGCAAGGGTCCCCGCTGGGCATCAGTGTGACTTGTCGGCACACCGGGCCTCGTCAAATTCAGCTTGTGGTTGCAGACCAAGGGCCCGGTATTGCACCAGATATGCGAACGAAAGTCCTGGATCCCTACGTGACCACCCGCGAAAAGGGGACGGGCTTGGGCCTCGCCATCGTGAAGAAAATCATCGAGGATCACGGCGGCACGCTGGAGTTGCAGCACCCCAGCAGCGGCGGATTGACTGTGTGCTTTACCCTGCCTTTGGCTGGTGGCATAGAGGCAACACAGAGCGCCTCCCCCGAGGCAGATGTCGCCTGAAGCGCACAGCAGCGTCCCGCACCGGCGATCTGCTGTGCCGCTGCGGCTGTCGGGGGGGGAGCGGCCCGCACCGGATCAACGCCGGTGTGATCCTCGCCCCTTCAGTCCCAAGCCCTTACCGTTTCAGCATTGGCAGGCACTCCCATGGCGCACGACATTCTGGTTGTTGATGATGAACCTGACATCCGGATGTTGCTGGCCGGCATCCTGGAGGATGAGGGCTACAGCGTCCGCCAGGCCGGCACGGATCGGGAGGCCCTGGATACCCTCGCGGAACGCCAGCCTTCGCTGATCATCTTGGATGTCTGGCTTGAGGGCTCCCGGCTGGACGGCATCGGGGTCTTGAATGAGATCAAGCGCGATCACCCCCCGGTGCCGGTGTTGATGATCAGCGGCCACGGCACAGTGGAAACCGCCGTCGCCGCCATGAAGCAAGGGGCCT
Source organism: uncultured Rhodospirillales bacterium (assembly GCA_964496805.1). Lineage (GTDB taxonomy): Bacteria > Pseudomonadota > Alphaproteobacteria > CAZCBM01 > CAZCBM01 > CAZCBM01. The sequence goes on along the minus strand of CAZCBM010000045.1, from coordinate 12,666 downwards.
ACGACTTCATCGAAAAGCCGTTTAAGGCGGACCGGCTGCTGATGATGATCGAACGGGCCATTGAACAGGCCAGCCTGAAGCGCGAGGTGGAGGAACTGCGGACCCGTGTGGGGGGCAGCCTGGACTATGTGGGTAACAGCCAACTGGCCAACGACCTTCGCCGCCAGATCGAGCGTGTTGCCCCCACCAATTCCCGTGCCTTGATCACCGGGCCGTCGGGGGCCGGCAAGGAGTTGGTGGCGCGCCTGCTGCACGCCCGGTCGCGCCGCGCGGAAGGGCCGCTGCTGTTCCTCAACTGCGCCAACATCCACCCTGACCGGTTCGAAGAAGAATTGTTCGGCCTGGAGCCCCAGTCACCGGGGGAGGCGCGCAAGGTGGGTCTGCTGGAGCAGGCCCATGGCGGCACGCTGGTGCTGGACGAGGTGGGCGACATGCCCCTGGCAACCCAGCCGAAGATCGTCCGGGTGTTGCAGGAACAACGCTTCCGGCGCGTGGGCAGTGACCGCACGGTCAGCGTGGATGTCCGCATTCTCTCCATCACCGGGCGCGACCTGCGTGAGGCGATGAGCGAGGGGCAATTCCGCGAGGATTTGTTCTATCGCCTCAACGTCATTGAAATGGCCGTGCCGGGACTGGCGGAGCGTCTGGAGGACATCCCGGACCTGATCGGGCATTTCATGGAACGCATCGTTACCTCCAGCGGTCTCGCCCCGCGGGAGCTGAGTGAGGATGCCTTGGCGGTGATGCAGACCTATGGGTGGCCGGGCAACGTGCGTCAGCTGCGCAATGTGGTGGAATGGCTGATGATCATGGGACCGGGCGAACCGGGCGAACCCATCTCCAGCGAGCAACTCCCCCCCGACTTGGTGTCCAACCGCGCTGGCAACATGAGTGGGGAGCGCCGGGTGGAGATCATGGCGCTGGAGCTTGAGGAGGCGCGACGGGTCTTTGAGATCGACTATCTCACCGCCCAGCTCAACCGTTTTGGTGGCAACGTTTCCCGCACCGCCCAGTTCGTTGGCATGGAGCGTAGCGCCCTGCACCGCAAGCTGAAGGCGCTTGGCATCTATACCGGCAAGCGCAAGGACGGCACGCCGGTCCAGGGCTAAAGCGATTGCGGGTTTTGTGGAAACACGCAGGCGCTTGCGGCATTGTGGGGTACGCATCGCAGACGGCTCCGGGCGTTTGCGCCAAGTCCGAAGGTGCATGCTGAGGACCTCGCCATGGGTGCCATCACGGCCCTTTTTGCGCGCAAGGTGATCGCCGCCGTTGCTCCGCCCCTGGACCCCACCGCCCTTTTGCAGTCGGTGGGGTTGGACCCGCAGGGCAGCCCTCGCCTGGAGGAGCGGGTGGCCGACGGTGCCTATTACGATCTGTTGGAGCGGCTTGCCCGGTGCGTACCGGAGGAGCAAGCCATCACCTTGCCCTTGCGGGTAGGGGCAAGCATGCGCTGCGATGACTATGGCGCCTTCGGTCTGGCCTGGAAGACGGCGTCAACCTTGCGCGACAGCTTTGCCCGGGCCGAGCGCTATTGGCGCCTGTTGAGCAGTGTCAGCCAATATCAGGTGACGGCAGGAGAGGACGGCGAGGCGTGGTACCTGCTGCATCGTGCAGGGGAGCGACGGCTGGGGCTGCGCCTTTCCAACGAGGCGACGCTGGCCAGTGTTGTCACCTTGGTTCGGGAGGTGTGCGCGTCTCCCGTGTCACCCTTGGCGGTTCATCTGCGTCACAGCAACAGCTTTGCCCCGTCCCATCATCAGCGCTTCTTCGGCTGCCCGGTCCACTTCAATGCCGAGTGTGACGGCCTTGTGTATCCCGCCGCAGCGCTGGCGGTGCCCACGCGCCTGGGGGATGAAGGCATCAGCCGATTTCTTCTCAGCCACCTGGATCAGGCGCTGGACGATGTGCCCGAGGCTGAGACAGATTTGCCAACCCAGGTGCAGGCGCTGGTTGCCTCGGCCTTGAGCGCAGGCGTGCCGCCCCTGGCGGACATGGCGGCCCGCCTGGGCATGAGTGAGCGCAGCCTGCAACGGCGCCTGTCGGCCGAGGGAACCAGCTATCAGCAGGTTGTGGATCAGGCGCGCCGGGACTTGGCCCAGGGCCTGCTCAGCAGGACAAGCTATCCTTTGGCCGAGGTGGCCTTTGTCACTGGATTCTCTGAGCAAAGCGCCTTTACGCGGGCCTTCAAACGCTGGTGTCAGTTGACGCCTGCAGCTTTTCGCGCGGCTCAGGAATAGAGCGTCGAACGCCGAAGGGGCAGCGGGCTGGGCCAGACGGATCGGAAAATGCTCTACATCAGCGGACACTGATTTGGGATCGGCGTCCCTGCTGTAGCTTACTCATGCTCGCTCGGATGATCCCGTCTATGGCGTTGCCACTTTGGGTGCCTACGCTCTGGGTCCACTGGCAGCGCCCGTCCCGCGAGGCGGAAGGAGAAACTTGGTCAGATCCCATGGGTGTGGGTGTCGACGAACCCGGTGCTTGACGCGCTCTGTTAGTTCGACTATACTGGAAGCATAGAAACAATTAGCGCCTTTTGGCGTTCTCCGTCCAACCCCGTCCAGCAGGACCCACCCTCCTGCGCCTGATGGTGAGCAAGGCCCCTGACAGCCCGCCGCCAAAGTCACTATCCTGCAACCTGAGGAAGCTTGAGCCGTTGGGCTCTTTTACCTGAAGCCACTGCTGAAGCGCGGTCGGAAATGCCGCTGACCTGGCCCCCATCGTCGGCCTGCGCCGCTTCTCTGTAAGGGACGGCTACCAGGGTGAGCCAAGTCGTCGCTTAGATACGAAGAGTGCCCCTCAAACGGTTTTGAGATGTCTGTCCGCCTGTCAATGATGCACAACACACTCGGAGAAGAACGATGAGTCCATCCGACAAGAGTGAGTGGAACGTCCTCCTGGTTTGTACCGGTAACACCGCCCGGTCGCTGATGGCTGAGGCTTGGCTCCGCCGCCATGGCGCGCCCAGGTGGCGTGCCCTGAGTGCTGGCAGTCACCCTGCTCCAGGCCCGAACCCGCTCGCCTTGGCCGTTCTGAAAGACCGCGGCTATGACACGACTGGACTGGAGCCGAAGGACGTCTTCTCTTTCAGCGCCCTTAATGCCCCATCGGTTGACTTGGTCATCACGCTATGTGACCGGGCCAGGGAAACCTGCCCGGTGTTTCCGGCGGCAATCACCACGGTTCACTGGGGGCTGCCAGACCCGGCTGCCGTCGATGGCAGTGAAGAAGAGCGCCGTGCGGCCTTTGAGCAAACGCTCGACACCCTCTCGGAACGGTTCGCAAAGCTGTTGGAGATCGATCCCGCCGCATGGTCGCCGCGCGCGATCCGCGAGCATCTGGAGGCGCCGATGGTCGTCGCCGCAGCCACCGATGCCTGATGGCGTCGGTCGCGGTTTCAGTGCCTTAAGCCGCCGGGCGTCGGAAAGGTCCATACCTCCATCCTTGGCCTTGAGCTTGTAGAACGTTGCCGGTCTAAGCCCGTGCGTGCGGCACACGTCTGCCGTAGCCATCCCGGCCTCCTGCGTCTTGATCATCTCAATGATCTGCGCCTCGGTGAAGCGGCTTTTCCTCATGCTGTCTGCTCCTTCACGGTTGAGCAGACTCTCCGTCACGATGGGGGAGTGCGCGGGGGACAGGTCACTTTCTCCTGGTCCCCCTCACCGAGCAAGCCACCCTTGGTCGAGATGGCGGCCTACAGAGTTGGACGCCGATTTGGAATCGGCGCCTCCGCTGTCGCTTTCTGGTGGTCGCTCATATGATCCCCTCCGTGGCGTTGCCACTTCGGGGTCCTACGCTCCAAATCGCAGGCCCCTGCTGTAATGGCGGGTGGCGCATCAGGCCAAAGCATTGGCAGCCCAGGTCAAGCCAGGCAAGGGGGATCAGAGGCAGGGTCGGGGCCTCTGCTATCCCCCCAATTCTGCTTGGAGTGACCTGCCATGTCCGCTGATCCCATCGTTGTTCTGGGCGCCACCGGTAAGACCGGCCGCCGTGTCTGCCAGAGGCTTGAGGCCCTGGGCCATGCCACACGCCCCGCTTCCCGTCGCTCGCCCACCCTCTTTGATTGGGATCGGCCAGAGACCTGGGGCCCGACATTGCGGGGGGCCAGGGCGGCCTACGTCACCTATTCCCCGGACTTGGCCGTCCCTGGGGCCGTGGCAGCGGTGGAAGCGCTCTGCGTCGAGGCGCGACGGGCCGGGGTTCAGCACCTGGTCCTGCTCAGTGGTCGTGGCGAATATCACGCTCAACAGGCCGAACAACGCGTCCAGGCCAGCGGCTTGTCCTGGACCCTGGTCCGGGCAGCCTGGTTCGCGGAAAACTTCAGCGAGGGCGAATTGCGGATGCCGGTCACCACGGGCGTCTTCTCCATGCCTGGCGGAGCGGTGAAGGAACCCATTGTCAGCGCCGATGACATTGCCGATGTTGTGGTGGCAGCCCTGACCCAGCCGGGGCTGGAAGGGCAGGTGTTGGAGGTCACGGGTCCGGCCCTGCTGAGCTTCGCTGAGATGGCCACCCTGCTGTCCGCTGCATCCGGGCGCGCGATCACCTATCAGCCCGTCAGTTTTGAGGCCTTTGAACAGGGGCTGGCCCCGGCCATCGGGGACGATATGGCGGCCCTGGTGGCAGCCATTGCGCGGGAGACCCTGGACGGGCGCAATGCTTGGGTGGGGGACGGTGTTCGCCGGGCGCTGGGGCGCGAGCCCCGCTCGTTCGAGGGGTTTGCCCAAGCTGCCGCTGCCGCAGGGGCTTGGTCCTCCTCTCCTGCGGCAGCCTGAAGGGGCATCGCGGGAAACAAGGGAAATCCTCCGGCGGTCCCCCCTAGAGGGGGCCGGCCAAAGGTACGCCAGGTGGAGGAGCGGGTCGGGCCAGAGCGATGGGAAAAGGCTCTTTCTCACCGCAACGGCCTTCACGGGGGATCAGGCCTGCGGCCCGCTGCTGTCCGGGCGCCGGATGCGGGCGGCCAGATACATGAACGGCGTGTCCACCAGCGCCAGTGCCCAGCGCACCAACAGGGTGCCCAGGATGAAGGTCATCAGCAGCGGCTCCCACCCCACCGGCTCCTCCGCCAGCAGTTTGAACGCCAGCAGGCTGAACACGGTATTGTCCACCAGGCTGGCCACCATCGTGGAGCCGGTGTTGCGCAGCCACAGGGCTTTGCCCTGGGTGGCCCGACGCAGCCGCTGGAACACCCAGATATCCAGCAGGGTGCTGACCCCATAGGCCACAAGACCAGCCAGCAGGAACACGGGCGCGGGGATGAAGAGGGTTGTCATCGCCTCATGGTTGCCGGCCATCCAGCCATTGTTGGGGTCGCTGGCGGCCACCTCGGCGGACAGGGGGGCGATGGACACCCCGCTCACGATCACCAGGACGAACAGGCCATACCCGAGGAACCCGGCCAGCACGCCCCGGCGGGCGGCGGCCGGCCCATAATGCTCCGCCAGCAGGTCCACACACAGGAAGATGGCGGTGAAAACAATGGTCCCCAGGGCGACGGGATGGCTGAACCAGGGGAACTCGGCCCCCCGCAGAACAAGGATATTGGCCGCCACCATCAGCAGCGGGATGGTGAGCAGCAGCCCGGCGGCGCCAAGGGCCCTCATCATGACCAGCACGGCGGCATAGACGATGAAGCCCTGTCCCAACCATACGGTCCAGGTGGGGAGCCCCTGAAGGGCCTGAACGAATTCTGTCATGGTTCCAAATGACTAAGAGGCAGAGGCAGAGGCAGGGTCGCACCGGAGCGCTGGGTGGGTCGACCTAACGAGGTGAGGCCTAAGCAAGCTAGAGCGTAGGACCCCAAAGTGGCAACGCCACGGAAGGGATCATCCGAGCGACCACCAGAACGCTACAGCAGCGACACCGATTCCAAATCGGTGTCGCTGCTGTAAGGGGAGAGCGGCCAAGGGCAATCGGGAAAGGCAGGGATCGCGGATGGGTGGCGCGAGCCCGCGCTTACCACGCAAAAACCCCCAGTGCGATACCCCAGCGGGGAGAAAGAACGCATCACCCCAGGCCGGCATACAGGCCAGCACCCAGGCCAGGATCCTGGGCCGGCCACCGGTCTGAGCGGGCCGGAAAGCCACCTGCGCAAGCCGCGAACCTGCCGCCCGCGCACCATGAAGCGTAGGACCCCAAAGGGACAACACCACGGGTGGGGATCATCCAAGCGACCACCACTGAGCGAAAACGGGGGTAAGCGACAGCGGGGGCGCCACCGGACCCAAGACCAACGGTGCGGTAGGCGTGATCAGGGCAGGTAAAGGCCCGCGTCCCAGGAAGCGCCGACCAGCCCGCCAACGGCCCTCAGACGTCGATGGTCAGCAGTTGGCCGCGGTCGGTGCCGTTCACGGCCCGGGCGTTTTCCTGGTGGATGTCCGCCAGCTTCCGCGTGGTCTCGCTGGCCGTGTCCAGGGGCTGCTCCTGTACCCCTTGGCCCATCACCCGCTTTCGGATGACAGCCTCGCCCGCCGGAGAGATGTCGATCTGATCCAGGCGGGCTGTTTCTGTAAACTGGCCCAGTTTATTGGCACCGTTGGCGGATTGGGCGGCGGATCCTGGCTGGCCCGGCAGTGTGTACTGGGTGCGGGGATCCGGGGGCGGCGGGGCAACGAAGCCACTATTCTGTGGGCGGATGGCAAGGGATCGCTGGATCAGTCCTCCCCCCAAGGTGGAGGGGATCCCCAGAAAGCTGGTCTCCATAAGGGCGGGCCGTTTCTTGGATCAGGTAAGGTGGGATTAAACTGTATTACCCTGAGGCCAAGGGGCTTAAGGCACCGTTAAGAGCCCGGCCCCGGCGCGGAGACTTTCCTCAAATGCGCGACGATAGCCAGATGGCTGCGCGGGAGCCCGCCTTGATGGCTGCGGACAGGGCGCGATACCCCACAGCCTGTTCCGCATCATGGTCCAGGCCGATGTCCCGATGTTCCACCTCTTCGGCCTGGAACTTCTCGATGGCCTGCCGCAATTCCGGTTCGGCCTCCGGGCCAATGGCCTCCAGTTGCTCCTGATAGTGCTCCTCGATCACCTCTTCCACGGCCACGGTGCAGGCCATGGCGGCACGGGGGCCCAGCAGCGCTGTGCCAACGCCAAGGGCGTAGCCGGCGGCGTGCCAGAGGGGCAGCAGAGCCGTGGGGCGAGCCCGCCGCGCCGGGATCTGGTTCTCGAAATAGGTCAGGTGCTCGACCTCCTGGTCCTTCATATGCTCCAGCATGGCGCGGTATTTGGTGCGCCCCAGGACGGCCAACTGGCCCTCATAGATGCGCTGCGCGCCGTACTCGCCGGCGTGGTCCACCCGGACGATACTCTCCACCAGGGCCCGCCCGCGGGGCTCCCCCGGCAGGCGGTGGTGGCCGGCGGTGCTGTCAGGCGCGTCGGTGGTGGGTCGGGCATCATCACGCATCGGAGGGGGCCTTTCGCAGTCGGATCAGAACGGTTGCCACCACAGGAGATAGGATGACCGCGCCAAAGGCATAGGCGGCATTCCACCACGGCATCGACACGCCGAAGGCCAATTCCGCAGGCTCATCGCAGCGCACCAGGGGCTTGTTGCGGATGGCCTCCAGCAATTCGTCTGGGGATAGGCCCATGGGCAGCGTGGAACTGCACCCACTGGGCCCCTCAAACCACCCTTGCTCGACACCGCCATGGTAGAGCCCGATGACGCCGCTGCCGGCGATCAGCAGGCCGGTGAGCAGGGCGAGGCCGCCATGGACGGGGCGCGGCAGCGGCATCAGCGCCAAAGGCACTGCCACCATGGCAGCGTAATAGGGGTATCGCTGCCAGTAGCAAAGCGTGCAGGGGGCCATGTCCAGCACATACTGGCTGAACAGTGCAGCGGCGATGCCAGCGGCGCCGATCAGGCCCAGCAGCAGCAGGCTCCAGCGGGCCACGGACCATCCTGCCTTTGTGGGGGCTGAAGACGGGGGCGTCGAAGACGTCGAGGCTGTCATGGTGTGTTCCCTCCGGAGGACATTCCTCACAACAGGTAGGCAATGGCAACGAACCCGCCAATGAGCAGCACCAGAAAGGCCAGGGCCACCCAGGGCAGATAGGTTTCAACGAAACGGCGGATTGCCGGGCCGAAGGCGTACAGCAGGCCCGCCACCAGGAAGAATCGCATCCCGCGCCCAACGATGGACGCGCCGGTGAAGCTCAACAGGTCCAGATTCATCAGACCAGAGGTGATGGTGAACACCTTATAGGGCAGAGGCGTCAGCCCGGCCGTGAACACCACCAACACCCCATGTTCCTGATACAGGGCCTTCACCGCCTCGAACTTGTCCGCCAAGTGGTAGGTGTCCAGGACCCATTGTCCCACGGTTTCGAACGCGAACACGCCGATGCCATAGCCGGCCAAGCCACCGGCGACAGACGCAGCGGTGCACACCGCTGCCAACATCCAGGCGCGGTTGCGGGCGGCCAGGATCATTGGGATCAGCATGACGTCCGGTGGAATGGGGAAGACGGAGCTTTCAATGAACGCAACCAGCGCCAGCGCGCCAATGGCGTAGCGATGGGCGGCAAGGCCCATGGTCCATTGATAAAGCCCCTCCAGGGAGCGGGTGACGAGATTGGCCATGGGTGCACCGCAGCAGACAGGGGGGATCTGACGGGCGGTTTAGGGCAATGCCGCGCAAGATGCCAGACAGGTTAACAGCTTGTTTGTTGGGTGTTCCTAGCGTTCACCCGTTCGTCCCGGGATCCCGTTCCGGACCTCCCGCCCTGCCCAGGTGAGCGATGCCCGTCCTTGCTTCCCCCGCCAGTGTCCTGAAAAATGCTGACTCGCCACGCGCGCAGCAGGGGACCGACGCACGGGTGCAGCCGCCCCATCTGTGCATCGTTGACGATGACGCCGACTTGGCACTGCTGCTGGCGCGGGGCCTGCAACGCATGGGCCTGCGCGCCGTTGTCAGCCCCAGTTTGGCGACCCTGGCCACCCAGGTTGCCAACAATAGCCCCAGGGCGCTGGCGCTGGATTTGCACCTGTCGGACACCGACAGTGTGGAGGTGCTGGAGTCGGTTGTGATGTCTGGCTTTGACGGGCCGGTCGTGCTGATGGGCCGGTCCGAGCCGCGGATGCTGCAGGCCAGCCAGCGCATTGCCATGGGTATGGGCCTCAACGTCATCGGCGTGCTGCATAAGCCCTTCGCCCACCGGGAATTGATCCGGTTGCTGCATCAGGCCCACCCAACGCCGGAGACGCTGGGGGAGGACGATCTGGATGAAGGGCTGGCCAATCGACATATCCGGCCCTACCTGCAACCGATCATCGACGGCGCCAGTGGCGCTGTGGTGGGGGCCGAAGCCCTGGCCCGCTGGCACCACCCCGATTTGGGCATGATCCGCCCGGACAAGTTCGTGGACTTGGCTGAGCGCAGCCAGCGCATGAATGATCTCACCTTTGCCATGCTGGCCCAGGCGGCGGAGCACTGGACGGAATTGGCGGCGGAGGGGCATCGGTTGGTGATTGCGGTGAACATTTCCGCCAGCAGCCTGCGCGATGCATCCTTTGCCGATCGCGCATACACGGTCATCAGCAGTGCCGGCATGGACCCCACGTGCCTGAAACTGGAGATCACCGAAGGCGTGGCCATGGATACCAGCATCAATGTCGCCCGAATGCTGGAGGGGATGCGCCAGCGGGGGTTCAGCCTCGCCTTGGACGATTTCGGGACGGGCCATTCCTCCCTGATCAGCCTGCATCGACTGCCCTTTGCGGAGTTGAAGATCGACAAGAGCTTTGTGCTTAACCTGCCCACCGATACCGACGCGCAGATCATTGTCCATGCGCTGGTGGACCTGGCCCACAATCTGGGACAGCGGGTTGTGGCGGAGGGGGTGGAGAATCAGGAGACCATCGACATCCTGCGGGATTTCGGGGCCGACTCTTTGCAGGGCTATTTCTTCGCCCGGCCAATGCCGCCGGAGGCGTTCCGTGCGTGGGTCAAAGCCTACACGGCCGGCAACAGGTGAGCCTCCAACCGCGCCCGCAGGTCCTCTGGAATGGTCGCGGGCTTGCGGGTTGCCTTGTCAAGCAGGACGACAGGGGTTTCGCCGGTGACCGGGCAGGCCATGGGCGCCTCGCCCTCAACGAACACGGCGTTCACCAGGGTGAAGGATCGGGTGCCGATGCGGGTGACGCCGGAGCCGATGCGCAGGCGAGCGGGATAATGCAATTCATCGTGATAGTTCACGGTCAAAGAGGCGATCACACACAGCAGCGGCCCCTCCCAAACCCCGATCCCCACGTCCCGGGCGAACTGTACCCGGGCACTTTCCAGAAAGACGGTGGTGGCGGCGTTGTTGACATGGCCCAGCGGGTCCAGGTCAGCAAAGCGCACGCTCTCCTCCGTCCAATGGCGGTAGACATCGGGGGTGCGGGGCGGATGGCTCATGGCAAACGGTTCCGGTTTGGGCAAGACAGCACAGTCCCTATGCCATGGCCGGAACCCCAACGGCTACAGCAGTGGACACCGATTCCAAAGCGGTGCCCTTAATGTAGCCTACCGGTGGTCGCTCGGATGATCCTCTCCGTGGCCTTGTCCCTTCTGGGGTCCCCTAGGCTCTATGGCCGGGAGGCCTCAAAGGCGCTCAAGTCCAGTTCCAGGGCCCGCTTGGCGGCCTCCACCCGATCCGGCTCAAGCTTCAGGCCCAGCATTGTCTTGACATAGAAGACATCCAGCGCCCGCTGCCCTTGGGTGTTGATCTTAGCCAGGCCCACATTCAATCGCTGGTCGGCCAGCGTGCGGCTGATCCGGTGCAAAAGGCCCGGTTGGTCTGTGGCCTGGACCTCAATCACGGTCCAGGACCGTGAGATCCCGTTGTCCACGCGGATGCGGGGTTGGACCTGGAAGGCGCGGCGACGGGCGGAGACATGAGGTTTGACCCGCATCAGCGCGGTTTCCAGCGCCAGATCCCCCTGAAGAACCTGGCGCACCAGGGCCACAATGCGGGAACGGCGGCCGCGGTCGATGACAGCCGCGCCGGCCTCCTGGACGCTGAACACATCCAGGGCCATGCCGTTGCCCAGGGTGAAAACCTTGGCCCGAACAATGTTCACCCCGGCGGCGGTAAGCGCCCCCGTGATCCCGGCGAACAGGCGGGGGTGGTCCGCCACATGGACGATCACGTCGGTGGCCAGTTCGTCCTTTCGGACAATGGTTTCCACCGTCAGCGGCCGCTGCTCGCGCTCCGCCAAGTCCACCAGCCGGGCCAGGCGGGCATGGTTCTCCGGCCCGAACGCCATCCAGAAACCGTTGTTCCCCAGGGCGGCATAGGCGGCAAAGCCCTCGTCGGTCCAATGGGGCAGCAGGGCCCGGGTTTCCTGTTGACGCTCCAGGCTGATCTGCGCCGGGACGCTGGAGGCCTCCGTCCCGCTGAAGACCCGGTGGGTGGACCAATACAGCGTCTGGAACAGTTGCGCCTTCCATGCGGTGAACCGATCCGGCCCCACGGCCGTCACATCCACCACGGTCAGCAGAAACAGCAGTCTGAGATGCTCGGGATCCCGCACCTCTGTTGTGAAGGTCTGGATGGTCTGCGGGTCCTGGAGATCCCGGCGCAGGGCGGTGAAGCTCAGCAGCAAATGGTGACGAACCAGCCAAACGACCTTCGCCGTGGCCTCGGCATCCAGCCCGAAGGAGGGGCAGACGCGACTGGCCACCTCCGCCCCAAGGACGCTGTGGTCGCCGCCCCGGCCCTTGGCGATATCGTGCAGCAGGATGGCCACATAGAGCAGCCGGCGGTCCTCAACCTCCCGGATCAGGTCTCGGGCCAGTTCGTACCCCTCCCCCAGGGTGCCTTTGTCCAACTGATGCAGGACACCGATGGCGTGCAGGGTGTGCTCGTCCACCGTATAATAATGGTACATGTCGAACTGCATCAGGGCCACCACCGGGGCGAAGTCCGGCAGCAGACGGGGCAGCACCTCGGTTTCGCTCATGACCTGGAGGATGGGTTCCGGGTTGACCGGATGCATCAGGATGGACACCAGCAGCGGCCCCGCGCGCGGATCATCCCGCAGGCGCGGGATCAACTGTTCCCCCAACTGGTGAATGCGGCGCAGGGCATCGGGATGGAGGTCGCATTCGCAGTCCAGCGCGCGATGAAAGATGGTCAGCAGATGCAGCGGATCATCCAGCGGGTCGGTTTGCGGCCCGAAGGCCAGGCGCCGTTGGGACAGGACGAAACCGTCCAGTTGCCGTTTGGCGGGGGTGCGCAGACGCAGGATGTCCAGCCCTTGGGTCAGGCCGGCCAGGGACTCCATTACTGGCAGCAGCACCCGCATCAGGCGGGATACCGACCGGATGACCCGGAACAGGTCCCGCATCAACCGCTCAACCCCCAGGGAAACCGCATCGTCGGCATAGCCCAACATATCGGCCAGGGGCTTCTGCACCTCAAAGCCCAAGCGATTATCGTCCCGCCCCCGCTGCAAATGCAGGGCGCAGCGCGCCCGCAGCAGCAGGTTGCGCGCCCGCAGCAGTTGGTCGGCCTCCTCCGGCAAGACGATGCGCTGCTCGCTCAGCGCCGGCCAGGGCGCGTGGGGGTCCACCTCCGTGACGAAGGCAGCCAACCAGGTGAGGGTCTGGATGTCCCGCAGGCCGCCCCGCCCATCCTTGAGGTCCGGTTCCACCCGGTAGCGTCCGTTCAGTCCGGCGCCGT
>CAZCBM010000044.1:0-16501 GCA_964496805.1 uncultured Rhodospirillales bacterium | reverse complement strand
AATGAGCGTTGCTTTCGGGGAGGGGCGTGCCGGTTGAGGGGGGGGCGATGGCCGCCATCGCCTGCGGCGCTGGCGGCCATGGTTGGCGGCGAACAGGTCATGCAGCGCGCTTGATCTTTTGCCCAGACCCGGCGACCTTCCGCCCCATGACCACAGACCCTGCCCCTTCCGCTGCTCTTGATCGTCGCCTGTCCGTCGCCCCGATGATGGATTGGACGGACCGCCATTGCCGGGCGTTTCATCGCCTGCTGGCGCCGCGGGCGCTGTTGTATACGGAGATGGTCACCACCGGCGCCCTGATCCACGGGGATGCGGCGCGGCATCTGGATTTCTCAGCCTGCGAGCGGCCGGTGGCCCTGCAACTGGGGGGCAATGAGCCGGAGGCGCTGGCCCGGTGTGCCGCCATGGGGGCAGATTGGGGCTATCAGGAGATCAATCTGAATTGCGGCTGCCCGTCGGACCGGGTCCAGAATGGCTTCTTCGGCGCCTGCTTGATGGCTGCGCCCGATCAGGTGGCCGCCGGCGTCAGGGCCATGAAACGGGCGGTGGAAGACGCGCTTGCGGTCACGGTCAAGACCCGGATCGGGATCGATCATCAGGATGACTATGCCTTTTTGCATCGGTTCTGCGCCGCCCAGGTGGCGGCTGGGGCCGATGCATTGATCCTTCATGCGCGCAAGGCGTGGCTACAAGGGCTGAGCCCCAAGCAGAATCGAGAGATCCCGCCGCTGGATTATGACCGGGTCTATCGCCTGAAGGCTGATTTCCCCACCACGCCGATCATTCTGAATGGCGGCCTGACAGAGCCCTCTCAGCTTTGCGCGCCCCTGGCCCGGCTGGACGGCGTGATGATTGGCCGGGCCGCGTGGCACACGCCGGCGGTGCTGGCGGCCATGCATCGCACCGTCCATGGCGGGGAAGGGCCAACGGATGGGGCCAGCGTGGTGCGCAGCCATCGGGCCTATGTGGCGGACCAACTGGACCAGGGGGTGCCCCTGCATCGGCTGGTCAAACCCCTGCTGGGCCTGTTCCAGGGGATGCCGGGTGCGCGGCTCTGGCGCCGAACCCTGTCCGTTGAGGGGGCAAAGCCCGGTGCGGACCTAGCCGTGCTGGATGAGGCGCTGGACAGGGTGGAGCAGGAGGGCGCGCGGGCAGCGGCGCGGCTGGCGGAAGTCACGGCGACCACGGCCGCCGCTACCCCATCCTGAGACGCACCGCCGGGACAACGGCAGGGGGAACGATCCCAGATCGGTGCCGCCTGCTGTGGGCAGGATGGGTCAGGCGGATCGGAGAACGCTTTTGCCCCACAGAAAAGGGGCCGCCAATGGCGGCCCCCCGGGTGATCTTGGGTTGGCAGGTTTGCGGGGGGCGAGGCCGATCCTCCGGGCGTCTCCCAGAGGACCGGGTGGCTCACTGGGGCAAGGTGGCGTCGATCCCTTGGATGTAGAAGTTGAGGCTGGACAGGTCCTCATCGGTGGCCACCTCGCCATCTTCCAACCACACAGAGCCGTCCTGCTTCAGGATCGGGCCGGTGAACGGGTGGAACGCGCCGCTGGTGATCCGGGCGGTGGTCTCCTCCGCCAGGGCCTTTGTCTCCTCATCCATGTTGGTGAACGGGGCCATGACAACATGCCCCTCACCCATGCCGTCCCACGTGGCCGTCTGCTCCCAGGTGCCTTCCAGGACAGCGCCCACACGCTCAATGTAGTAGGGGGCCCAGTCGTCGATGATGCTGGTGAGCTGGGTCTCGGGGCCGAAGGCGATCATGTCGCTGGCCTGACCAAAGGCCAAAACATCCCGCTCGGTGGCCACCTGCATCGCTGCCGTGCTGTCGGTGTGCTGGGTGATGATGTCGGCCCCCTGATCGATCAGGCTGTTGGCGGCATCGGATTCCTTACCCGGATCGAACCAAGTGTTCACCCAGACGATCTTGACCTGAAAGTCGGGGTTCACTGACTGGGCGCCCAACATGAAGCTGTTGATACCCTGGACCACCTCCGGAATGGGGAAGCTGGCAATGTACCCGGCGACGCCGGTTTTGCTCATGCGGGCAGCGATCTGCCCTTGAACATAGCGGCCCTCATAGAACCGGCTGTCAAAGGTGGCGACGTTGGGGTGTTCGCGCTTGTAGCCGGTGGCGTGTTCAAACTTCACGTCGGGATAGCGGGCGGCCACGGCGTTGGTGGCATCCATGAACCCGAAGGAGGTGGTGAAGATGATGTTGCAGCCGCTGCGGGCAAAACGCTCGATGGCGCGTTCGGCATCAGCACCTTCGCTGACACTCTCCAGGTACGCGGTGGAGACCTTGTCGCCAAAGGCTTCTTCAACGGCCAAGCGGCCTTGGTCATGCTGGTAGGACCAGCCGAAGTCGCCGATGGGGCCAACATAGATGAAGCAGGCCTTGGCCTCCTCCATTTGGGCCTGAGCCGCCGGGGCGGACAGCAGGCTGGCCGCCGCCAGGGCGGTGGCGGCACGAATCAGGACGCTGCGCATGGAACGTGTCTTTCCTTTTTTTGGGGGGGAAGAGCGAAAGGGGGAAAGGGAAGGCGGAACGGAAGCGGGGTTGGGACAGCGCCCGGCGACAGTGCGGGCGCATCGCTACCGCTGGGCAAGAAACGGTTGGCCAAGGCAAGCCGGCGCCCCGCGGCGCCGGGTGGCCCTGCCGGAGGAGATGATCACCAGCACCACCACGGTGGCCAGATAGGGCAAGGCGTTGAGGAACTGGCTGGGGATTGGGATGTTGGCCGCCTGGGCGTGGATCTGCAAGATGGTTACGGCCCCGAACAGCACGGATCCCATCAGGACCCACCAGGGCCGCCAAGCCGCGAACACCACTAGCGCTACGGCAATCCATCCGGCCCCAGCGGTCATACCCTCAACCCATTGGTTGCTCTTGACCAGCGCCAGGAACGCCCCTGCCAGGCCCGCGCAGGCACCACCGAACAGCAGGCAGCAGAACCGCACCAGCGTCACCTTGTGGCCCAAGGCATGGGCGGAGCCATGGTTCTCCCCAATCGCGCGGATCATCAGCCCGAGGCGGGTGTGGGAGAGGACCCAGGCCACCAGCACCACCAGGGCAACGGCCAGATACACCAGCAACGAATGATCGAAAAGCAGCGGGCCCAGCACCGGGATGCTGCTGAGCACGGGCACCGGAAGCGATTCCAGCTTCACCCCCGGATTGCCGACATAGCCCTGACCGATGAGCCCCGCCAGCCCCAGCCCCACCAAAGTGGTAGCGAGGCCGGTGGCCACCTGATTGGTGGCCAGTTTCAGGACCAGCAGGCTGAAGAGGGCAGCCATGGCCATGCCACCGACAACGGCGCACAGCAGACCCACATAGGCCGATCCCGACGCGACACCGCCGGCAAAGGCCAGGACCGCGCCCACGATCATCATGCCCTCCACGCCCAGGTTCAGCACGCCGGACCGCTCCACCACCAACTCGCCGATGGCCGCCAGCAGCAGTGGGGTCGCGGCGGCAATGATGGTAAGGGAGACATTGACCAGCATATCCATCAGGCGGACCCCTCCGCAGGCGTCCCAATGGCTGCCCCCGTGGCAGCACGGCCAGAACCACTGCCCGAACCGCTGCCCGAACCACTGGCGGAAGCACTGACAGAAGCGGCCGCCGCGGTGGTCTTGGGGGTCGGGGCAGGCGTGGGGCCGGGTTGCCCCCGGCGCAAGCGCAGGCGATAGCGGATCAGCACGTCGCAGGCCAGAACCAGGAACAGCAGCAGCCCTTGCAGCACGTCCGAGAGCTTGTCGGAGACTTGCATCATCATCTGCGCGCCTTCTCCCCCCACAAAGGTCACGGACAGAACCAGGGCCGCCATCACGGCGCCCGCCGGGTTCAGACGGCCCAGGAAGGCAATGATGATGGCGGTGAAACCGTAATCCGTGGGCAGTTTCTCCGTCAGCGCGCCGATGGGTCCTGCGGCCTCCAGGATGCCGGCCATACCGGCCAACCCGCCAGAGAGCGCCATCACCACCAACACCACCCGCGGCCGCGGCACCCCGGCGAAGCCGGCGGCCCGCGGGGCCGCACCGGACAGGCGGAAGGAAAACCCCAGATAGCTGCGGCGGACGATCACCGTCAGCAGCAGGGCGATCACCGCCACCAGCAGCATGGCCAAGGTGCCCTCCACCGGCCCCACCTCCGGCATCCGGGCGGAGTCCGGAAAGCGGATGCTGCCCGGGTTGTTGCGGCCGTTGGGGTCGCGCCACGGCCCCCGCACCAACCAATCCAGAAACAGCACTGCCACATAGACCAGCATCAGGCTGACCAGGATCTCATTGGTGTTGAACCGGACCCGTAAGATCGCCGGGATCAGGGCATAGAGCGCGCCCCCCAAGCAGCCCAACAGGATCATCAGGGGCAAGACCCATAGGCCGTCCACGACGGGGAACAGGATCGGCACCGCCGCCCCAAAGATGGCGCCCACCAGATACTGGCCTTCGGCGCCGATGTTCCAGACATTGGCCGCGAAGCAAAGGCACAGACCGGCGGCGATCAGGGCCAGCGGGGCCAACTTCACCATCACCTGCCCGATCAGGTACCCGTCGGTCAGGGGCTCAATGTACAGAAAGAAAAGCCCCTCCCCGGGGTGTTTGCCCAGGCTTGCGAAGATGGTGGCGCTGATCAGCACCGTCAGCAGCAGGGCCAATCCGGGGGACATCAGGGCCATGAGGCCGGAGGGCCGCTCCCGCTTTTCAAGTTCAAGCCGCATGGGGCGTGCGTCCCTTCTGCGTCCCCCCACCCTTTGGCGATACGTCCGCCTCCGCCATCAACAGGCCGATCTTCTCCGCATCCAGGTCCGTGGTGGGCAGGAACGGGGTCAAGGCGCCGTGGCGCAAGACAGCGATGCGGTCAGCGATCTCAAAGATCTCATCCAGGTCCTGGCTGATCACCAGCAGCGCTGTGCCCTCCGCGGCCAGGGCCATCAATTCCCGACGGATGTGGGCCGCGGCGCCGGCGTCGACGCCCCAGGTGGGTTGATTGATAATCAGGATGCCCGGTCGGCGATCCACCGCCCGGCCGATGATGAACTTCTGCAGGTTGCCGCCGGATAGGGAGGCCGCGGGGGGATCTGCCTCCGCCGCGCGCACATCAAAGGCCCCACGGATGCGGGCCACCAGTCGCCGGGCCGCGCCCCGCCGCAGAAAGCCCGCGGTCAGCAGGTCCCGATCGGTCTGGGCACGGGTGACAAAGACATTGTCTGACAGTGACAACTCCGGGGCGGTGGCGTGCCCCAGCCGATCTTCGGAGACGAAATCAGCTCCCATGCGCCGGCGGGCGATGATGCCAGTACGGCCCACGGGCTGGTCGTGGAAGGTTATGGTTTCAGGTGTCCGGGCCAGTCGCTCGCCGCTCAGGGCGCTGAACAACTCGCTCTGGCCGTTGCCCGCGATCCCGGCAATGGCGCTGATCTGGCCTGCGGGCAACCCAAAGCTGACATCCTCCAGGGCAACACCGAACAGGCTCTCCGCCGGGAGAGACAGCCCCTTGACCTGGACGGCGATGGCGGTGGGCGCAGGGGCCCGCGCCTCCCGCCGGGCAGCGGTCACCACGTCGCCCACCATCATGCGCGCGATGTCGGCGGCGGTGACGGACTGCGGCTGGCACGTCCCCACCACCCGGCCATGGCGCAGAATGGTGGCTTCCTGACACAGGCGGCGCACCTCCTCCAACTTGTGGGAGATGTAGAGGATGGACTTACCCTCCGCCGTCAGCGTCTCCAGCATCGCGAACAGGTCTTCGGCTTCCTGCGGTGTCAGCACGCTGGTGGGCTCATCCAGAATGATCAATTCCGGCTTCTGCATCAGGCAGCGAACGATCTCAATGCGCTGGCGCTCGCCCGGCGAGAGATCGGCAACCACGGCCTGGGGTTTCAGCGCCAGGCCATAGCTGGCGGAGACATCCGCCAACTGGGCGGCTGTGCGGGCCAGCGACCAGTCCCGCGGCAGGCCAAGGGCAACATTCTCCGCAACCGTCATGGCGTCGAACAGGCTGAAATGCTGGAACACCATGCCGATGCCCAGGGTGCGGGCATGCAAGGGGTTGCGCAGGGTCACGGGTGCGCCGTGCCACCTGATCTCACCGGTTGTGGGGCGGTGGATGCCATAAAGGCTTTTGACCAGCGTGGACTTGCCCGCCCCATTCTCCCCCAGCAGCGCATGGATGGTCCCGGCGGCCAGGCGCAGCGAGATATCCTCATTGGCGACAAAGCGGCCATAGGTCTTGCCCAGGCCGATTGTCTCCAAAAGAGGGGGAACTGGCGCCGACATGGGAACCCTTGCGAGCGGACGGAAACCGGGGAGGGGAAAAGCGCGTCATCTTGAGGCGCGGATCATTACCCCAGCGCCGGCGATTTGGAAAGAAATGATCGTACCCAGCAGAATGTTGTTGGCCCCGCCCCTGCCCCTGTCGCATGCTTACGGCGTTGAGGGGAGAGGCCGGGCCGCCGCGCTGGCCGCTCCGCTTTCAGTGCACCTTCGGCCCTGGCGGACTGGTCGAGCGCCGCGGACGGTGCGAAAACGATGTTCTCAAAAGCCGTTGGTGTGTTTCCACGAAACCCCCACCGGCTTTCGTCCTGGCCCCTTTGCCCGAGCCTTCGCCCCGTGCAGCGCTATCCCCGCGATCTCCATGGTTATGGTGCCACGCCCCCGGATCCGGCCTGGCCGGACGGTGCTGCGCTGGCGCTCAGCTTTGTTCTGAACGTCGAAGAGGGTGGGGAGAATTGCTTGCTGCACGGCGATGGGGCGTCGGAGGCCTTTTTGTCGGAGATCGTGGGCGCCCAACCCTGGCCGGGCCAGCGTCACTGGAACATGGAATCGATCTATGACTATGGCGCCCGGGCGGGGTTTTGGCGCCTGCATCGGCTGTTCACCCAGGCGGCGGTGCCGGTCACCGTCTTTGGGGTGGCCACGGCCCTGGCGCGGGCGCCGGCGCAGGTGGCTGCCATGGTTGCCGCCGGCTGGGACATTGCCAGCCATGGGCTGAAATGGATCGAGCATAAGGACATGACCACCGAGGAGGAGCGGGCGCACATCCGGGCTGCCGCCGATCTGCATGCCCAGGTGGTGGGCAGCCCCCCCACGGGCTGGTACACCGGTCGCTGCTCCCAACACACGGTTGATCTGGTGGCCGAGGAGGTGGACCCGGTCTGGCAGTCCGATAGCTACGCCGACGATCTGCCCTATTGGCAGCAGACCGCCGGCGACCGGTGGGCGCTGATGGTGCCCTATACCTTGGATGCCAATGACATGCGCTTTGCCACGCCCCAGGGGTTCAACGCCGGCGACCAGTTCGAGGCCTATCTGAAGGACAGCCTGGACGTTTTGCTGGCGGAAGGACGCGCCGGCAGCCCCAAGATGATGAGTGTGGGGCTGCACAGCCGCCTGGTGGGCCGGCCGGGACGGGTGGCCGCGCTGCACCGCTTCCTGGCCTATGCCCGGGCGCAGAAAGATGTCTGGATCACCACCCGCAGCGCCATTGCCCAGCATTGGCGCCAGCGCTTTCCCGCGCCGTCCCGTCGTCCGGGGGAGCGCCCCTCCCGCCTGGATCGCGCCAGTTTCGTGGCCCGCTTTGGCGGCGTGTTCGAGCACTCGGCCTGGATCGCGGAGGGGGCCCATGCCTTGGAACTTGGCGCCGCCCATGACACCGCCCTGGGTCTGCACAATGCCCTGGCCCGGGTGTTTCGGGCGGCCACTGTTGATCAACGGCTGGCGGTGCTGCGCGCCCACCCGGATCTGGCCGGCAAACTGGCGGCGGCGGGTCACCTGACGGCGGACTCAACGGCCGAGCAGGCCTCCGCTGGGCTGGATGCCCTCACCGATGAGGAGCGGCAGACCTTCACGCAGGCAAACGACGCCTATACCAGCCGCTTTGACTTCCCCTTCATCCTGGCCGTTCGGGGCCTGAGCAAGGCCGACATCCTGGACAGCTTCCGTCAGCGGCTGACCCACGACCGGGAAACCGAGTTTGCCGAGGCCTGCCGCCAGGTGGAAAAGATCGCCCTGCTTCGCCTGCAACAGATGCTGCCATGACCGACACACCCTCTCCCTCTTGCTCTCCCTCGCCCTCTCCGGTTTCGCCACAGAGCCTTGGCCGGGGCGCGATCAATCTGGCGTCTGCCGGTCTTGGCGCCCGTGGCGTTTGGGCAAGTGATGCGTTCTTCGCCCCTTTGAGCCGTATGCTGGACCCCAAGCCACCGGTGTTCCTGCCGGACAAATACGACGACCACGGCAAATGGATGGATGGCTGGGAAACGCGGCGGCGGCGGCAGGGGGGGCATGATCAGGCGATCATCGCCCTTGCCACCCAGGGGCATGTGCAGGCTGTGGACATCGACACCAGCCATTTCACCGGCAACTATGCCCCCGCGGCCCGCCTTGAGGGATGGTGCGGGGAAGGCGATCCCCCGGCCGATGCACCCTGGACGGAGATCCTGCCCCCGCAGCCCCTGCGGGGCAACGGCCCCAACCCCTTTGCCTGCGCGGTACCGGGGCCATGGTCCCATCTGCGGCTATCCATCTATCCCGACGGCGGGGTGGCCCGGTTGCGGGTCTATGGGCAGCCGGTGCTGCGGCCCCCGGCCGACCCGTCTGAACCCCTGGACCTGGCCAGCGCACTGAATGGTGGCCGGGTGCTGGCCGTCAGCGACGCGCACTATGGCAGCTATACCCAGATCCTCGCCCCCGGACGGGGCGCGGACATGGGCGACGGGTGGGAGACACGGCGGCGCCGGGCCCCCGGTTTCGACTGGATGATCGTGCAGTTGGGGGCACGGGCAACCCTCCGGGCCGCGTTGGTGGATACCTGCCACTACAAGGGCAACTTCCCCCATTCTTGCTCCCTGCATGCCGGCGATCTGTCGGGAATGGCCGGCGCGGAGTCGGTGGACGCTGTCACCGCCGCGGCCATGTTCTGGCCAGTGCTGATGCCCGATCAGGTCCTGGGACCCGATGCGGAACATCGGTTCGGCGGGGAGGTGATCCAGCCCCTGGGACCCGTAACCCATGTCCGCCTGAACATCTTTCCCGATGGCGGGATCAGTCGCCTGCGCCTGTTCGGGGTGCTGGCATGAGCGCGATGGGCACCGCGCGGGGGTTGCCTGAGCCCCGCGTCCTGGAGACACAGCCCCTGTCGGCAGCGGCGTTCGCCCCGTTTGGCGATGTGATCGAGGCGGTGGGGGAACCCGATCGCCTGATCAACCGCGGCCAGTGTGGCCGCTTCCACGATCTGGCCCGACTGGACGTGGTGGATGGCCGGCCGGGCATCAGCCTGTTTCAGAGTGCTGTGTTCCGCCTGCCCCATACGCTGGACCTGTTGGAGCGCCACCCCTTGGGCTCCCAGGCCTTCTTGCCGCTGGATCCGTCGCCGTTCCTGGTGGTGGTGGCCCCCGATGAGGGGGGCAAGCCCGGGCGGCCGCTGGCCTTCCTGACCCAGCCCGGTCAGGGCATCAACCTATTCCGCGGCACGTGGCATGGGGTGCTGACACCTCTGGGGGGCAGGGGCCTGTTTGCGGTGATCGACCGCATCGGCGCCGGCGCCAACCTGGAGGAGCATACCCTGCCCGAAGCGTGGACCATCACAGAAGGACCCTCCCCATGAGCGGCCGCCTGAGCACCCATGTTCTGGACTTGGCCCGCGGCGTTCCAGCCGCTGGGCTGGACCTCAGCCTCTACGCCCTGGGGGAGCAGGGGCAGCGAGCCCTGGTGCGCACCGCCACCACCAACGCCGATGGCCGGGTGGATGGGCCGTTGCTGGAGGGGGCGGCGATGGCAGCGGGTTGCTATGAACTCGTGTTCCAGGTGGGGGCCTATCATCAGGCGCAGGCGGTCCCGCTGCCGGCCGGTCCGTTCCTGGCGGAGGTTCCCCTGCGGTTCGTCATCGCCGACCCAGCGGCGCACTATCATGTGCCCCTGTTGCTCTCGCCCTATGGCTACAGCACCTATCGGGGGAGTTGAGCGCCCATGACCGTTTCTACGCGCCGCACCTTGCGCCTGCTGGTGAACACCACACCCCTATCCCTGACCCAGGGACGCAGCGATGACACGCTGCTGGCCCTGTTGCGCCTGTCCCGGCGGCTGACCGGCACCAAGGAGGGATGTGCGGAGGGAGATTGCGGCGCCTGCACGGTGCTGGTGGGGCGGCTGGAGGGGCCAGAGGATGCCTTGGTCTATCGTCCGGTCACCAGTTGCATCCGCCTGGTGCCGTCGCTGGATGGCTGCCATGTGGTGACCATCGAAAGCCTTGCGCGGTGGCCGGGTCCCGGATTGCATCCGCTGCAGGAGGCGATGATCCACCATCACGGCTCCCAATGTGGGTTCTGCACCCCGGGGATCATCATGGCGCTATATGCCCTCTGGCTGAACCATCCCCGGCCCACGGAGACCCAGATCCGGCGGGCGCTGCAAGGAAACCTGTGCCGCTGCACCGGCTATCAACCCATTCTTGAAGCCGCGCGCAACGCGCATCAATTTGGCGAGCCTGACCGGGACCCCTTGGTGGCAGACCGTGAGACCATCCGCCAACAGCTCCGCGAGTGGCGGGATGGGGCGCGGGTTACGCTGGACTCAGAAGGGGGCACGGGAGGCTCAGACCCAGAGGCGAGCCCCGCGGACACGGTGATCCTGCCCGCCGATGCCGCGGATCTGGCGCAGACGCTGAGCGATCATCCGGGCGCCACGCTGGTGGCGGGGGCTACCGACGTGGGTCTGTGGGTGACCAAGGAGCTTCGGCGCATCAGCCCGGCGGTGTTCATCGGCCATCTGGGCGGCGAGCTGGGGCAGATCCAGGAGGAGGCGGCGGGCCTGCGGATCGGCGCGTTGGTGAGCTATGCTGACCTGATCCCGGCCCTGCGCCGGCATTTCCCCCACCTTGAGCCCCTGTGGTGGCGGATCGGCGGGGCCCAAGTGCGCGCCATGGGCACGGTGGGGGGCAACATCGCTAACGGCTCGCCCATCGGTGACACGCCCCCTGGTTTCATCACCCTGGGCGCCCGCCTGCGGCTGCGCTCCGTCCGGGGGCGGCGGGAGATTCCGTTGGAGGCGTTTTTCCTGGCCTATAAGCATCAGGATCGGGCCCCGGATGAGTTCGTGGAAAGCCTGTTCGTCCCTTATCCGGTTGCGGGACATCACGCCGTCTACAAGATCTCCAAGCGCCGGGATGAAGACATCTCCGCTGTATGTGGGGCGTTTGGCGTGACCCTGGACGGGGCGGGAAGGGTGGCCACGGCCCGCGTTGCCTTTGGGGGCATGGCGGCCACCCCCAAGCGCGCCAGCGCCGTGGAAGCGGCCCTGATGGGACAGCCCTGGACCCTGGAGACCATCCGCGCCGCGCAGGATGCCTTCACCATGGACTATCAACCGCTGAGCGACTGGCGGGCCTCCGCGGCGTATCGGTTGGCCGTGGCCCGCAATCTGCTGCACCGGTTCTGGCTGGAGAGCACCGGGTCAGAGGCCGTGCAACTGCCTGAACCAGGAGAGGATGCGGCATGAAGGGGGAAACAGCGCCGCCGGCGGCACAGGACATCCGAACCGTCCATCAGCCCATACCCCATGACAGCGCCCACAAACACGTGGCCGGCGAGGCCCCCTATGTGGACGACATTCCGGAGGTGGAGGGGACCGTCCATGCCTGCCTTGGCCTGGCCAGCAAGGGACCAGGACGGCTGATCGGGCTGGATGTGGACGCCGTCAGGACCGCGCCGGGCGTGCTGGCGGTTTTGACGGCCGCGGACCTGCCAGAGGTCAATGATGTGAGCCCCACCGGCAAGGGCGATGACCCGGTTTTTGCCGAACACCGCGTGATGTTCCTGGGTCAGCCGGTGTTTGCCGTGATCGCCCAAACCCGCGATCAGGCCCGGCGGGCAGCCGCCCTGGCGGTGCTGGAGGTGGACCCCGAGCCCCCCGTCCTGAGCGTGCAGGAGGCGCGCCGTCGCCCGGATGCTGAGTTTGTCACCGACAATCTAACCCTGCGCCGGGGTGACAGCGCCACCGCCCTGGCCGCCGCCCCCCGGGTGATCCGCGGACAGGTGTGCATTGGTGGCCAGGACCATTTTTATCTTGAGGGGCAGATCGCCTATGCCCTGCCGGGGGAGGACAGCGACATGCTGGTCCATTCCTCAACCCAGCATCCAAGCGAGGTCCAGCACATGGTGGCCCATGTCCTGGGGGTGCCATCGAACGCGGTGACGGTGTTGGTCAGGCGCATGGGGGGAGCCTTTGGCGGCAAGGAGACACAGGGCAACCTGATTGCCGCCGTGGCCGCCTTGGCGGCCCGCCAGCTTCGTCGGCCGGTCAAGCTCCGCCTGGACCGCGATGATGACATGATCGCCACCGGCAAGCGTCACGACTTCGTCGTTGACTACGCTGTGGGCTTTGACGAGGGCGGCCACCTTCTGGCTGTGGAGGGGACCTTTGGTGCACGCTGTGGAATGTCGGCGGATCTCTCCGGGTCCATCACGGACCGCGCCCTTTTTCATGCCGACAACGCCTACTACTACCCCGCCGCCACGCTGGTCAGCGAGCCGTGGCGCACGCACACCGTCTCCAATACCGCCTTTCGGGGCTTCGGTGGCCCCCAGGGGGTTGTGGCGGCGGAGCGGATGATCGAGGAGGTGGCCTATGCCCTGGGCCGCGACCCGCTGGAGATCCGCAAGCTCAATTTCTACCGCCCTGACGGTGGGCGGGACGTCACCCCCTATCACCAACAGGTGGAAAGCCCCATCGTCGCGCGGTTGGTGGAGGAATTGGAGGCCAGCAGCGACTATGCCCGGCGACGGGAAGCCATCCTGGCCCACAATGCCCAGGGCGGCATCCTGCGCCGGGGCATTGCCCTGACGCCGGTGAAGTTCGGCATCTCCTTCACGGCCACGTGGCTGAACCAGGCGGGGGCGTTGGTCCATATCTACCGCGATGGCTCCATCCATCTGAACCATGGCGGAACCGAGATGGGGCAGGGCCTAAACACCAAGATGGCCCAGGTGGTTGCAGACGCCTTTCAGGTGGATGTCGCGGCGGTGAAGATCACGGCCACCCACACGGGCAAGGTCCCCAACACCTCGGCCACAGCCGCGTCCTCGGGCTCGGACCTGAACGGCATGGCCGCGCTGGATGCCTGCGTGCAAATCCGCGACCGGCTGGTGGCTTTCGCTGCATCCCACTGGCACGTGGCGCCGGAAGCGGTGATCTTCGAGGGCGGGCGGGTCATGATCGATGGTCAACCGCTGGCCTTCGCCGCCCTGATCGAGGCGGCCTATCAGGACCGCGTGCATCTTTCCGCAGCAGGGTTCTATAAAACCCCGGATATCCACTGGGATCGCAGCAGCGGCAAGGGCCGGCCCTTCTTCTATTTCGCGTATGGGGCAGCGGTTTCGGAGGCGACGGTGGACACCCTGACCGGTGAGTATCAGGTGGATCGGGTGGACATCCTTCACGATGTGGGCCGCAGCCTGAACCCGGCGCTGGATCGCGGTCAGGTGGAAGGCGGCTTCATTCAGGGCATGGGGTGGCTGACCACCGAAGAGCTGTGGTGGGACGAGGGCGGCCGCCTGCGCACCCATGCCCCTTCCACCTACAAAATCCCCCTGGCCAGCGATGTTCCGCCGGACTTCCGCGTGCAGCTGGCATCGTGGTCCGTGAACCCGGCGCGCACCATCCGCCGGTCCAAGGCCGTGGGCGAACCGCCGCTGATGCTGGCGGTGAGCGTGGTGGAGGCGCTCAGCATGGCGGTGGCCAGTGTCGCCGGCTATCGCCAGTGCCCCCGATTGGACACCCCCGTGACGCCGGAGCGGGTGCTGATGGCCGTACAGCGTTTGCAGGGGGATGCATGATCGCCCCGGTGGAGATTGCGCCCTTCCTGGATAAGGCCGGGCCTTGCCTTCTGGTGCGGGTGGTGCGGGCGCAGGGATCCACGCCACGGGCCGAAGACGCCTGGATGCTGGTGAGCCAGGGGCCGTCGCTGGGCACCATCGGCGGCGGCGCGTTGGAGTTCTACGCCATGGATGAGGCGCGTCAGGCGTTGGCCGCTGGTCCTCCGGGGGAGCCCTGGACGGTGTCGGTCCCCTTGGGGCCGGAGATTCGGCAATGCTGCGGGGGGCGGGTGGATCTGGCGTTCCTGCCGCTGTCCGCTGCCGTCCGGGCTGAGTTGCTGGCCGAGGCCCAGCGCTGGCAGGCCGACCTGCCGGCGGTGTTTGTGTTCGGGGCAGGGCATGTGGGTCGCGCTTTGGCGCGGGCGTTGGTGCTGTTGCCTGTCCGCGCCACGGTGATTGACAATCGGGCGACGGAAGTGGCGGGCTTGCCAGCGGGTGTGGACGTGGTGGAGACCGACGCCCCCCTGGACCTGATCGCGGAAGCGCCACCCGGATCGGCGTTTGTGACCATGACCCACAGCCATGCGCTGGACTTTGCCCTGGCCCTGAGGGCGCTGGCCCGCCGCGACGCCGCTTATGTGGGCATGATTGGCAGCCGTACCAAGCGCGCCCAATTTGCCCGTTACGCCGCCCAACGTCCCGGTGGCGAGGCTTTGATGACGGGTCTGACCTGCCCCATCGGGGCGGCCGGGCTGGGGGACAAGCGCCCCGCTGTCATCGCCAGTTTCGTTGCGGCTGATCTGATGGCCGCGCTGGCGGCTGTTGCCCACCGCGCCCCGGCTCAGGAGACCGTGCCGCATGGATGAGATGCTCACCCCCATCCTGTGGGAATGGCTGAATTTTGCCGTGCGCTGGCTGCATGTGCTGGCCGGGATCGCCTGGATCGGGGCATCGTTTTTCTTCATCGCTCTGGACCTGGGGTTGGTTCATCGCAAACACCTGCCCGCGGGCGTCAAGGGCGAGGAATGGCAGGTCCATGGCGGCGGCTTCTATCACATGCAGAAGTATACCGTGGCACCAGACACGCTGCCGGAGCATCTGACCTGGCATAAGTGGGAGAGCTACACCACCTGGTTGTCCGGTGTCGCCATGCTGGCGGTCCTATACTGGGCCAATACCCAGCTTTACTTGATCGACCCCCAAAAGATTGATCTATCACCGATTTGGGCCTGCGTGATATCGGGGGCGTCGATTGCAATTGGCTGGGTACTTTACAATACGCTCTGCAAAGTGTTGGTGAAGAAGGACCCGGCACTGCTGATGGCCCTCCTGTTCGCGGTGATTTTCCTGATGAGCTGGGGGTACGATCAAGTCTTTACTGGCCGTGCGGCTCTGCTGCATTTGGGGGCGTTCACTGCCACCATCATGACGGCAAATGTCTTTTTTATCATCATTCCTAATCAGCGTGTTGTTGTTGCGGACATGAAAGCTGGTCGGCAGCCAGACCCCAAATATGGCGTGATCGCCAAGCAGCGATCCATGCACAATAATTATTTGACGTTGCCTGTGATTTTTCTGATGCTCTCAAATCATTATCCGTTGGCCACAAGCACTCCTTACAACTGGGTCATTGCGGCCTTGGTGTTTCTGATGGGGGTGACGATCCGGCATTATTTCAACACTGTTCATGCACGCAAGGCGGCGCCGAATTGGACCTGGGGCGCAACGGCGGCGATTTTTGCCTTGATTGTCTGGCTGTCCACCCTGCCGCCCGCTGTCGCTGAACCCGATCGGGAGGCCGTGGCCGCCGTTTCCACCCTGCCGGACGCCGCTGTAGCGGCAGCGGCGGTGGAGGCGGCCTCCATCCATTGCGCCCTCTGCCACGCGCGGGAACCGCTCTGGGAGGGGATGATCCATCCGCCCAAGGGGGTTGTGCTGGAGACGGAGGCCGATTTGCAGGTCCATGCCAGGGAAGTGCTGTTGCAGGCTGGGCTCAGCCACGCCATGCCCCCGGGCAACCTCACTTATATGAGCGCGGCCGAACGTCTGACGCTGGTCCGGTGGTACGCGTCCTTGGATCGCTAGAGGGCGTTTCGGTGAGATAGAGTCCGCGCCAGCCCCGCGCCCCCACCCGGCGTACCTTTGGCCGGCCACCCGTTGGCATGATCCTCCCGCAGGTGGCCAGGAGGCGGAGCGGACCGGCGGCCTGTTCCTCAGGGAACAGGGCGTTTCCGGTGGCAGGGATCCCCAGCGCGAGTTGCGGGTTGGATAGCCAGTCGCACACGTCACGATGAGGATGCCATGTCTGTTTTCCATCCCCTTTCCCGATCCACAACCAGGGCCGCCGCGATCTTGGTCGCCCTGGCGGCTCTTCTGGCGCTATCCGCTTGCGGTAGCAACGCGGGCTCCTTTGTTGGCGGTGCCGTGGTGGGCGGCGTGGTCGGCAATGAGATCGGAGAGAACGACGGCCGGTTCGATCCCGGGGAGGACCTGGACAAAGCCATTGATCGGGTCTTCTGAGCCGGCCTGAGCGGGTCGGCGATACGTCCTTCGCCGATAGGCAAAAGGCCCTACAGCAGGGGACATCGATTTGGAATCGGCGCCCCGGCTGTTGGTTACTGGTGGTCGATCGGACGATCCCCTCCATGGCGTTGCCAGTTTTTGGGGTCCGACGCCCTAGC
>CAZCBM010000043.1:5369-16570 GCA_964496805.1 uncultured Rhodospirillales bacterium | reverse complement strand
CCGTGGGCCCGTGTGCGGGCCGAGCACACGGGCCCGTGCGCGGGTCAACCACACTTCAACCCTTTGCAGGCACCATCACACTTCCCATGTCACCTTCTGTTGCCGCGATCGTTGACCGACCGGCTCTGACATCCGGCTCATGGCCTCTTGCCCCGCCCCCTGCTTGACGGAGACCCCTCACTTGCCCACACTTCAAACAGAGCTTGTTGCTCCGCGTCCCGACGGTGGACAAGCGGGCAGAGGCCTGAGAGATCGCAGGGACAAGGCTCGCGTCCCATGGAACCAGGATGCCGGCGGGTCCCGGCGCCCTCTAGACTTCAAGCGACACACGGGAAAAGACACGGCCGGGGGCAATGGCGGATCAGGATAAGGACGAGGACCAGCAGGGTGGCTCAGGCATAGCGCTTGCCAGCAAGCCGAAGCCAAAGAAGCCGGCCATGTACAAGGTTCTGATGCTGAACGACGACTACACACCAATGGAATTCGTCGTGTATGTATTAGAAAGGTTTTTCAACAAATCTGCTGAGGAGGCAACGCGGATCATGTTGCACGTCCATCAGCGCGGTGTTGGCGTCTGTGGCGTCTATACTTACGAAGTGGCGGAAACAAAGGTGAACCAGGTGATGAGCCTGGCGCGCCAGCATCAGCATCCGCTGCAATGCACCCTCGAAAAGGAGTGAGCCCCATGCTGTCTCGCAATCTGGAACAGACGCTGCATCGGGCCCTGGCCTATGCCAACGCACGAAACCATGAATTTGCCACCCTGGAGCACCTGCTGCTGGCGCTGACCGAAGACGCTGATGCGCTGCCGGTGCTGAAGGCCTGTGGTGTCGATGTGGCGCAGCTTGTCCGCGACCTGAATGAGTATTTGGACGAGGAGTTGCCGGCGATGCCGGCCAGCGAAATGGAGGAAGCCCAGCCCACCGCCGGCTTCCAGCGCGTGCTGCAGCGCGCTGCCATCCATGTGCAGTCCAGCGGCCGCGAGGAAGTCACTGGCGCCAACGTGCTGGTGGCCATGTTCAGCGAGCGCGAAAGCCACGCGGTCTATTTCCTGCAAGAACAGGACATGACCCGCTTCGACGCCGTGAATTACATCTCCCACGGCATCGCCAAGGTGGCCAGTGAGAGCAAGGAAAAGGCGGTCAGCGGTGCTGATGAGGACGCCCAGGAAGAAAACGTGGTCAAAAAGGGCAGTGAGGCCCTGGACCAGTATTGTGTCAACCTGAACAAGAAGGCCAAGGACGGTAAGATCGATCCGTTGATTGGGCGCGATCAAGAGGTCGAGCGCACCATCCAGATCCTGTGCCGCCGATCCAAGAACAACCCCCTGTTTGTGGGCGACCCGGGCGTTGGCAAGACGGCCATCGCTGAAGGGCTGGCGCGGCGCGTGGTCAATGGCGAGGTGCCGGACGTCCTGCAGAACGTCATCATCTATTCCCTGGACATGGGGGCGCTGCTGGCCGGCACCCGGTATCGCGGGGATTTTGAGGAGCGGTTGAAGGCGATCATCTCTGAGTTGGCGGATCGCCCGGAGGCCGTACTGTTTATTGACGAGATCCACACCGTGATCGGCGCTGGCGCCACCAGCGGCGGGGCGATGGATGCGTCAAACCTGTTGAAGCCGGCCCTGGCCAGCGGTGGCCTGCGCTGCATCGGCTCCACCACCTACAAGGAATACCGAAACTATTTCGAAAAGGACCGCGCCCTGGTCCGCCGCTTCCAGAAGATCGACGTCAAGGAACCGTCGGTTGAGGATGCAGTTCAGATCCTTGAGGGCATCAAGTCTTACTACGAGGATCATCACGCCATCAGCTTCACCAGGGACGCCCTGCGGTCCGCCGTGGAACTGGCCGCCAAATACATCACGGACCGCAAGCTGCCGGACAAGGCCATTGATGTGATCGACGAGGCCGGGGCGGCGCAGAAGTTGCTGAAGGAAGAGGATCGCAAGACCACCATCGATGTGCCGGAGATCGAGGCCATCGTCTCCAAGATCGCGCGCATCCCGCCAAAATCTGTCAGCACGAACGATCGTGATAGCTTGGCGCGCCTGGAGCGCGATCTCAAGACCATGATCTTTGGTCAGGACAACGCCGTCATCGCCTTGTCCAGTGCCATCAAGCTGGCGCGGGCTGGGTTGCGGGCGGGCGAAAAGCCCATCGGAAGCTACCTGTTCACCGGTCCCACCGGGGTTGGTAAGACGGAGGTGGCCCGCCAGCTTGCCCGCAGCATGGGGGTCGAACTGGTCCGCTTCGACATGTCGGAATATATGGAACGCCACGCGGTCAGCCGCCTGATCGGGGCGCCCCCTGGCTATGTCGGGTTTGACCAGGGTGGCCTGTTGACCGATGCCATCGACCAGCATCCCCACTGCGTGCTGCTGCTGGATGAGATCGAGAAGGCTCACCCCGACCTGTTCAACATCCTGTTGCAGGTGATGGATTACGGCAAACTGACTGACAACAACGGCAAGTCCGTGGACTTCCGCAATGTCATCCTGATCATGACCTCCAACGTCGGTGCCCAGGAACTGGCCAAGGCCCCCTTGGGCATTGGCACGGCCACCGCCCGCGCCGCGACGGAGGATGATGAGGCCGTGACCCGCGCGTTCACGCCGGAGTTCCGAAATCGCCTGGACGCGATCATCCCGTTCGCGCCGCTGAAGATGCCGGTGGTGCTGAAGATCGTGGACAAGTTCGTGATGGAGCTGGAGGCCCAACTCAGCGATCGCGGCGCCACCATCGAACTCAGCACCGAGGCGCGGGAGTGGCTGGCCAAGAAGGGCTACGACCCTGCCATGGGCGCGCGTCCCATGAGCCGGATCATCCAGGAACACATCAAGAAGCCGTTGGCTGAGGAGATACTGTTCGGCAAGCTCAGCAAAGGCGGTGCGGTCAAGATCGACCTGGGCGAGGATGGCAAGCTGATCTTCAGCTATCCCGAGGGTGTTTCGGTCAAGAAGCCTGCCGATAAGGGGGATGGCGACGGCGGCTCCGGCGGCTCGCTGGAGACGGTGGAGTGACCCGCTGAGCGTTTGAACCGGCATTACCCCAAAGAAAAGGCCCCCCATCGGGGCCTTTTTTCATAAGACCGGGCCCAAGGGGCTCTGCCATGGAGCCACTATGTCTGGGCGTAAGAGCGCGTTGCGGCGATGTAGAGTCTGCACCAGCCCCGCGCCCCCACCCGGCGTACCATTGGCCGGCCACCCATTGGCACGATACGGGCGTGGGTGGCCGGGTGGGGGCGCGGGGTGGTCAAGGTAGGTGGGATAGGTTCGAGAGCATAGGACCGCGAACTGGCAACGCCATGGACAGGTGGGAGCGCCCCCTATCCCAGCCGCCCCAATCCTCCGTACAACTCCGGTCGGCGGTCGCGGAACAGGCCCCAGTTGGCACGGGCGAGGGCCAGGGCGTCCAGGTCCACCGTGGCCAGCAGCAGGGCCTCCTCCGCGCCCGCCTGGGCCAGTAGGGCACCGTCGGCCCCGGCGATGAAACTGCGGCCATAGAAGGTGATCTCCAGCCCCGGTGTGTGGCGCGCTTCCTCCCGTCCGATGCGATTGGCTGCCACCACCGGCATGCTGTTGGCCACCGCATGGCCCTGCATCACCCGTTGCCAGGCGCCGGAGCTGTCAAGGGTGGGGTCGGCGGGCTCCGAGCCGATGGCGGTCGGGTAGAGCAGCAATTCAGCCCCCATCAAGGCCATGGCGCGGGCGGCTTCGGGGAACCATTGGTCCCAGCATATCCCCACACCGACGCAGCCCACGGCCGTGTCCCAGACCCGAAAACCGGTGTCCCCTGGGGAGAAATAGGTCTTTTCCTGATAGCCGATGCCGTTGGGAATGTGGGCCTTGCGGTAAACCCCCAGGAGCGCCCCGCCCGCGTCGATCATCGCCAGGCTGTTGAAATAGGCCGGGCCGGAGCGCTCGAAGAAGGAGGCGGGAAGGACGATGTTCAGCTCCCGGGCCAGGGCCTGAAACCGCGTGACGACGGGGCTCTCCGTCAGGGGCTGGGCCAGGCGAAAATGCTCCGGGTGCTGCTCGATGCAAAAATAGGGCGTCTCCACCAATTCCTGGATCAGGACCAGTTGGGCGCCTTCTGCGGCGGCGCGGCGGATCAGCGTCTCAGCCCGATCCAGATTGGACCCGGTGTCCCAACCACAGGCCATCTGCGCGCAGGCCAGTGTGAGGGAGCGGCGAGGGGTGCTCATGGGGCGTTCTCCGGGCTTGGGCTGGCAAAGGGTTCCTGCTGTGTGATGCAGTGGATGTTGCCGCCGCCGTACAGAATGGCCAGGGAGGGCACCTGGACGGGGCGATGGGTGGGCCAGGCCTCGGCGATGATTCGGGCAGCCCGGTCATCACTGTCGCCCAAGCCAAACCACGGCAGGATCAGACCGCCATTGGCCAAATAGAAATTGATGTGGCTCGCCCCCAACCGCAGGCCCCGAGCCTCGTCATAGAGCGCGGGCGGGGCCGGCACCTCGATCACCTCCAAGGCGCGGCCGCGGGCGTCCCGGGCGGATCGTAGGATGTCGAGGTTCTCCGCCAGGATGGCTGAAAGGGGATCGCTGGGATTGGAGCAGGAGAGGGCCAGCACCCGTCCAGGGCCAGCAAAGCAGGCCAGATTGTCAACATGCCCGTCGGTGACATCGTCCACGAGGCCCCTGTTAAGCCAGATCACCGCCTCAGCCCCCAGCCAATCCTTCAGGGCCTGTTCAATCTGAGGCTGGCTGAGGGATGGATTGCGGTTTGGGTTCAACAGGCACTCCCGACTGGTGAGGATCGTTCCCTGGCCGTCGGTGTGGAAAGAGCCACCCTCCAGGACAAACGGCGCTGCGACGCACGGGACGCCCTCGCCTGCAAGCACGTGGCGGGTCACCTCGGCATCCAGGGCGTGGGGTTGTCGACCGCCATAGCCGTTGAAACGCCAGTGAATGCCCGCCAGTGCGCCCTGCGCGCCCAGCACAAAGGTGGGGCCATTGTCGCGGAACCATCCGTCCTGGATGGGCAGGCCGCGGACCCGGACACCGGCACCACACAGCGTTCGCACCCGGGCACATTGGTCCGGTGGGGCGATCATCTCCACCGGCTCAAACTGGCTGATGGCCCGGGCGACCTCCGCATAGCCCACTTCGGCGGCGGCATGGCGCGCCCCAAAGGTCTCTGGGTCCGCAGGCCAGGTCATCCAGCAGCGGCGATGGGGATGCCATTCAGCGGGCATGCGATAGCCCTGCAGGCCAGGGGGAGTTTCAACAGCAAGGGCCATGTCAGCAGCATCCGATCCCGATAGATTGAGGATGAATGACCATAGAGCACTGTTGGTGGGGCGGAAATGCTTCGGGCTTTGTTGGGTCGGCCCGTCACAACAGATGGTGGCCAGGAAAGCGCGCCGGCAGAAACATAGGGATGCGACTATCCTTCACTGCGGCAGGATGGACGGTCGCCCTCAGGCACGCTAGGGATCACAGTGCACCGCACCCAAGGCGCTTGTGCTGCCCACCCCGACACCCCTGCTTCTTCCGGCCCGCTGAGCCCTCAGGGCCACTGTTTCCCAGGATTGCGACCCATGCCAGACGATGTCCGCCCGCAAATCGACCTGTCCCAATTCAAGGGCTTCGACGCGCTGACCGTGGAAGGCGTGCGGCACTGGACCGATCGGCTGTTCAGTTTTGAGGTCTCCCGTCCGCCATCGTTCCGTTTTCGCTCAGGCGAGTTCGTGATGATCGGCTTGCCCGTGGACGGCAAGCCGCTGGTGCGGGCGTATTCCATCACCAATCCGTCCTGGGCGGAGCAACTGAGCTTCTATTCCATCAAGGTGCCCGACGGCCCCCTGACCAGCCGGTTACAGCATATTCAGGAGGGCGATCAGATCCTGATGAAGTCCCGCTCCACGGGCACGCTGGTTTTGGATGCGCTGCGGCCGGGCAAGCGCCTGATCATGATCTCCACCGGTACCGGCATCGCTCCCTTTGCGTCCGTGGCCCGGGATCCGGACGCGTATGAGAAGTTCGAGGATGTCGTTATCACCCATACCTGCCGGCAGGTGGAAGAGTTGGCCTACGGGTTGGCCCTGGCCGACGAGATCAAGCATGACCCCTTGATCGGTGAAATCAGCGACGGTCGCTTTCAGCACTTCGCCAGCACCACCCGTGAGCCCTATGAAAATGAGGGCCGGATCACCGATCTTATCCGCAACGGCACGCTGTTCGAAAAGATCGGTGGGGGGCCGCTGAACCCGGAGACCGATCGGGTGATGATCTGTGGCTCCGCTGCCATGCTGGCCGACGTCAAGGCGCTGTGCGAGGAATTCGGCCTTGAGGAGGGTGCCAACAACCGCCCGGCGGACTTTGTGATCGAGAAGGCATTTGTGGGCTGAGCCGAAGGGGCCCCGTTTCTTGCCTGGGCGGCCTCCTGCCTGGGCAGCCTCTTGCCTGGGCAGCCTCTTGTCTGGATTGACAAGGCCTGTCCCGATCGGGTCTTTCCAAGGGCATGACCGCCGCACCTTCCCCAACCTTGACTGACAATGACCTGCGCCTTTTGCGTCAGGAGTTGATCAAACGCCGCCGCTCCCTGGTCCTCGTGGGCCTTATGGGGGCGGGCAAAACCACCATCGGCCGCCGCATGGCCGATTGGCTGGAGATGGACTTCTACGACGCAGATGAGGAAATCGAGTCTGCGGCGCGCCTCTCCATCGCCGAGATTTTTGAGGCGTTTGGGGAGGAGGAGTTCCGCGCTGGCGAGCGGCGGGTGATTCAGCGCCTGTTGGAGGGCGAGCCCTGTGTGCTGGCCACAGGCGGTGGCGCATTCATGAATGACGAGACACGAACCCTGATCCAAAGCCGGGGCATCAGCATCTGGCTGCGGGTGGATGTGGAGGTGCTGGCCAGCCGCACGTCCCGACGCGATCACCGGCCCCTGCTGAAGGGCAAGGATCACCATGAGGTGCTGGGCGAGTTGTTGGGCAAGCGTGGCCCGGTGTATGCCGAGGCCAACTTGGTGGTGGATGGCACCGATGAGCCGGTGGAGGTCATGACCCATCGGGTCCTGGGGGCGATCCAGGTGCACTTTCTTGAGCTCAGCCGCAGCGCCTGACGGTAAAGGGGGCCATGGGATGACCGATGCCAGCATGCCGGGGCGGCAGGATGCCGATGGCACCCGAGTGGTGCCTGTGGATCTTGCCGGACGCCCCTATGACATTCGCATTCGGGCGGGGCTGCTGGATGACTTGGCAGTGGAGATTGCCCGTGCGGTCCCGGATGCCACACAGATCCTGCCGGTGGTGGACCAGACGGTGTGGGAGATCCTGTCCGGCCGCCTGTGTACCGCCTGGGACGGGGCCATCCCGGTGGCGTCGGCGGTGGTCGTCCCCTCCGGAGAGGGCTCCAAATCCCTGGATCAGTTCGCGGCGCTCCTGGAGCAACTCTTGTCCCGCCGGCCGGATCGAAAGGCCGTGGTTCTGGCCGTTGGCGGGGGCGTCGTGGGCGATCTGGCCGGCTTTGCCGCAGCCAGCCTGCTGCGCGGGGTGCGGTTCATCCAGGTGCCCACGACGCTGTTGGCGCAGGTGGATAGCTCCGTTGGCGGCAAGACCGGCATCAATTCCAGCCATGGCAAAAACCTGATTGGCGCCTTCCATCAACCCTCCGCCGTGCTGATTGACCCGCTGAGCCTCACCAGCCTGCCAGTGCGGGAAGTGCGCGCGGGCTATGCGGAGGTGGTGAAGTACGCGGGTCTGGATCCACTGGTGCCGTTGGATCGCCTTGAGGCGCTGGCCCCGGCCGTGTTTGGCCCTCAGGATCGCGACTTTGAGGCGGCGATCACGGAGGTCGTTGCCCTGTCTGTTGCCTCCAAGGCCCGGATCGTGGCCCTGGACGAGCGGGAGGCCGGGGTGCGCGCGTGGCTGAACCTGGGCCACACCTTCGGGCACGCGCTGGAGGCCATGGCAGGCTATGATGGGCGGCTGCTGCATGGGGAGGGCGTGGCGCTGGGGATGCGCTTGGCGTACGATCACGGGGTGCGCCTGGGCCTGTGCGATGCGGGCCTGAGGGAGCGGATGGTGGGCCACCTGTCCCAGGTTGGGCTGCCGGTGGATCCCAGTGCGGTGCCCGGTTTACCCCTGGGCGCAGAGGCGATTGACCCGCTGATGGCGCTCATGGCCGGTGATAAGAAGGCAGAAGCAGGCAAGCTGACCCTTGTGCTGCCCCAGGGATTGGGCGTGGTCCAAGTTCACAAGAACGCAGACCCTGCGGCTGTCCGGCAGACCTGGGCGGCAGCGTTGGGCGGCGCGTGATGGGCCACCGGCACGCTGCTATCGCTTAGAGCGTAGGACCCCGTAGTGGAAACGCCACGGAGGGGATCATCCGAGCGACCACTAAGAAGCTACAGCAGGGGCGTCGATTCAAAATCGGCGTCCCATGCTGTAGGGCTCAGGGGGGCGGCTGTTTCCACGAAACATGCCATTGCCTTGGCATCCGTCACGGTGCTTACAGACAATCAGGCAACCGCGTCTGTGGCCGTGATTTCGGTCGGTACCTGCGGTGCCGTCATTGGCGACAACTCCCATGGCACCGGATCTTTGACAAAAGTATCCATGCACTTGCGCATCCGGTCAAAGAACTGATCCTTGGTCATGGCAATATGGCCCCCTTTCAGCGCGTGATAGCGGGTGACCATATCAACAACCAGGTGGGCACGGCGGAAGTGGACATTGCGCGCCATCAGCTGCGAATAGGCATTCATGAAGAAGCCAAATTGCTGCGTAATATGCCCCGACGTCACGTCATGGGCATTGGGGCAAATGTACATATTGGGACAATGGTTCGCAAATTGAATACGAGCCATCAAATTGATCCGGTGCAAAAGCCCAGGGGGTACCACCTCATCCGGTGCAATTCCCAAGCCTGCCTGGATGGCAGCGTCTGACTCAGCCTGTGGATAATAGGGTCGCAACCGGAACTGAGGGATTTCCAGGAAGCAATGGGTGCCAGGCAAGTGGCAAGCCATGCCA
Source organism: uncultured Rhodospirillales bacterium (assembly GCA_964496805.1). Lineage (GTDB taxonomy): Bacteria > Pseudomonadota > Alphaproteobacteria > CAZCBM01 > CAZCBM01 > CAZCBM01. Next base: position 7,571 of record CAZCBM010000043.1, on the reverse strand, counting down.
ACGGAACTGAATGCCCCCGCCGAAGATCCAGAAAACACAATGTTCTCTCGCTTGATCTGTAATTTGGAGGCAAAGCTATCAACCAAACGGGCGCCTAGTTGTACATAATCCAGCTCCTTAGTGCCGATAAACCAACCCCCATTGAGATGGTCCGCTAGATAGAGGGTGGGGTCATTCAGCACAATGGTCGAAAATGGGAAATCGCCCATCCATGACCAGCGGAAGAAATATGGCAGAGGAACTGCATTGCGTGTAATAGCGCTTTGGCCAAAAACAACGAAGTGGCGACTGTTCGGCACGATGTGGGCCAAAAATTCAAACTTCACACCCTGCTCTGTCACCTCAAATTGGTTGAGGGAGTGGGGCGTACTTAAGGCAGCCGTGACATCAGTGCCGAATTGGACCGGGGCAAACTCCTTCTTTTCGTGCGGCAGAGCCTTAAACTTCCCCGTCTTGCTCAGTTTATCCAGGTGACCCACCAACTTGAGCGTATAGGTGCGATGAATGTCCGCGGCGCAGTGGACGCACAACACATTGCGGCCCCGTGCCCGAAGAGGCACAGGCGCGACACAGGCGAACTGCACATGGGGAAAGCGCTGCGCCACAGTCGCAACGGCCCCCATCCCTTCATGGCGGGTGGGCTGATCACCGTTGAAGGGAAAGACGACCAATACGAACAGAGATTGCGTGCTGGGTTGCTGCTGGATCAGTGCCAATAAAGAGTCGGCAGACACTTGGTCCAAGTGTTCAATCGGGAACTTGAAAACACCCATAGTATCCAGCGCCTCAAGAGCGTGGCTGCTCTTGATATCAATGGCCAGAAGGTGCTGGAATGGTTCAACGAAATTGATGCGATAAGGCGGCATGGGGGCTGGGTCGGAGGGGGATAAACAATGCAAGGGATAGACTGGATAGACAGAAGCGCTGGCATAGCGAGCGCCCTGGCTTGGTGCAACCTTGAACCGGCGCGCGGCGGCGACCAGCGTGGTGCCCGCCCCGGTCGAGGGTAACCGGGCCGCGGCCACACACCCAGGGTCCATCGAGCCGGCCAAAAGGCGGCCGACAAGAGGGAGGCCTCAGGCAGGATCAGGATCCTTCCAGGCAACAGGATCGGATGTAAAGCGATCCATGCACCATCGCAACTTCTGCCGGTATTCCTGCTTCGGCAAGGCCAAATGACCGCCATGCAGCAGGTGACGGCGGGTCGCCACATCGATGCAAACCTGCGCCCGCCGCGCCTGGGGCATGTCCACCAAGATCTGGGTGTACCCCTGCATGAAATGCCCGAACTGGTCCACCATGTGACCGGCGGTCATGTCATGGGCGTTGGGGCAGAGATAAAGGTTGGGCAGATGCCCGGCCCACCGGATCCGGGCCACCAGGTCCACCCGATGGGCAAGCGCAGGCGGCACCGGCTGGTCCGGGCGAATGCCCAGGCCAGCCTGGATGGCGGCGTTGGCATCATCTTGGCGATCAAACGGGCGCAGGCGGAACTGCGCAATCTCAGCAAAGGCATGGCTGCCGGGCAGGCAGGCGGCGATGCCGATGGCGCTGTAGCCCCCGGCGGACGACCCGGCGAAGACGATGTTGCCCCGGCTCACCGACAGGTGCTTTGCGACCTCCTCCACCAGGTCCGCTGCCACCTGCATGACATCCAGCTCCGGCGTGCCCACAAACCATCCAGCGGCCAGGGTGTCGTCCAGGTACAGCGTCGGATCGTTCAGGATCAGGGTGCTGAACGGAAAGTCCTGCATCCAGGACCAGCGGAAGAAGTATGGAAAGGGATTCAGCGCGCGATTCATGAGCGATGGCCCCAGCACCACCAAATGCTTGCTGCCGGGCACGACATGGCACAGGGCATCAAAGCGAGCCCCTGAGCGCTCCAGCTGGAGTTGATTGAGTGACAGCGGCGTCGCCAGAGCCCGTCCAAGGTTGTCGGCGAAGGGGACAGGGGCGAAGGTTTGGCGCTCCGGCAGGTTGGCCAGCAGCAGCCCCGCCCGTTGCAGGCGGGCCAGATGACCCATGATCTTCAGGGCGTATTCTGTGGCATCGGCGCTGGGACAGTGCAGGCAAGCCACCGTGGCCACCGTGGACCGCACGGCCACAGGAGCGCACAGCAGGATCTGCACGCCGGGGCGCTGCCGCGCGAGGTCATTGATGATCTCCACCACTCCGTAGATGGTGCCGGCCAATTCCTCCGCC
>CAZCBM010000043.1:0-5359 GCA_964496805.1 uncultured Rhodospirillales bacterium | reverse complement strand
TCATCCAGGTCAGGGGGCAGGGCCATGAACGGGGCGGAGCCATCACCCAGGGGCGGCACGCTTTCCGGCCCGAGGGCCGCCGCTGCCACGCGACGCACACTGGCAAAGACATAGCCCAGGCTTTCTGCGGCGTCGTTGAGCGCGTCGGTGTCGATACCCATCAGATGCAGGTGGGCGATGGGGCTCAGGGCATCGGGCCGGAAAGGCGGCATGGTGGGCAGGCTTGCGGTTGGTCCGAAAAGGGGAACGGGACGACAGCCAGGCAGGGCGGGCCGTCACTGCCCTGATAGCATAGGTTTCGCTGGGAGGGCTCGTGTCAAAAAGGGCGCTGCCGGGGCCTATAGCAGCGACACCGATTCGAAGCTTGTGCCCCTGGCAGGTAGCGCCCTGGTGGTCGCTGGAATGATCCCCTTCGTGGGGTTGCCACTTTGGGGTTCTACGCTTTAACGCCCTCCTCGGCGGGGGGGCCTGTCTCCCCTGCATACGGGGAAGCGGGGGCGCGGTTCTGCCCCGGGGGCGGCTGGTGGAAAATAAGGCTTGTGTTGCCGCCCTGGGATGGGGCTACAGCAGGGGGGGGGGCCGATGTCGAAACGGCATCCCTGTTGTAGCGCAGAGGCGGGTGCTGGAAGGGGCCCCTCCGCGCCGTTTCCCCTTTGGGACCCGACGCTCTATGCCGGTCCTGTCTGTTTGCATACCTCAAGGGCGCTGCCATGCAGTTGGGTATACTGGAAGCCGGCCGGACGCCGGCGGAGATCGAAGGGACCTTTGGGTCCTTTCCAGACCTTTTTGATCGACTGCTGACGGAGGCAGACCCGACGCTAAGCTTGACCAGATGGCCGGTGGTGGATGGCGTGTTTCCGCCGTCGGTGAGCGACTGCGACGGCTGGCTCATCACCGGGTCACGGCATGGGGCCTATGACCCTCTGCCCTGGATTCCGCCATTGGAGCGTTTCATCCGGGAGGCGATGGCGCAGCGTCGGCCGGTAGCCGGGATCTGCTTTGGCCATCAGATCATGGCGCAAGCCCTGGGCGGAGAGGTGGTGAAGGCGCCGCAGGGCTGGGGGTTGGGGGTTCAGCAGTATCGGTTGGCGCAGGATGTGCCGTGGATGGCCCACACCCCGTCGACGATCAGCCTGCAGGTGATGCATCAGGATCAGGTGACGCGGGTTCCGTCAGGCGCGGTGGTGGTGGGAGGCAATGACCACTGCCCCAACGGCATCCTGTGCTATGGCCGCTATGGGTTCAGTCTGCAGCCGCATCCGGAGTTCGAGGCGCCGTATGTGGAGGCCCTGATCGCTAGCCGCCGGGGGCACGTGTTTCCGGAGCCGGTGGTGGCAGCCGCAGAGCCCAGCGTCGGCTTGCCCACGGATCGGGCGGTGGTGGCACAGATGCTATTGGCCTTCTTCCGTTCCGCGTCCGCCGCGTGATGGGGGCCATGCCTTCTGCGCTTTGATCCCCTCCGTGGCGTTGCCGCTTTGGGGTCCAGCGCTCTTAGCCGTGCATGGCGCAAAGAAAAAGGCCGCCCGGTAGAGGGGCGGCCTTGATAAATTGGTGTTCCGGGCTCAGGGAGCAGAGGGGGTGAGCCCGCTGACCAGGATCACTGGCGAACCGCAGGGGTTTCGACGGTGAGCCCGCGGCCACGGTGCTTCAGGTACAGTTCCACGTTCAGATAGTCGTCAGCACCGTAGGACTGGCGCTCGGCGCGAACTTGGTCGTTGCAGCCGCGGAAGCGGCGATGCAAGGAACCAACACCCTGCCACTTCAAGCGATAGGTGGGGAAGCCGTTGGCCATGCCGCTGGACAGCAGATCCGCACGGATGTAGCTGCCGGAGTGGTCTTCGTGGCAATGGCTGCACGCCATATCCAGCTGACCGCGACGGGTGTTGTAGTATTCCTCACCTGCCAGATAAAAAGGCTCGGCCGGGCCGGTGATGTCCACGTTGATTTCTTTGCCTTCAGCCTGGTGATGGATGAAGGTGGTCATGCCCAGCAGCTCTTCGCTCTCGTACTTCCAGGGCTCAGCCTGCATGTTCTCTTCACGGCACCGGTTGATCTTCAACTCGGTGTTGATCAGCCCCTCCGTCTGGTCGTCATAGATCGGATAGCGGGTGGCAACGGTGCCCATGCTTTCCGCAGCGTCTTCATGGCAGCTGGCGCAACTCTTACCGGCTTCGCCGTCCACGGTGTTCCACAGCTCCTCACCGATTTCCACCCAGAGGAAGCCGGGGTTAAGGAACTCGTCGTCCTGCAGGGCACGGGTTTCTTCGGTGCGGTAGGTGTACCCGCTACGGATGCCTTCCTCGGCGCCAATGTAGCGATCGTCCCATTCCTGGGTATCAGTCAACGCCACGCCGGCGGCGGCGATCAGCGCCCCGGTGCCCAGTGCGGCGGCCAGCAGCATCTTTTTCATGATGGCGGTGCTCCCTTGCGGTGCGCGGCCCCTGGCATCGGGTGCCGTCGTTTTTGTAACGTGAGGTATGCCAGCCCGGGGGCAAGCCCCCGGGCTGAAGCCATCATCAGCTGACGGCGATTTCATTGGTGGTGCTGTACACTTCACCGTTGTCGTCGTGCCATTCGAAGCTCAACTCACCGGACTCTTCAGCCTTGAAGAAGAAGGAGATGTACGGGTTGGCAGACACGGCCGGCTGCAACTCAGCGGTGAACACGTCGGTGCCATTGAACTTGGCGACGAACTTGTTGATGATCTGACGCGGGATGACGTTGCCATCGCGGTTCTTACGCTGACCACTTTCCATCTTGTGGGTGATCAGGGTCTTGATCTCAACGATTTCGCCAACGCTGGCGCTTCTCGGAACTTTCACGCGGGGACGAGACATGGGCTCTTAACTCCTACGAAACTGGTACGGGCTTCGGTCAACGCTAGGCGGGCTGATCAGCCGCCGCAGCCGCCGATGGTGACCTTCACTTCGGTCTGAGCAGCATAGACTTCGCCGTTGCTCATCTCAGCGACCGCGATGATGTTCTGCGTGCCCGCCAGACGGATACGGGTGGAGGCCGTGGCTTCGCCGCTCATCGGGGTAAAGTGGAAGGTGGCGACACCCGGCTGCGGGTTGCCGGACGCCAGGAAGGTGACCTTCTTGACGTGGTCGTCGGCGGTCATCGGGCTGTCGACGGTGATCCCGATTGGCACGGTGTTGCCGTTTTCGGCAATTTCCGGGGCGTCCACGGTGATCTTGGCGTCGCTGGCACCTTCGGCGCCGAGCTGGGCCATGATCTCTTCATAGCCGTTGCCTTCAGCGAAAGCGGCGGACGGGATCAATGTCATGCCGGCCATCACGCCGGCGCCGGCGCCCAGGCGGATCATCAGGGTCCGTCGGGTTGTGGTCTGATTCATGGTATCCTCCAGGTTCATGGTATCCTCCAGGTGGGAAGGTCAATTTGGCCCACAATGGCGGAACATACCCGCCATTGACTGGCATGAGGTTGCCCAAAGCACAGGTCGACTGGCCGCAGGGCGTTACACCGCTGAACGGACGATCAATCCTCGTACTTCAGCGTCATAAGATAGGCGACCACGTCTTCCACCTCTTGGGCGGTCAGGATGGTCTTGCCCTGAAACTCTTCCTTTACGTTGTTCAAGCCGTCAACGCGGTAGAAGGCAGGCATGTAGGTGTCCGGATAGACGACCTTGGAATTGACGATCTGCAGGCGCAACTGACCTTCGGTTAGACGGTCGGCAACACCGATCAGGGCCGGGCCGGTCTCGCCCTGAAAATCCTGTTCCGGGATCGGCATCACATGGCACGCAAGGCAATTGCCCTTGCGTCGGTCAATCGCCACGGCACGACCGTTCTCCGGGTCGCCGGGCTGGCCGGTCAGGGATGTTTCGATGCTGTCGTTGTCGATGATTTCAAAGCTGACCAACTGGCCAGCCTCATCAGCGAGGGCGCTGGTGGCTGTCAGGGCAGCAGCGGCAACCAGCCCAAAAATCCAGGCACGCGAACCCGCGTGGGTCATGGCGTCTTCCTCCGTGTCTCGTCCGTGGTCCGCCAGGGGGCGAAGTCGGGCGTAGCGATTGATCTGACGATGACTGCAGCCCTGACAGAAATGTCCGACCACTGTTCATGCCTTTCTGGCTTTATAGGCTATCACCTATGAGATCAAGAGGCAGCAACGGAACGTGAACCAGCCCTTGGCCACCTACCCGAGCCGCCTAACCCGTTAAGAACGCACGGAAAAAGACTTGCTCCGGTCGAGTCGCGCCGTTAGCGTCAGGGTAACCAGGAGCAGCCGACCAGCGTGCCCCGGGGTGGGGCAAAGTGTCTCGCGACCCTCTTGGAGGGTCCTGGGCACGCGGGGCTTTGCTCCTAAGTCCTTCCTTTTTCCGCCGTTCTAAGACCGAAAGGAGCGCCCTGCCGGTGAGCCTCCTGCGTGGATTCCGTCGCCTTTTGTCCCGCCGTTCCAGCCCGGCGGAACCGGCTTTCGCCGGGGCCGGCGGAGGGGCTGGCCCGTGCCCCGCGCCGCAACCCGAGCCGCGCAGCCCTACGGTGTCCGCCTTCACCGCCCAGACGCAAGCGAGAGCACCAAAACCCGCAGCGTATGCTGATCCGGCACCGGTCGGCGCGGCCCCACCGATCACGCCGCCGCCGTCGGTGCCCTCCTCCGGGTCCACGACGCTGCCGGAGACGGAGTTTCCCCTGTACAGCGACCAGCGCGCGGAAATCACCCGCGGTCAGGCCGGGCTGTTGGCGCGCCAAGTGTTGGCGCCGCATATCCGGCGGGCGGCCCAGGGCTGCAAGGTTTGGCCCTATGACAGCCGGGTGGGTCAGCTTTATAGTCAGTTGGGGGGACAGCCGCTGCTTCCTGGTGCGGATGCCTGGCCCACGGGCCTGCACTTTCTGGCCCAGATCTACCTGCCTGAGTTGCCTCAGACGGCTGAGACCAGCTTGCTCCCGGCCACGGGGATGCTGAGCTTTTTCATGGACGCCAATGCGGGGTTTCCGCAGGCGGCGCCGCACCTGCGCATCCTGCATCTGCCGGATCATGCGGCGGCCCTTCACCGGGTGCCGCCGCCGGATCATGTGCAGGCACTGGCGGCCCACGCCCATGACCTGCCCTGCCGGGACCCCTTTGGTCCGCTGCCGCGGGGCTTCAGTCCCGTGACGCTGGCCTTTGAGCCCCTGGATACGGTGCCGATCCTGGCGCGGGAGGGGCTGGAGGATCCGCGGATCATGGCACTGGATCGCTGGATGATGCGCGACAGCGCGGCCTTCGCCTTTCAGGTGGAACTGTTGCAGGGCCGTTTTGGGCCGGAGCCCGTCCGGCCGGCGGTGGGCAGTGTGCCGGCGCCGGCATGGGAGTACCCGTTGACCTCTTCCAGGGGCACGCCGACCACCAG
>CAZCBM010000042.1:4075-16657 GCA_964496805.1 uncultured Rhodospirillales bacterium | reverse complement strand
AGCGTGGCCGCCGGGGTGAGGACGGCCGCAAAGAGGGCTCTCGGGGTCGACGCGCCAAGGCTCGCACCACTGACGAGGAAGACGACGACAGCCCCACCGCCGATGCACGCCCCTCCCCGGAGGACGACGAGGATGACGAGGGCATAGATGAGTTGGAGCAACTGCGTATTCGCCAGACGTTCCGCCTCATGCAGCGCTACAAGATCCAGGAGGTCATCCACCGTCGCCAGATCCTGCTGATCCAGGTGAATAAGGAAGAACGCGGCACCAAAGGCGCGGCGCTGACGACCTATATCTCTCTGGCCGGCCGTTTTTGCGTCCTGATGCCCAACAGTCCCCGTGGCGGTGGCATCAGCCGAAAGATAACCTCCGCCGCTGATCGCCGCCGCCTGCGGGAAATCGTGGACAGCCTTGAGATCCCGCCCAGCATGAGCGTGATCCTGCGCACCGCCGGCGTCCAGCGTAGCGAGCAGGAGATCAAGCGCGACTTCGACTACCTGATGCGCCTGTGGAACGAGATCCGCCTGAAGGTCCATGAGAGCCGGGCGCCGGCCTGCGTGCACGAGGAAGGCGACCTGATCCGACGGACCATCCGCGATACCTACAGCAAGGATATCGACGAGATCCTCGTGTCCGGCGATGAGGGATATCGGGTTGCCCGTGACTTCATGAAGATGCTGATGCCCAGCCACAGCAAACGGGTTCAGAAGTACGAAGACACGACGATCCCTCTTTTCTACCGCTATCAGGTGGAAAGCCAGATCGACGCGATCCATGGGGAGACCGTGCAGCTGCAATCTGGCGGCTACATTGTCATCAACCAAACCGAAGCGCTGGTGGCCATCGACGTCAACTCGGGCAAATCCACCAAGGAGCGCCACATCGAGGAGACGGCGCTCAGCACCAATAGCGAAGCCGCGGAGGAAATCGCCCGGCAGTTGCGCTTGCGAGATCTGGCCGGTCTGATTGTGATCGACTTCATCGACATGGAGGATCGCAAGAACAACCAGACTGTCGAGAAGAAGCTCAAAGACGCCCTGCGCCAGGACCGGGCGCGGATCCAGATGGGTCGGATCAGCGCCTTTGGCCTGCTGGAGATGAGCCGGCAGCGTCTGCGGCCAAGCCTGGTGGAAACCAGCTTCATCACCTGCCCCCACTGCAAGGGCGCCGGGGTGATCCGCTCCACCGAGACCTCTGCCACGCTGGCCCTGCGCGCGCTGGAAGAGGAGGCCCTGCGCCGCCGCACCCGGCATATCACCATCGCCCTGGCACCCGACGTCTATGACTATCTGACCAACGCCAAGCGCCGAAGCCTGGTGGGCCTTGAAGACCGCTATGGCATCACCGTGGTGGTTGAGAGCGACCCGACCCTTGTCCAGCCGCATTACCGCCTGGAGATCGTCAAGGAAACCAAGGACGGCAAAGAAGCCAAGGTGGAGGTGCTGGACCCCAATGGCGGCCGTCAGGCGCCCCTGCCCCCGCCGCCAGCGCCCACCCCGACCACCGAGAGCGACGACGCTGATAGCGAGGAAACCGAAAGCGGCGGCATCGTCGATGTGGAGAACGACGACAGCACCAACGGCAGCGGCTCCTCCTCCCGCCGGAAGCGAAAGCCCCGCCGCCGCGCGCGCAAATCCGGTGACGAGGCCCAGGGTCAGGATAGCCCATCCCCCAAGAAGGAGGGTGAGCAAGACAAGGGCAAGAACGCCGACACCGATGCCGACGCCGACGCCGATCAGCAGGCTGCATCGCAGACCACAGGCAGCGACGGAGAGGGCGACGATGAGGACGGTGACCGCAAGGGCTCCCGGCGCCGGCGAGGCCGTCGCGGTGGCCGCCGTCGCAACCGCCGGGAGGATGGCGCAGACGGCGCCGACGCGGACAGCGCTGAGGCTGCAACCGACAGCACTGATGCGCCGGAGGGGGCCGTCGTGGCCGCTGAACCGACAGGCCCTGCGCCGACAGACCCGGCGCCCGAGACAGCAGCCTCTGGGGCCTCTGCCGCTGTAAACCCAGCGGCCTCTTCCGCGGTGACCGAAAACGCCGACTCCGTGGACACTGAGGCTGGGGACACTGAGGCTGGCGACACTGTTGGCGAGCAGGCCAGCAGCGGCGACGGTGACGGACCCGTGGCCCAGGATGGCGGATCGGAAGACACGACGACCCCGGCAGCCGATGACGTACCGGAAACGGCCCCGGACTCTCCTGCGCAGACCGCCGAGCCGGCGGCCGACACCGTCTCTCCGGAAGAAACGGCCCGGGCTGCGGGTGCCATGATGAGCCGCCGCCGCCGGTACGCCTCTGCCGTGGTGCAGAACGAACCAGCCGAGGCCTCAGAAGCCCCAGCGTCCGAACCCGCCGATGCGCCGGAAGCAACCACAGAGCCCGCCGCCGGGATTGATGAGCAGGAAGCGCTGAACGTCGTTTGGGATCACGCCACCCGGCACGATCCCGCCGGCCCCAAGCCCAACGTCGAGGGTGACGAAAGCCTGACCCCGCTTTCGGAGATTGTCAGCCGCGATGACCAGGGCGGAGGGGCATCCAGCGCCGACCCCGGACAGGACGCTGACCAGCCCCGTCGTCGCGGCTGGTGGCAGCGCCTGATGGAGTGAGGCTGAATGGCGGAAAGCCCCATGGTGTCAGATCATGGGGCAAGAAGGCCGGATCACGCGGTCGCGTGTTTCGGGGAAACACCCGGCCGCCTTGGCGGTCTCGGGTACCGTCCCTTGACGTGCGGTCGGCGGGTCTGCCCATGCCGAAGGTGCAATGACTTGGCCCCATCCAGGCCTTGACCTCATCCACGCCATGCCCGATGCCTCAGGGGTAGGGCGGTAGGATTCTTGTGCGCCGCAAGGCAGCCCTGCCCCGCCTTCTCGTTCTCTCCGTCGCTCCCCCCAGTCAGAGCAAGTGCGTCATGGGTTACATCACGAACCAGATGGTGGACGACGAACGCCTCGTCGCCCGTGGCCGACTGCACTGGGTGTTTGAGTTCTGGGGATTTTTCTGGACCAGTTTCTTTGCGCTGGTGGCCCTGTTCTCCAATTCCCTACTGGATTTGCTGGCGGCCCAGGTTGAGCCCGACCAGTTTCAGTGGCTTCAGGATGAGGTGTTCCGGGATTGGACGCGTACAATCGTCGCCGGCATGGCCGGGCTCAGCCTGCTTATCTGGTTCCGCAACCTTTTTGATCGCTGGATGACTGAGATCGGCGTCACCACCCGCAGGCTGATCTACAAGCGTGGCTTCCTGAGTCGCAACATCATCGAGATCAGCCTGCGGCAGATGGAGACCGTGGAGATTGAACAGGGCCTCTGGGGCCGCATCCTGAGCTATGGCCACATCATCATCCGCGGCACCGGCTCCGGCGACGTGCGGTTGCCCAAGGAATTGTCCGATCCCTTCGGGTTCCGCAAAGCCATTGCCGCCGCCCGGGCGGACTATATGGACAGAATTGGAAATTGAGGCTGAGATTGTCCGCAATCCAGAAACAAAGCCTTTGCATCTGCGGCTCTTGATCGCACCTGTCTTCTCCGTATCTCTGGTGACACCGGCCGGGTCGCTCTGCACCGTCGGTCGCACCGTCCGTCCCGCTGCCAGGACAGGGAATGTCCCCTGCCCTGTTCTTCCCTTGCCCAACCTCCCAGGTCGAAAAGGACCAGAGGGGAGGCGGACCGGGAAGAGGGATGGGTGCGATTGATCGGCGCCTGACCCTGACCGGAGCCAGCCCCTTTTGGAGGAGACCTTCCCCATGCGCCGCCTGATGTTGAGCACTGCCGCCGCCTTCGCCCTGGCCACCCTGTCTGCCCCGGCCTTTGCCGCGGAACAGTGGGCCTTCGACAAGTCCCACACCCACATCCTCTATGAGGTCAGCCACATGGGCTACAGCCTGAACGTGGGTGAGTTCCTGGATTTTGATGGCAGCGTCACCATCGACCGTGAGAACCTGGCCAACAGCGCGGTTGAGGTCACGATTGATGCCAAGAGCCTGGACAGCGGCTTTCCCGCCCGTGACGAACACGTCCTGAATGCCGATTTCCTGGACACGGGCAACTTCCCCGTCATGACCTTCACCTCCACCAAGGTGGAGCCCACTGGCGACACCACGGCGAAGGTCACCGGTGATCTCACCGTGCGCGGCGTCACCAAGCCCGTGACTTTGGACGTCACCCTGCGCGGCGAGGGAGAGAACCCTTTTAATGGCACCCCGATCATGGGCTTCAGCGCCACCGGCGTCATCGATCGCACCGACTTCGGCATGACCTACGCGCCGGAGCCGATCGTTGGGCATGAGGTAACCATCCGCATCGAGACCGAGTTGAACCCGGCCCAGTGATCCCTGCGATCCGGACGGCTTGCGCCGTTGCCCCCAAGACCCGGCTGCGGCCGGGTCTTTCCCGTTGGGCGACCAGCCCCCCGTTGTGCCCACGCCCAGTGGGCAAGCCGCCCCTCTGCACACCCCTCGAGGACCCTTCCATCATGCGCTTGCTGCACGCTTCCCTGTTGACCCTACCGCTCTCGCTGACCCTGCTGAGCCTGCCGGCCAGCGCGCGGGACTGGCAGGTGGATCCCACCACCTCCACCCTGGGCTTTGTCGGGACCCAATCCGGTGCTGCCTTTGAAGGCCAGTTCCGCACCTGGTCTGCCCAAGTCACCTTCGACCCGGCAACGGCCGAGGGCTCCGTCAGCGTCACCGTGGACACCGGCTCCGCCATCACCTTCAACGCGGATCGGGACGGCCAGATCGGCAGCCCGGTCTGGTTTGATGTAGCCAGTTTCCCCCAGGCCACCTGGACGGCAAACAGCTTTACCCGGCAAGGCGGCAATCGCTACCTCGCCGATGGCACGCTGACGCTCAAGGGCGTTGACGCACCGGTCAGCCTGCCCTTCACGCTGGAGATCGACGGCGACCAAGCCACCGTCTCCGGCGAGACCAGTCTCACCCGGACCACCTTCAATGTGGGGACGGGGCAGTTTGCCAGCGGTGATACAATCGGCCTGGAGGTGAAGGTCACCGTCAGTCTGAGCGCCACGGCGCAATAGGGCTCGCGCGCGGTGGGAAGGGTCGAAACAACGGCCCTTCCGTGCAGCAATAGGGACGGTGGGCTTTGCGTTGGTCGTGCCTGCCTGTTATCACTTGCATTGCTGTATAGGGGCGGGGCAGGCACAGCACAGGTGGGCGCTGCGTCGGCACCGCATCCCCTGGGCTGAACCATGCAGGAAGGACGGGCCAACCGCCATCCTGCCCCTGCGCCCTGCACCCCATGGCAGCACGGGTCAGCCTCCCACGGGGCTGAGTGGGTAAGAGGTCGTCAGCATGAGCCTGTGGAAATCACTCAAGCGCTCCCTGAGCGGCAAAGACCGCAGCGAGGGCGAAGGCAACCGCTTGGTGCGGGATCTTGGCCTGCATGAGGAGCGCACTGAAGGCGCTCTGGCTCCAGGTCGCCGCGACGCGGGCAGCTTCAGCTTTATTGATGTGGCGAAACTGCGTGCCATGACGGAGCGTCCGCCGGACGATGGGGACGCAGAAGACCTGCGTGATGACGCCGAAGCCGACATGACGGAGACGGCCGGTTACATCATCGAGGATGTGCACCTGCCCCAGACGGTCAGCCGCCGGGCCTATCCCCTGGCCGGCCGCGTGATCCGCGAAATGCTGGCCAACCCGCTGGATCCTCCGGGGGACCTGGAGGCAACCAAGGACGAGATCCATTCGCTGTTCCTGGCGGTGAATGACTCCGCTCAAATCGGGGACGCTGACGGGTGCCTGCTGACCGGTGCCATGTTCCTGAAGGGCCTTGGCACGCGGCAAAGCGACTCTGAGGCCATGCGCCTGGTCTGGCTGGCTGCCCAGAAGGGCTCAGCGGGCGCCGAGTATCTGCTGGGGCGATTGTTCGAGGAAGGACGAGGCACCCAACAAGATGAGGAGCAGGCGCTGCTCTGGCTGGAAAAGGCGGCCACCCGCGGGTTGCGGCACGCCGAACAACATCTGGCCAAAAAATATGAGCATGGGGACGGTGCGCCCAAGGATTTTGGAACCGCGATCCTATGGTATCGCAAGGCCGCAACCCACGGGTTGCGCGATGCCCAATTCCGCCTCGCCACGATCCTGTGGAAGGGGGAAGGCACCCGACGCGACCCGCTGGGTGCGCTCAGTTGGTATGAGCGGGCGGCGGACTCCGGCCACGATCTGGCTCAGCTAACCATCGGCAAAGCCTATGCCGAAGGGGCCGATGGAACGCGCGACCCCATCCGCGCCGCGCACTACTTGTCTCAGGCGGCTGATGCCGGACATGCCGAGGCAAAGGTGATCCTATCCCATCTGATCCTGGAGGCGACCCGTCCGAACTTCCAACAGGCGGAGCGGTTGTTGCAATCCGCGCTGGAGCAGGGCTACGAACCCGCCCGGCTGGCGCTGGTGGACATGCAAGACCGCCAGGCTGCCTACCTGAAGGAGCAGGCGGAGGACCAGTCCGATACGCCCAGCATGCTCGCCGATGGGTTCCAGGTGGATGTGGAGTCGGTCAGCGTTCGCATCACCAATATCCTGGACGACATCACCGCCGATGCCGATGCCAAACGCCAGGATACCCGCCCGTGGGATGAGGTCGGGCGCGCCCTGGCGGACGCCTGCCAGAGCCTGCAGGCGATCATTCCCACCGTGCCCACCGACCAACCCGTGGGGGCCTACATCCGCGCCCTGCTGGCGGCCCTGGACCAGGGCCACGCCGCCTGGATGGGGGAGCAGGGAGACGCCCGAGGCTACGGCTCTGCTGCCTTTTTGGAGGTGGTGCGGGCGCTGAAGGAAATCTATCTGAGCCTGCCGCCGGAGCAGCGTACCGACGGCAATGCTGACAGCGACACGGGCGGCCATAAAGGCGGGAGTGATGGGCGTGACGGCGACGCCGGAACGGGCTCGGCGGATGCTGAGAACGGTACCGCTGGACTACCGCCGGGGCCGGGCGTTTCTGGGGGTACCTCTTCGGGGCCGGCCACGCCTTCAAGTCCCTCCCCAGGGGATGGCCCGTCCGCCCCGTCCTGAGCCCGCTTACCCGTCCCGCGCCCACCATCCGCGGCGCACCCCAGGGGGAGGAGGACCCACCGCCATGCTGGCTGCCTTGAACCAAGGCCTTGCCCTGTTAACCGACACCATGGTGTGGATCATCCTGATCGCCGGGGTGGCGGAGGCGATGCTGTTCGTCCACGTGCGGCGGCTCAGCCATCAGCAGATGCTGCGCGTTCGGGATACGCTGGTGAACCTGAGCAAGGGGCTGGCGGACCGCCCCGATCTCAACAGCCAGCAATCCATCGAGGATCAATGCCGCGCCCTCACGGCCCCCATCCTGCGGGCCCTGGGCCGAGGGGGGGCCGCGCTGGAAGCCGTCCAGCATGGCCTGGTGCGGCAAGCAGAGAAGAATAGCCTACAGAGCACTTTTGCCCTGGAATCGCGCACCAATCTTGCCTCCGCCATGGTCCAGGTCTTTCCCCTTCTGGGTATCCTGGGCACCATCTTGGCGCTGAACCAGGCGGCCTTCGCCGGCGGCGCCCAAGCCCTTGAGGCATCCGCCGTGACGCGCGCCTTTGTGGTGGCCATCGACACCACCATCCTGGGGCTGCTGATGGCGGTGGTGTTTATGGTGTGGGAAGCCGCCATCCAAGCGCGGGTGGGCCGGGTCCTGGAAGCCACTCAGAGTTGCCAGGCGCTGCTGGACCATGCCAGCGCCGATGTTCTGGACCATCCGGCACCGCCACCACCGCGACCGGCCCTGGCGGCCCCCAGTGCCTGAGGCCAAGGGCGTGGCCCGCTATCGTCCCCGGCCGCTGGTGGCCATGATTTGCCTCATGGACCTGCTGTTCGTGCTGATCTTCGCCAGCCTGTTGCTGGTGGAACCGGACCGCACCGAGGAAGACCGGCTGAACAAACTGGTGTCAGACTTGACCCAGCAGGTGGAGGCGGCAGCCGCCGATCGCGATCAGGAGGCTCAACAGGCCCGCGAGGCGCTGGCCAAGGCGCGCCGCCGCGCCCAGGATGCCCTGGCCGCACTGACGGCTCTCCAGGCGCAAACGCCTGCCCCTGCCCCGGCGGCGGAGGAAGGCACGCCAACGGACCCGCAAGCGCACCTCGCCAGGTTGCAGGACGAGATCCAGGTGCTGGAGGCAGAGTTGGCATCGGCACGGAACACAGCACGGGAGCAGAGAGAGGCCGACCGTCGGCAACTGACCCAGTGCCAGACAGACGCCCGGGTCACCCAGACCCGCCTGCGCCTGTGCCAGCAGGTTCGCCAGGCACAGGAGGCCGAGCGGGATCAACGGGCCGCCGTCGTCCCCACGCCCCGGCCGCCCTCCGGCACCAGCTTACAGGACAGCCTGAACCAGTTGTTGCAGCAACAGGACAGCGCTGCCCCCCCGTTTCCTTCTCCAGCCTCGCCACCCCCACCGTCCCCGGCCCCATCGGCCAACCCCTTCGCCCAGGAGGGGCCGGGTGGCGGCTATCCACCGGGCACCGTCAGCCTGGGCATCTGGGATCAGCGGGTGGGGGGGGCCAGCCTCGGCACGTACGAACTGCTGCGCACACCAAACGGCGGTTTCGACATGGTCAACCGTGGCAGTACGGAGATGTCGGCCCAATGGTCACTGGGCGGCATCCGCAATGTTCAGGTCCAGGGCCAAACCTGGACCTTTGAGAGCGATTGGGGCCCTAATCATGGATGGGCGCAGTTTACCCTGCGCCAAGTCTCCCCCAATCGGTTTGAGGGCATCGCCGTATCGCAACGGGGCAACCGCCGCGAAGCCCAACTCTGGGTCCGGATCGAATAGCCTTCTTGCGGGGCCCCGGCCTGCCCCCAACCCCAGGCAACCGCCACGGGCGATCCACAACGTGCAGCAGACAGGGGCGAGACGGGCAAGCCCGACCTCTCCCCCACCCCGCGGCGTCGCCGTGAGATCAGAAGCGTGAGCCTGGCTGGTCCAGGAACGCCATTTCCTCTGGGGTGCTGTCGCGCTCCAGCCAGCGGTTGCGGTGGGGGAACCGCCCGAAGCGTGCAATCACGTCCCGGTGGCGCACCGCATAGTCGGTCCATTCATCGACCCCAAGGGCTGAGATCAGGCGCACAGCCTCCTCCTGATCGCCCAGATCCTCCGAATGTTCCAGCGGCAGATAGAGGAAGAAGCGGTGCGTCGGTTCCCTCAGCGCTGCGTCCCACCCTTCCCTGAGTGACCGGCGGCAATGGGCGCGCGCGCGCGCGTCTCCGGCAAAGGCCCGCGCCGTGTGGCGATAAATGTTCCGTGGCACCTGATCCAGCAACAGGATCAGGGCCAAAGTGCTCAGAGCATCATCGGCCTGGGGGTCGAAATCTCCGTCCAGCGCCATTGGCACCAAATGGCCCAGCGCCTCAGCACACACTTGGTCAAACTTGGGTCCGCCACCAAACCAGTGCCTCTCCCCATGCTCTTCAAACCAGAAGCGCAGGATGTCATCCACGGGCAGCGCGGCCGATGACGGATCGTCCGGGATCATGGTCTGCTGCCCCTATGCCGGCACCGGCAAACCGTAGAGCGGCAACATATCCCGCTGCCGGGTCTCAAGCGCCTCCACCGAGAAATCCTTCACGACCCCAGTGAACAACTCAAACCAGTTCAACTCCGCCTGGAGGTGCAGGAATACCGATCCCAATCCCAGGGCGGCGCGGTCCATGAACACGAACTCCCGCGGCACCGTCACACCGCCCACTTCCTTCAGGCGTTTGTGGACCTTCTCCGCCGTTTCGCGGCCATATAGACCGCTGTTGGTCTCATCAAAGCGCGCCACCCGATCCTGCAGCACAGGGGCATAGACGAAGCGCGCCCAAATGTTCAGGGTCTCCATCACCTCCGGTTTGAGGTTGGTGAAGCCCCAGGTCTCATAGGCGTGGCGCGCCAAATCCATGTCGTCGGTCTTCATGGCCGTATAGAGATCCAGAACACCGCCGACAAATCGCGCCGGAAAGTAACGGATGCAGCCGAAGTCCAGTAGGTTCACCCCAGTGCCGTCCTTGTCGGCAATGGTGTAGTTCCCCAGGTGCGGGTCGCCGTGGATGGCGCCATATCCATAGAAGGGGGTGTACCAAGTCCGGAACAGGCGCAGCGCAATGCTGTTCCGCACCTCCTGCGGGGCCTCGAAAAAGTCACGGATGCGTTGGCCTTCCAACCAGGACATGGTCAACAGACGGGTGGTGGTCAGTGAGTCAATGGACTGGGGTACGTGGATATCCGGCTGACTTTCCAAGGCCGCCCGATAGAAGGCCATGTTGCGGGCCTCGTTGCGGTAGTCCAATTCCTCCCGCAAACGCTCGTTGATCTCCTCATAGACATGGCCGGTGTTGATGGCGCTGTCATAGCGCTCATACAGGCGCATGATGACCTTTAGCTGGGCAAGGTCGGCATCAACGGCGGCTTGCATGTTGGGGTATTGCAGCTTGCAGGCAACGGCGCGGCCATCCGGCAGGGTGGCGCGATGGACTTGGCCCAGGCTGGCGGCTGCGGCGGGCTCCTTGCCGAACTCTTTGAACTTGCCCTCCCAGCCCTCTCCCAATTCGCTGGTCATCCGGCGTTTCACGAACAACCAGCGCATGGGGGGCGCGTTGGATTGCAGTTGGCTCAGTTCCTGCACATATTCCTGTGGCAGCGCATCAGGGATGGTACTGAGAAGTTGTGCCACCTTCATGAGCGGCCCCTTCAACCCACCCAGCGCCTCACGCAATTGGCGGGCGTGCTTCTCCCGATCCACCTTGATGCCAAGGTAGCGCTCGCCGGCCATACGCACCCCCAACCCACTCATGGTGGAGGAGACACGGGCGTAGCGCGCCAACCGGCCGCCAAAACTGTTCTCTGACTTCTCTTCGCTCATCGGCGGGGCATCCTGCGGCAGGGCTCAGGGGGGCGCTTGCGGTGCGTCATATCCGGCTTTTGCTGGTCCAGGTCGCGGGAAGGCCCCCACATCAAGCGGGCTACCCGCCCGCCCCTGCCAGGGCAAACGGGAGGGAGGGGGCATATGACCTGAACCAGGCGTCACGGCTTGTTCTGGATGCGATATGGGGCAGGTGTGGGGCACTGCAACGGCCACTGACGTCGCAGCGGGGGGAAAGTGGCTGCCAAAGGACGCAAAAAGCGGCGGCCCACAGGGGCCGCCGCGTCGCCATGGGTTCTGGGGTGCCCGACACCGCCGGGGGCACCGCATCGAGGGAAGGCCCCGCCGCACCAGGCGACGGGAGCGTTCCCCAGTGTCATCAGTGCAGGATGACGATGTTGTCTTCGGTCAGTTGGAAGTTGATCCCAAACAGCAGGGTGATGGTGTCGCCGTTGCCCAAGTCAATGATGGTGTCCAAACCATCCTGAACCTGCGCATCCAGCACATCCTGTGCCGTAGTGATACCGTCGCGGCAGAGGATTTCCAGCGTGTCTTCGTGGATGTTGAAGTTCTGGATGGTGTCCTCACCGGTTTCCTTGCGGAAGACGAAGGTGTCGTGGCCGCCGTGACCTTCCAGGAAGTCATTCCCGCGGCCACCCTCCAAGGTGTCGTCGCCGTCATGGCCTTCCAGGATGTCGTCGCCATCGCGGCCGAACAGGATATCGTCGCCGCCATGCCCGATGACCATGTCATCGCCGCGGCCGCCATCCATCCAGTCGTTCCCGTCATTGCCTTCCAGCTTGTCGTCGCCGTCATTGCCGAACATGACGTCGTCGCCGCCTTCGCCCTGCATGCCGTCATCGCCGGAGCCGCCCAGCATCAGGTCGTTGCCGGAGCCGCCTTCCATGACATCGTCACCGCCACCGCCGAACAGCCGGTCGTCGCCCTCGTTGCCGTGGACACGGTCGTTGCCGGAGCCGCCCTCGATGGTGTCGTCACCGCCATGGCCATCCAGGATGTCATCGCCAGAGCCGCCCACCAGGGTGTCGCACCCTTCACCACCGGTGATGAAGTCGTCACCCGCCTGGCCAAAGATGGCATCGTCGCCATCATGACCGTGCATGGTGTCGTCACCGGAGCCACCGCGCATCTCATCATTGCCGCTGCCGCCGGTGGCAAAGTCGTCGCCGCCGCGCAGGATGATGAGGTCGTTGACGCCTTCGTCACCGAAGATGTTGTCGGCGTCGTTGGTGCCCCGCTTGGTGACTTCTGTCTCCAGGCGGGAGAAGGTCAGGGTGATCTCGGCAGGGTCACTCTCGTTGCCCGCCTCGTCGATGCCCACCACGGTGAAGCTGCTGCTGGTGCTGTCGTCATCGGCGGGGACAAAGCGCACCCGGCCTTCGTCCAGATCCATCTGGCTGATGACATCCCCGGCGGCCAGAACGGCCCCGTTGAGCATCAGCGTACCGGTGGAGGGACCGGCGGTCAGCCGGATCTGGATGTTCTGGCTTTCGGTGAACACGTCGTCGAAGCGTACCTGTCCGCCCACCACCATGGGGCTGTTGCGATTGGCGGCACACCCCAGGTCCACGCTGGTGCCGGTAACCAGCACCGGTCCTTCAGTGTCTTCGCACAGCTTGGGCGGCGGCGGGCCCTCCACCACGATGGTGACGGTGGCCTCGTCGGTGCCGCCGTTGCCGTC
>CAZCBM010000042.1:2754-3975 GCA_964496805.1 uncultured Rhodospirillales bacterium | reverse complement strand
TCAGCGTCGTGGTGGCGGTGTCGTCATTGGCCACCGGCGGCGTGTTCTGCGGGCCTTCCACCACGATGGTGATGGTGGCCTCGTCGGTGCCGCCGTTGCCGTCGCTGATGGCATAGGTGAAGGTGGTGGTGCCCACGAACCCATCCGCCGGGGTGAAGACGAACTGGCCATTCACCAATTCCACCGTGCCATCCTGAGAGGGCGTGTTGGTGGTGATGGTCAGCGTGTCACCGTCAGCGTCGGTGTCATTGGCCAGAACATTGATGGTCACCGGCGTGTTCAGCGTCGTGGTGGCGGTGTCGTCATTGGCCACCGGCGGCGTGTTCTGCGGGCCTTCCACCACGATGGTCACCTTGGCGTCAGCCGTCTTCTTCCCGTCGCTGATCACATAGGTGAAGCTGTCCGTGCCCACGAAGCCATCGGCAGGGGTGTAGACAAACTTCCCATCCACCAGTTGGACGGAACCATTTGGCGGTGCCGTGCGGGTCACGAAGGTCAGGGTATCGCCATCGGCATCACTGTCATTGGCCAAGAAATCGATGGTGACAGCCTGCCCCTGCTGAGTGGTGACACTGTCATCCTCGGCCACTGGGGGCGTGTTTGCCTTGACCATCACTTTCACGATGCCGGTGGCCGTGCCGCCATTACCGTCCGTGATGGTGTAGGTGAAGGTGTCCACACCGACGAAGCCATCCGCGGGGGTGTAGACCACCTGATTGTCGATGATCTCCACCGTACCGAACAGCGGCAGCGTATCGTCGCCAGCCATGGTGATGGTCAGCGCATCGCCATCCACATCGCTGTCATTGGCCAATACGTCGATGGTCACAGCCATGCCCGTGCAAGTGGTGGCCTCGTCATCCTGTGCTTTCGGCTTATCATTCACCGGCTTGATCTTCAGGGTGGCCGTGGCTTCGCACTCCTCCTGGCCATCGCTGGCGAAGTAGGTGAAGGTCACGTTGCCGAAGAAGTCAGGATCGGCTTCGTAGGTAAAGGTGCCATCTTCGTTGAACACCAGCGTGCCGATTTCAGGCGGCGTCCCCAGGCGGAACGTCAGGGCATCGCCGTCCACGTCAAAATCGTTGATGGAGACATCGCCCTCAAAGCAGCAATCGCCTTCCATCACCATGAACATGTCCGGAACTGCATCCGGCTTGTCGTTCTTGGGCTCAACCTCGATGCAGATCTTGGCGGTGGCGGTCTCGGTGCCATCGCTCACGG
>CAZCBM010000042.1:0-2654 GCA_964496805.1 uncultured Rhodospirillales bacterium | reverse complement strand
GAAGTCCGGCACGGTGCCGTTGAAGTTGGCCGCCGGGGTGTATTTGATGAACTGCTTGCCATCCACCTCCACGATCTCTGCCGTCCCCGTCGCCGGCGTTTCAACGCTGACGATGGTCAGTTGGTCGCCGTCGATGTCTACATCATTGGCCAGGACGTCGATCAGAATCTCTTCGTCTTCGCAGGCCGCAACCACGTCCTTCTTCGGCTCGGGCGGGTCGTTCTTCGGCTCAACCTCGATGCAGATCTTGGCGGTGGCGGTCTCGGTGCCATCGCTCACGGTGTAGCTGAAGTCCGGCACGGTGCCGTTGAAGTTGGCCGCCGGGGTGTATTTGATGAACTGCCTGCCATCCACCTCGACGATCTCGGCAGTCCCCGTTGCCGGCGTTTCAACGCTGACGATGGTCAGTTGGTCGCCGTCGATGTCCACATCATTGGCCAGGACGTCGATCAGGATCTCTTCGTCTTCGCAGGCCCAGACGGTGTCTTTTTCAGGCTCCGGCGGGTCGTTCTTCGGCTTAACTTCCACGCAGATGGATGCCTCAGCCGTAAACTCACCATCGCTGACGGTGTACGTGAAATCCGGAACCGTGCCATTGAAGTTGGCGTCCGGCGTGAAGCGAATGATCTGCTTACCGTCCACGATCAAGATTTCAGCCGTTCCGTTGGCCGGCTGTTCCACGTCGACAATGGTCAGCTGGTCGCCATTGGGATCAGTGTCATTGGCCAGAACATCGATGTCGATGAAGCCATCCTCATCAACGCAGACCACATCTTTCTGCGGCTCAGGCGGCTTGTTCTTTGGCTTGATCTCAATGGTGACGGTGGCGCAATCGGTGTTCCCGCACTCATCCTCCACCGTATAGGTGAAGGTGATCTCACCATCAAAGCCATGTTCGGCAATGTAAATGAAGGTGCCGCTTTCCGTGAAGTACAGCTTACCCTTCTCAGGGCCTTCCTTCAGGCTATAGCAGAGGTGATCACCCTCGCGATCGGTGTCGTTCAGGGACACGTCGCCGTGGATGTACTCGCCTTCGACAACGCAGAACTCGTCGTCCTGGGCATCAGGGGCTTCGTTCTTTGCTCCCTGTTCAATGGTGACCACCGCCGTATCGGTGCCCCCCTTGCCATCATCCACCTGGTAGGTGAAGCTGAACGGGCCAGTGGCCCCGTCATCCGGGACGAATTTGAACACACCCGGGGAGGTGAACACCACCGTGCCCCCCGTGGGCTGCTCCAGCACGCTGTAGCTCAGCTCATCGCCATCCGGATCGCTATCATTTTGGGAGACAGAACCGAAGAAGGTCTGGATCTCCGGCAGACGAAACGCGTCGTCTTCCGCCACCGGCGGCAGGTTCATGCCCATGGACTTGCTGTAGCTGTTCATCACTCAACCCCGTTTCTCGAAGTGGTTTCCCGGGTCCCCCCAGGACCCCGCTCACGGCTGAACGTGGAGGCCTCCACGCCCATTCCAGACGCGGGCCTTCCACTGGTGCCGTTAATAGATCGTTAACCTTTCTTAAGGTCAAGCGGGAATCAGACGAAACTCCAAAAATTTTCCCGATCCTGCTGATTTCATGACCTTTTCGCTAAGCCGCCATGGAAACAGCCGCCCCGGAAACCCGGAGCGGCTGTCCCGCGCTTAACCATTTAAGCGGTGTTAGGCCAGCAAGCCGTCCAGCACCATCGCCTGGTCCTGATCGTCCAGGGTGAAGAGCATCGGCTCAACCGCGTCCAGGGCAGGCTCGGCGGCCAGGGTGTGGGCACCCTCACCGTCCACCTTGATGAACACCTCGGCCTCGTCGCTGGCGCCCTTCTCGTCGGTGACCTCGAAGGTGAACCGGTCCAGCCCGTCAAACCCATCCTGGGCCTGATAGGTGAAGCTGCCATCCTCCGCCACCGTGACCGTTCCGCTCTCCGGACCGTCCAGCAGGGTGAAGGTCAGCAAGTCACCGTCGCGGTCAACGGCATCCAGCTGGCCCTGGATCGGGGCGGTGCCGGTAGCCTCGATCAGCAGATCGAAGGCCGCGGGGGCATAGTTGATGACCGGCTTGCCGAACAACACGATGGTGGCCGTGGCCTGAGCCGTGTTGCCAGCAGCATCCGTGGCTTCATAGGTGAAGTCGTAGGTGCCGCCGCCTGCCGTCTGACCGTTGTAGAAGAAGGTCCCATCAGCGTTGAAGGTAAGAACCCCTGCCTCCGGCCCTTCAATCAGGGTGTAGGTCAACGCGCCGCCTTCGGGATCGACATCATTCTCACTGACGTCGCCGCCAACGATGCTGGTGCCTTTGATCCCATAGTGCTCGTCGTGCAGGATCGGGGCCTGGTCGTCCGGCTTGCCTTCAACTTTCAGGACCACGCTGGCTTCGTCTTCAAGGCCATGCTCGTCGATCACCTTGTAGGTGAACGTGTCGATGCCGCTGAAGCCATCATTGGCCTGATAGGTGAAGGTGCCGTCAGCGTTGAAGGTCACCGTGCCGTTCTCGGCCTGGCTGGTCTGGACGAAGGTCAGGTCATCCCCATCCGGATCGCTGTCGTTGGTGGACACATCACCGGTGAAGGCTTCGTGGGTGACATCGTAGCAATCATCCTCGGCCTTCGGCGGTTCGTTGACACCGCACACCGTCACGTCGACGCTGGAGGTGGCGCGGGCGC
>CAZCBM010000041.1:0-16700 GCA_964496805.1 uncultured Rhodospirillales bacterium | reverse complement strand
GCGCACTCGGGTCTGCTCGCAAAAGCCGATCGCCACGCGCGAGGCCGGCCAGCCCATGGCCATCGCCCTGCGCCAGGGGCGCTTGGCCCGAAACTTCCAGGGCTACACTGACGACGCCGCCCAGGCGCTGGTGGGGCTTGGGGTCTCCTCCATCTCCAGCCATCTGGCGGGCTACGCCCAGAACACCGCCGAGGAGAAGGAATGGCGCAAGGCCCTGATGGCGGGGCGCCTGCCCATCGTGCGCGGCATTGGGTTGACGGCACAAGATCGCCTGCAACGGGATGTGATTGAGCGTTTGCTCTGCGACCTGAGCGTGGACCTGGAGGCTGTGGCCCGGCGCCATGGCGCCAGCGGCGCGGCGGTGTTGGCCGCCGCCACCGGCTTGGACAGTCTGCAGGCCGATGGCTTGGTGCAGGTGGAAGGCCATCGGGTCACGATTCCGGAGGCCGCACGGCCCCTGATGCGGGTGGTGGCTGCGGCCTTTGACACCCGTCTGGCGGAGAGCACGGCACGCCATTCCCGCGCCGTCTGACCCGCAGCCACAAAGCGGCAGGGTGTGGCTCAGACATACGCCAGGGCCACACAGCAACTCGGTTTTTGCACGACAGCAGTGGACACCGATTTGGATTCGGCGCCTGCGCTGGTGTTTCTTGGTGGTCGCTTGGATGATCCCCTCCGCGGCGTTGCCCCTCCTGTGTCTTACGCTCCAGGGCGCGACAGCCGGCGCAACGCGCACTGATCGGCGCCTCCTGCTGTAGGCGGTAATCAGGCCTTGTCAGCGATGGGCTCTTGGGTCAGAACCGCGGGCGAGTGGATGGTCAGCCTGGCGAGGGACTGCGCGCGTGTATGTGGCGGTCAAAGGCGGTGAGACAGCAATCTCCGCGGCCGAGGCCCTGGTGGCCCGGCGACGCCGCGGGGACACGGCTGTGCCTGTGCTGGCCCTGGACCAGGTGACCGAGCAAATGAGCGTGGCCGTGGACCGGGTGATGGCTGAAGGCGGCCTAGCCAATCCGGCCCTGGCGGCGCTGGCGTTGAAGCAGGCCCGCGGTGATCTGACTGAGGCCGCCTTTTTGCTGCGCGCCTATCGCACCACCTTGCCCCGACTGGAAGGGGCCCAGGTGGATCCCGTCGATCCCAGCCAGATGCGCTTGCAGCGCCGGATCAGTGCGATTTTCAAGGATGTGCCGGGGGGCCAGATCCTGGGGCCGACGCCGGATTATGTGCATCGCTTGCTGGATTTCTCCCTGGCTGTGGAGGCCGATGGCGGCGTGCCGCAGGCCCCGGACCTTGCCGCGGGGGCAAGCGCCCTTGCGGAGCCGGAAACAGGACCGAAAGCTGACGCGCAGCCAGGGGTTCGCCCTGTGCCCAGTGCCTTGGAGGCCCTGGTGCGTGAAGGTTTGCTGCCGGGGGCCGCAGCCGAGCAGGGCGATCCAGCGCCGGCACCGGATATCACCCGCGATCCGCCAACCCTGCCTTACAGCCGCGCCCAGTGGCAGCAGCGCTTGGCCTGTGGCGACGAAGGCATGCTGGTGGCGCTGGCCTACTCGTCCCAGCGGGGATGGGGCCACACTCACCCGTTTGTCGGCGACCTGCGGATGGGGTTCGCGCCGCTGCACCTGCGCCCTGATCCCCAAGGCGACCCTGACTTGGTGCTGGACCTGGGGGAGGTGATGATCACCGAATGCCGGATGGTGACCGGCTTCACCGACCCCGGCGACACGGCAGCGGCCACCGGCCCCCATTTCACCGAAGGCTACGCCTTGCTGCCCGGCCATAACGAACGCAAGGCCATGGCCATCAGCCTGATTGATCGTGCCCTGGCGGGCGCCGCAGCCCTTCAGGACGCCTCCGGTGCACCCCAGGGGGAGAGCAAGCCCCTGCCGCCGGTGGCCGATCAGGAGTTCGTCCTGAGCCATTGCGATGGCGTGGAAGCCAGCGGGTTCCTGCAACACCTGAAGTTGCCCCACTATGTCGATTTTCAAAGCGAGTTGGAGATGCTGCGCCTGATGCGCCGCCTGTGGGCCGAGAACAAGGACGCCGAGGCCGGGGACCCGGCCCCTCAGACAGCCGAGGCGGAGGCTTGAGCGGGCGTGAGCCCCTGCTGGACCCCGCCGGCAGCGCCTATAGTTTTGGGTATCTGGATGATCAGTCCAAGCGCAAGGTGCGCCGCGCGCTGTTGAAGGCCGTCGCCATCCCTGGCCATCAAGTGCCCTTTGCCAGTCGCGACCTGCCCATCGCCCAAGGCTGGGGCACGGGCGGCATCCAGATCACGGCCAGCATTTTGGGCCCTGACGACCGGCTGAAGGTGATCGATCAGGGGGCGGATGACACCACAAATGCCGTCTCCATCCGACGGTTTTTTGCCAAGGTCTGCGGGGTGGAGACCACCACGGAAACCGCCCGTGCCACTGTCATCCAGACCCGCCACCGGTTGCCGGAAGCGCCCCTGAGTGAAGGCCAGATCATGGTCTATCAGGTGCCGATCCCGGAACCCTTGCGCTGGCTGGAGCCGCGCACGGCCGAAACCATCAAACGCCATGCCTACGCCGAATATGGCGCCATGCATGTGCGCCTGTACGAAGACATCGCCCGCTATGGCCATATCGCCACCAGTTATGATTATCCGGTGGAAGTGGCTGGGCGCTACATCGCCTCCCCCAGCCCCATTCCAAAGTTCGACACCCCCCGCCTGTCTGGCTTGCCAGCCCTGCAATTGTTCGGCGCCGGGCGGGAACAACGGATCTATGCCATCCCACCCTATACCCGTGTGACCCCCCTGGGGTTTGAGGATCATCCCTTCCGCGTGTCGATGCCCGATCAGCCCTGCGCGCTGTGCGGCGTCACCGGGACCTATCTGGATGAGGTGGTGGTGGACGATGTTGGCGGCCGGATGTTCGTTTGCTCCGATACCGACTTTTGTCAGCGCCAGCGCCAGAAGGCTGGCCATGGCCCATGATGCCGCCCGCCCCATGACCGCGCCGTGGACGCCCCCCGCCGCCCTGAGCCGCGCCTTGGGCGGGGATCAGACGCCGCTGCTGGCCTGTCGGCGGGTGACGGTGCGCTATGGGACGATCACCGGCTGCGAGGCTGTGGATCTGTCCCTTTGGCCCGGGGAGGTGGTGGGCATCGTGGGGGAAAGTGGCTCCGGCAAGTCCACCTTTCTGCGGGCCGTTGCCGGGTTGGAGGTTCCCAGCGCCGGGCACATCTGGCTGCAGGTTGCCGATGACGGGGTGCAGGTGGATATCGCCCGGCTGCCGGAGGCCCAGCGCCGCGCCCTAAAGGACCGGTCCATAGGGCTGGTTCATCAGCGCGCCGAGGCTGGCCTGCGGCTGCATCTGTCGGCTGGGGGCAACATCGTGGAGCCCCTGCTGGCCCTGGGATTGCGTCACTACGGCCAGGCGCGCGCCACGGCCCTGGACTGGCTGGAACGGGTGGAAGTGGATATCGCGCGGTTGGATGATCCGCCGGTGACATTCAGCGGGGGGATGCGGCAGCGGGTTCAGTTGGCGCGTGTGCTGGCCCCTCATCCCCGCCTTGTTTTGCTGGACGAACCCACCACGGGGCTGGATGTCAGCGTCCAGGCCAGGCTTGTGGACCTGATCCGGCGGTTGGTGCGGGAGCTTCAGTTGTCGGTGATCCTGGTGACCCATGATCTGGGCATCGCCCGGACCCTGGCGGACCGGCTGCTGGTGATGCGCGGGGGCCGGGTGGTGGAACGGGGGATCACCGATCAGGTGCTGGATGATCCGCAGCATCCCTACACACAGTTGCTGGTCTCCAGCATCGTGCGGATGTGAAGGATCCGACACCATGCTGACCGTTCAGGACCTGACCAAGCGCTTCACCCTGCACCTGCATGGGGCCACCGTCCTGACGGTGGTGGAGGGGTTGAGCTTTGAGGTTCACCCAGGGGAAGTGGTGGCGCTGACCGGTCCCACGGGGGCCGGCAAGTCAACGGTTCTGCGCTGTTGCGCCGGCGGCTACCGCATCGACGCCGGCAGCATCCGCCTTTCATTCGCTGGCATGAGCGCGGCCCTGGACCAGCTGAGCGATCGCCAACTGGTGGCAGTGCGGCGCCATGCCATGGCGGTTGTCAGCCAGTTCCTGCGGGTGATCCCCCGCATTCCCACCCTGACCCTGGTGGCGGAGCCACTGGTTGCGGACGGCTGGCCGCCGGACCAGGCCCAGGAGGCGGCCCGGGCGTTGCTGACGCGGCTGCGGGTGCCCGAAGCCCTATGGCCTCTGCCGCCGGCCAGCTTCAGCGGAGGGGAGCAACAGCGGGTTAATCTGGCGCGGGGGCTGGTGGCCTCCCGTCCCCTGCTGCTGCTGGATGAGCCGACGGCCAGTCTGGACCGCGCCCACGCCGAGCCTGTTTTGGCTCAGATCGACGCCTGGCGAAGCGCCGGTGCCGCCATCCTGTTGATCAGCCATGATCCGCGGGTCCATGACGAAGTTGTGGACCGGGCCGTTGCCGTCGAGCCCATGAGCGCGCTGCCCCAGACAGCCGCGCAGGGCCCGTCATGACCGCGCGATACGCCCTCTATTTGGCCCCCGGAACCGACCATCCCCTGTGGGCCTGGGGATGCCGCTGGGTGGGCCGGGATGCGGCCACCGGGGAGGCTCTGCCGCAGCCTCCCGTCCCCGGCCTGTCCGCGGCCCGGATCACGGAACTCACCGCCTCTGCCCGCCACTACGGCTTTCACGCCACGTTCCGCGCCCCGTTCACGCTGCGCACCCCCGTGGGCGAGCTGATCGCCCGCACCGAAGCCGCCCTGGTCGGCCAGCCGCCCCTGACCCTGCCCTTGCAGGTGGGGAACCTGGGGCCATGGGCGGCCCTGGTGCTGGCTGGGGATGGCTCAGCGCTCACCGCCTTGCAGGCCCGACTGCTCCAGGCGACGGAGCCCTGTCAGGCCCCGCTGAGCCCCCAGGACCTGGACCGGCGTCAACAGGCAGGGCTTACCCCTGTACAGGCGCAGTTGTTGCAGCGCTGGGGCTACCCTTATGTGCTGGAGGAGTTCCGGTTTCACATGACGCTGGCCGGACCGATCCCGGACGATGCCGAGCGCCTGCGCCTAACGGAAGCCCTGCGCCAGAGCTTTCAACAGGCCGGGGCACCGGCGCTCCCCCTGGATCGGGTTTGCCTGTACCACCAACCGGATCGCAGCGCTGCCTTCAGCCGGATTCGGGACATTCACCTGCCCTGACTGACAAAATTAGGACTGGTCAGACCCAACTTCGTGAAACTAAATTACAAACATGATGGATGACCGTCCGCCCGCGCCCAGGAACTCCCGCCATGACGTCGCCCACCGGCCAGGCCTCCCTGTCAGGATACAGCGCCCCGGATCTGTATTGTGAACTGACAAGCGCGCCACCGTCCCCCATCCGGGACACCATCCTGGAGCGGTTGAACACCATCGACATGACCAAGTTTGCCGCCCGCGCGCGGGACCTGGACAAGCTGATGTACGAACGCGGGGTGACTTTCACCGTCTATACCGACCGGGACCTGATTGACCGTGTGCTGCCCCTGGACCCGATTCCGCGCCTGATAACCCAGTCAGACTGGCAGATCATCGAAGCGGGGGTGCGTCAGCGCATTAAGGCCCTGAACCTGTTCATTGGTGATTGTTATGGCGCCCGGCGGTGCGTTGCCGATGGGATCATTCCCGAGGATTTGGTGGTGGGGAATCCCTGCTTCCAGCCCGTGATGCAGGACCTCCCCGTGCGCCACGGCACCTATGTTCACATCGGTGGGATCGACATCGTGCGGGATGCCGACGGCACCTTCTATGTGCTGGAGGATAACTGCCGCACGCCCTCCGGCGTCAGCTATGTCGTCAACAATCGCTATTTCCTGCTGCGGGAGTTCCCTGACCTGCTGCACGGGCTGCCGGTGCGCCCAGTGGCCGCCTATGGGGAGCGGCTTGCCGAGGCCATGAGCACCGTGGCGCCGGAAGGCGTCGACGACCCCACTGTGGTGCTGCTCAGCCCCGGTATCTTCAACTCTGCCTATTTCGAGCACATCTTCCTGGCCACGGAGATGGGGGTGCAGTTGGTGGAGGGCCGCGATCTTTATGTAGATCGCAATGACCAAGTGTATATGCGCACCCTGGGCGGCGATGTCCCCGTCCACGTGATCTATCGCCGAATAGACGATGACTTCCTGGATCCGGAGACCTTCCGCGCCGACAGCGCGCTGGGCGTGCCCGGCCTGATGCGGGCCTTCGCCAAGGGAAAGGTCACCATTGCCAACGCCGTCGGAACCGGGATTGCAGACGACAAGGCAACCTATGCCTATGTGCCGCGCCTGATCCGCTACTTCCTGGATGAGGAGCCAATCCTGCACAACGTCCCCACCCGCATCTGCCGTGAGGAGGAGGACCTGCGCTATACCCTGGACCACCTGGACCAACTGGTCACCAAGCCGGTGGGGGGCAGTGGGGGGTATGGCATCTGCATTGGCCCGCTGGCCAGCAAGGCCGAACTGGATGCCGCCCGCGCCCAACTGCTGGCGGACCCGGCCAATTTCGTCAGCCAGCCCATGATCAGCTTGTCGGTGAGCCCCACGCTGATCGAGGGGGCGCTGGAACCGCGGCGGGTGGATCTGCGCCCGTTTATCGTCACCGGCAAAGACACCTGGGTCCTGCCGGGCGGCTTGACGCGGGTTGCCCTGCCACGGGGCAGCATGGTGGTGAACTCCAGCCAGGGCGGTGGCACCAAGGACACCTGGGTCCTGGCCAGCGATGACCTGGACGGCGATGCCGCTTTGTTGGGAGCAAGCCCATGAGCAACACCGGCCTGCTGATCCGCCATGCGGAGGCCATGTACTGGTTCGCGCGCTACATGGAGCGCATTGAGGGGCTGGCACGGGTGGTGGACATCCACACCGTTCTGGCGCGGGAGATTGAAGGCCGCCACAACTGGGTCTCCATCCTGCAACTCTATGCGTGGCTGAAGGCCTTTGATGACCGTGGGCTTCAGCGTACGGCCGAGCGCATCACCCATTTCTCCCTGCTGGATGAGCGCAACCCCGGCTCGGTCATCTCCTGCCTGAAAACCGCACGGGAGAACGCCCGGATCCTGCGCGCGCGGCTCTCGACGGAGGTTTGGAACCAAGTCAACCGCATGAACAACTGGATGCGGACGTTGGGACCCGACGACTTGCGCCCGCTTCATCTGCCGACCCTGTGCAGCCAAATCCAGGGGCAGGTGCAGACCCATACGGGGGTGCTGGAAGGCACACTGATTCGCGATGCCGCCTGGAGCTTCTATCAACTGGGCCGCCAAATTGAGCGCTGCGACCAGACCACCCGCATCCTGGATACCAAGTATCACATCCTGCTGCCCTCCTTGGCCGATGTGGACACGGACTTCGACCATAACCAGTGGTCCAATCTGTTGCGCTCCTTGGGCGCCTATCACGCGTTCCAACGCCGGGTGCAGGGGGTCAAGGATGCCCGCTCCGTCGGGCGGTTCCTATTGTTTGATCTGGAGTTTCCCCGCTCGGTCGGCCATTGCATCTTGATCCTCAATGCCACCGTCGAGGATCTGCGGCGCCAGACGGGTCTTTCCTTGCCGGCCGACGTTCACGAGACGTTGGATACACTGATGGTTATTATCCAAAAGGCGGATATCGAAGAGACGGTGAATTTCGGACTGCACGAGTTCCTGGACGGTATCCAGAAAGACCTGATCAAGGTGCACAACGCCTTGGCCACGGTCTGCTTCCAATATGGCGAGGTGAGCGCCAGTCAAACTCAACAGGCATGAACGCCTGTGTCGCCGGCTGTGACCCCGCCTTCCCGCCGCTTTCCCCCAAGTGACTGAGCCCCCACCCCGCGGAGCGCTGACGTGAGCATCCATGTCCATCTGACCCATTCCACTGCCTATGCCTATGATCGGCTGGTCTCCATGGCTCCGCAGATTGTCCGTCTGCGCCCGGCCCCCCATTGCCGCACGCGCATCCTGAGCTACGGCATCCAAGTGCAGCCGAAGGATCATTTCCTCAACTGGCAACAGGATGCCTACGCCAATTTTCTGGGCCGCGTCATGGTGCCGGAGCGCACCAAGCATTTCCAGGTGGATGTCAGCCTCGTGGCCGACATGGCCGTGATCAATCCCTTCGACTTCTTTCTGGAACCAGAGGCAGAGCGGTGGCCGTTCACCTATACCCCGCGCCTGAAGGCGCAGCTTGCCCCTTATCTGCGGGCTGAACCGGCCGGGCCTTTGGTGACCAAATGGATGGAAGCCATCCCAAAACAGGCTGAGCACACGGTCCCCTTCCTGTTTGAGATCAACGCCCGGCTGCAAAAGGACATCGACTATCTGATCCGCATGGAACCGGGGGTGCAAACGCCCGAGGAAACCCTGGAAAAGGCCCGGGGCAGTTGCCGCGACAGCGGCTGGCTGCTGGTTAACATTCTGCGCCACATGGGCCTCGCGGCGCGTTTTTGCAGCGGCTACCTGATCCAGTTGAAGGCCGATCAGAAAGCGCTGGATGGCCCCAGCGGTACGGAAGTGGACTTCACCGATCTGCACGCTTGGTGCGAGGTCTATCTGCCCGGCGCTGGCTGGGTGGGTCTGGACCCCACCTCCGGCCTGTTCGCTGGCGAGGGCCACATTCCCCTGGCCGCGACGCCCGAACCCCTGGACGCCGCCCCGATCACCGGCGCGGTGGACGAGTGCGAGGTGGAGTTCAGCTTCGAAATGGATGTCAAGCGCATCCATGAAATCCCCCGCGTCACCAAACCCTATACCGATAGCCAATGGGCAGGGATCCTGAAACTGGGGGACGAGATCGACCGGCGGCTCACCAAACAGGATGTCCGCCTGACCGTGGGCGGAGAGCCAACCTTCGTCTCCGCCGATGACCGCCAAGGCATGGAGTGGATGAACGATGCCGTTGGTCCCGCCAAGCGCGGTCTGTCTGACGTGCTGATCCGCCGATTGCGCCAACGCTTTGCCCCGTCAGGCATGCTGCACTATGGCCAAGGCAAGTGGTATCCCGGCGAGAGCCTGCCGCGCT
Organism: uncultured Rhodospirillales bacterium; assembly: GCA_964496805.1. Classification (GTDB taxonomy): domain Bacteria; phylum Pseudomonadota; class Alphaproteobacteria; order CAZCBM01; family CAZCBM01; genus CAZCBM01. The sequence continues at coordinate 7,672 of CAZCBM010000041.1, read as the reverse complement.
GGGCGTTCAGCCTGTTCTGGCGCAAGGATCAGGAACCGGTGTGGGACAACCCGGACCTGATCGCCGCCGAAAATGCCCCGGTGAACCCGGATACTGATACCGCGCGGCGGTTCACGGAAAAGGTCAGCCTGGGCCTGGGCATCGACCCAGCCCATGTCCAGCCCGCGTATGAGGCAGCCTATCACTACCTCAACCGGGAGATGTTCCTGCCGCCCAATGACGACCCGCTGGACAGCCGGGTGGAAGACCCGGAGGAGCGGGCGCGGCTGGCGCGGGTGTTCGCCCGCGGGCTGGATACCCCGGCGGCCTTCATTCTGCCGGTGCAGCGCTGGCAGGGCAGGGCGGGCCCCCGGTGGGTCAGTGAGATGTGGCAAACCCGCGCCGGACGCCTTTACCTGATGCCAGGGGACAGCCCCTCCGGCCTGCGCCTGCCCTTGCAGGCACTGCCCTGGGTGCCGGCGGTGAGCTACCCCATCATCGGTTTCCCAGACCCGTTCATCGATACCCGCCCTCTGCCCCCCCGCGAGCAATTGTTCCGACGGGTGCAGGAGGCCACCAGCGAGCAACCGTACCGCTTCGATGATCCCCTGACCCCGGGGGCCGGGCGCACGGTACGCACAGCCATGACAGTGGAAGTGCGGGACGGGCATATGTGTGTGTTCATGCCGCCGGTGAACTTCCTGGAAGATTATCTGGAGGTGCTGGCCGTGGTGGAGGCCGCGGCCCGTGACATGGGGCTGCCCGTCCACCTGGAGGGGTATTCCCCGCCCAACACGGGCCAGTTGCAGCTGCTCAAGGTCACGCCAGACCCGGGCGTGATTGAGGTCAATATTCAGCCAACCCACAGTTGGCGTGAGCAGGTCAACGTCACCCAAGTCCTCTATGACGAGGCCTATCAGGCGCGCTTGTCGGCTGAGAAGTTCATGATCGACGGCAAGCACAGCGGCACCGGCGGTGGCAACCACATCGTCGTGGGTGGCGCGACCCCGCCGGACAGTCCCTTCCTGCGCCGGCCCGACCTGTTGCGCAGCCTGATCAGCTATTGGCAGGCCCACCCCTCGCTCAGCTACCTCTTCAGCGGCATGTTCATTGGCCCCACCAGCCAGAGCCCCCGGTTGGACGAAGCCCGGATGGACTCGCTCTATGAGTTGGAGATCGCCAACCGCCAGGTGCCCGATCCCTTCGCCGCCAGCGGCGCGGAGTGCCCGCCCTGGATGGTGGACCGGATCTACCGCAACCTGTTGACTGACGTCACCGGCAACACCCACCGGGCGGAGATCTGCATCGACAAACTCTACAGCCCTGACAGCCCCACCGGCCGGCTGGGCTTGGTGGAGTTCCGTGCCTTTGAGATGCCCCCCCACAGCCAGATGGCCCTGGCGCAAGCGCTGCTGCTGCGGGGCCTGATCAGTGAGTTCTGGTCGCGTCCCTTTGTGCAGGAGCCGGTGCGCTGGGGCACCGCCCTGCACGACAAGTTCATGCTGCCGCACTTCGTCTGGCAGGACTTCACGCAGGTCCTGAATGATCTGGCGGCCGCGGGTATTCCCGTGGATCCCCGTTGGTTCCATCCCCATCAGGAGTTCCGGTTCCCGCTGATCGGGGACGTCCGCCATGGCGATCTGACACTGGAATTGCGCTCCGCGCTGGAGCCTTGGCCGGTCCTGGGGGAGGAAGGCATGGCAGGCGGCGGTACCGCACGCTATGTGGACAGCTCTGTCGAGCGCCTTCAGATCAAGTTGACGGGGGATCTCTCCCGCCTGGACCAGCAGATCGGCGTGGCCGTCAACGGGATCACCGTGCCGTTGATCCGGGTGGCGGAGGATTGTGCCCTGGTGGGCCTGCGCTATCGGGCGTGGCAGCCGGCCAGTTCCCTGCACCCCTCGCTGCCCCCCGACGCGCCGTTGGGCATCAGCGTGGTGGACCTGGAACAAGGGGTGGCCCTGACCGGATGCCGCTATGGCGTCGCCCATCCCGGCGGGCGCAGCTACGAAACCTTCCCGGTCAACGCCTTTGAGGCGGAGAGCCGGCGCCTTTCCCGGTTTGAGCGGGGATGGGTGCCACCGGGCACCCTGTCGCTGATCCCTGGCCGACTGTCTGCGGAATTCCCCCACACCATGGACATGCGCCGGCATCGGGTTGGCTTGATCTGATCGGCAATGGAGAGGCCGTTTGGGCAGCGGCACACAGTGGGGCGGCACCCTGGGCAGCGGTGCTGTGAGCCGTGGCGCTGAAGCGGCGCTAATCTGGGCTGGTTGATGCCCTGGGGTGGCAGTCCGCCACTATCCGCGCGCCTGCCGCGCGGCAGGCTTGCGGTGGGGTGGTGGGCCCCTCATGGTGCCGGATCGTCGCTGCTCACTCCCAGGTTGCTGCATGACCGCACCCCGCCCCGCCGACCCCCGCCAGACCGCCTCCAGTCCGCAGGGACCGGGGGCTCTGTCGCGCCTGGAAGGGGTCCTGGATCAGTTGGGCGATGGCCATCGCCAGCGCCATGAGGCCATTGCCAGACGGATGCTCCAGGAGAACGGCTTCACCGTGCTCAGCCTGGATGAGGGCGATGCCGGCACCCGCCCCTGGACCGTGGACAGCCGCCCCTACCTTATGGGGCAGGCGGACTGGAGCGTGCTGGAAGCAGGGTTGATCCAGCGCGCCCGCGCCCTGGACCTGATGCTGGCGGACCTGCATGGGGAGCGAAAGCTGATCCGCCAGGGGGTGATCCCGCCGGAAATTCTCAGCCACAACCCCCACTTTCTGCCGGCGGCCACCGGTACCCAACGGCGCGGCGCCGGCTGGCTGTGGATGATGTCTGTGGACTTGATTCACTGTCAGCGGGACGGCTGGCAGGTGGTGGCCGACCATACCGATGTGCCCCAAGGCCTCAGCTATTGTCTGGAAAACCGCCTGATCATGGCGCGCACCCTGCCCCTGCTGATGGACCTCTACCATGTGCGGCGGGTGGCCGCGTTCTTTCAGAATCTCAAGGACCACATGCTGGGAAGTCTCAGCAAGGAGTCCGCCACCCTGGGGCTGCTGGCTGCCCCCGAATTGGAGGGGCAGAGCAATTTCGAGGCGCGCTATCTGGCCCACTATCTTGGGGTGCCGCTGATCCACGGGGAGGATCTGACGGTCCGGGATGCCCGGGTCTATCTGCGCACCATCGAGGGGTTGCACCCGCTGGACGGGCTGATCCGCTTCATCCCGGACCGACGCTGTGATCCGCTGGAATTGGACCCCGACAGCCTGGATGGCGTGCCGGGGCTGCTGCAATCGGTACGCTCTGGATCCGTGCGGCTGTTCAACGCCATCGGATCGGCGGCGCTGACTGGTCCTGCGCTTTATAGCGTTTTGCCCGCGGCGGCCCGGGCGCTGATCCAAGAGGATCTGAAACTGCCATCGCTTCCTGTGGCATGGACCCCGCCCACCGGGGGGCCGACCCGGCATGCCGATGGCGTTGACCCCACGCGCTTGCCGCTGGACTTGGCGCCGTGGTCCTGGCCCTCGGATCAGCCCCGCCCCGGCCTGGAGGAGCGGGGGCCAAGCGTCAGCGCCGCTATCCCTCAGCCCCGGGGCGCCACAGGCGGCGAAGGCCTGTATGGCCGTCCGTTCCGGATGCGCTGCTTCCTGGCCCGCGGACCAGCCGGCTTTCAGGTGCTTCCCGGCGGGCTCGTGCTTCTGGACACGGCCCTTGAACAGGACCCGCTGGGCCCGGTCCGCGCGCCGACCCTGCGCGACCTGTGGATTGTGGGCGCCAAGCCGGAGGAGGAGCCGAGAGTCGGCAATCCGGTGCGACGGCCGAATCCCATTCGGCGCAGCGTGGGCCGGGTCACCAGCCGGGTTGCCGAAACCTTTTACTGGCTGGGCCGGTATCTGGAGCGGGTGGAGGCGGCGCTGCGGCTGGTTCGCGCCGTGGCCAGCCGGGCGGTGGACACCACGGAAGGGGGCCTGCGCAGCGACTTCGCCCCCCGCTTGTTCGGCATCCTGGCCAGTGACGATGACATCGGCCTGGAAACCACCAGTTGGCGAATCCAGGATGGCGAAGACCTGATGGCCATGCTGGACACGGTCATCTTCGACCCGTCCCTGAACCAGGGCGTGCAGGCCAGCATCTCCGCCTTGATCTATAATGCCGAGCGGGCGCGGGAGCATCTCTCCCCCGACATGTGGCGGTCCCTGCTGGACCTGGACACCACCCGACGCCGGGCTGGCGACCCGACGGTGGAGTCCGTCCCGGATGGCTTGCCCCGGGAGGATGCGCTGGGCGCGGTGGACCGAATCATTGGCACCCTGTCAGAGATCAGCGGGGCCGTTGCCGAGAACATGACCCACACCTTGGAATGGCAGTTCCTGGTGATTGGTCGCCGTCTGGAGAGGGGGCTGAAGTTGGTGCGCTTGTGGCGCCAGGCGCTCGGTCTGAACGCTGCCCCGGGGCCAGCGCTGCTGGATGTGCTGCTGATCCAGGCCGACAGCCGAATGACCTATCGGTCGCGCTATCAGGCACGGCCGGAATTGGCGCCGGCGCTGGACCTGCTGCTGCTGGATGAAACCAACCCCCGGTCCTTGCGCTACCAGGTGGATGGCCTGGTGGACGCGCAGGCAAAGTTGCCCACCGCCGCCGGCGCCATCGGCCTGCGAGCAGACCAGAAAATCACCGCAGAGATTGGCACGTTGCTGGCCGTCCAGGATGCGGTGGAGATGGTGGCGCGGTCAGAGAGCCTGCAGGACAATGGCCTGCCACGGGTGGCAGGTGGCCCAGCACTCACCAGCCTGCTGGAGCGGCTGGCCGAGCAGTTGCCGCGCCTGCACTTCCACCTGTCGGAGACGTTCTTTACCCATGTGCGGCGTCCGCAGCGCCAAGCACAGCCACGCACCCGCGCCTGACCCGGCAGCGACAGCCGCGGCCGTCATGGCGGGGCATCGGCCGACCGTCAGCAGCCTCCGGTTAGGGCGTAGGACCCCGTCGTGGCAACGCCCCGGAGGGGATCATCCGAGCGCCCACCAGTAAGCGACAGCAGGGGCCCCGATTCCAAATCGATGTCCCCTGCTGCAGCCTTGTTTTGCTGTTTGCACAGGGCAGAACCGTCAGAGGCCCCAAATAAATAAATCATCAATATCCATTAAAAATCTCAAAATATGGCAAAAGTATTACCGATTTTCTGGAAACTTTCTCCTGCATTTAACCTATCAGCAAGCTACGCCGCATAAAACTCTGTTCAGTCCTGAAAGCCCGGGACCCGGTCCTCAGAATGAGGCCGGTGTTAGCTCCAGAGAAAAGCGGAGACCTCAGCATGTTCAACTCGATCAACACCAATGTCGGCGCCATGGTTGCGCTGAAGAACCTGAACACCGTGAACGCCAACCTGGATCGCACGCAGAACCGCGTGTCCACCGGGGAGCGTGTTGCCAGCGCTGTGGATGATGGCGGCGCTTTCGCCGTGGCCCAGGGGCTGCGCGGTGACGTGAAGGCGCTGGACGCCGTCAACAGCCAGTTGAGCATCGGGATCGGCGCCGTGGGCGTGGCCCTTGAAGGCGCCACCAGCCTGTCCAACACCTACAACGACCTGAAGGCCAATCTGGTCAAACTGGCCGACGACAGCATCTCTGCCGCCCAGCGCACTCAGTATGAGGCCGACTTCGACGCCATCATTGCCGAGGCGGAAAACTTCATCGCCAACTCCCAGTACAATGGCAACAGCTTGCTGACCGCCGCCACCACGGCCCTGACTGGCGGTGTCAACGGTAGCGCTCTGGCTGTGATTGCCACCACCACTGGCGTCGCCTACACCATCGCTCAACAGGACCTTGAAACCACGCTGGCCGCACTGACGGCCGCGAAGCCGGCCAACGCCGCCGCCTCTTCGGCATTGCTGGATGGCACCAACACGGCCTTCAACGCCGCGGTCACCGCCACCGACAACGCCCTGAACCAGTTGGGCGCCGACAGCCGCCGCCTGGAAAACCAGATCACCTTCAACACCGCTGTCCGTGACGCCACCGAAAGTGGTCTCGGTGCGATCGTTGATGCTGACCTGGCCCGCGAATCGGCCAAGCTCCAGGCCTATCAGACCCAGCAGCAGCTCAGCATCCAAGCCCTGGGCATCGCCAATCAGCGTCCGCAGTCCCTGCTGGGCCTCTTCGGCTAAGGCGCAGCGCCATCAAATTGGCCGGCGCCGGTGTCAAGATACCATCGGCGCCGCCAGGATTACCGCCATCCGCCCTGCCATCAAGGTTTCGGTAATAGGAACAGCGGATTGTGAACAACACGGCATGAGAGTCTCGCCGCCGCCCTTCCGGCGTTTGCCCCGCAGGGCCTGCCGGGATCGGCGGCCCCCATGCCCCCCTGTTTATCCCTTCGATGGATGTCTGCCATGCCCCTGAAAATCCGTCTGCGACCAAAGGAAAAGGTTGTTGTCAACGGCGCGGTCATCACCGCGGAGGAGGCCGGCGGCACCACGCTCGTCCTGCATAACAAAGCCAGCATCCTGCGCCAGCGGGACATCATGCAGGCGGAGGACGCCACCAGCCCCGCCAAGCGGATCTATTTCCAGATCATGCTGATGTACATCGATCCAGAGGGTCGGGATGATTACCTGGACGACTACATGCGGTTCATGACCGATCTGCTGACGGCCACGAACATTGGGGAGATCCGGCGCACACTACTGCTGATCTACCGTGATGTGCAGGACGGCAACCTGTATCGGGCACTGAAGACCTGCAAGGCACTGACAAAGGCTGAACAGGCGCTGATGGAAGCGCAGCAGACAGAGGGCGCCGACGCCCTGGCGCAAGCAAAGGCCACCGCCGACACCGCTTCTGCTTCTGCCCGCTGATCCGCCTCGCGACGCAAAGGATTGACTGCCATGTACGGGATCAACGCCTACGCCCAGAACGCCCGCCGCGCTGAGAGCGACCGCGAAATCGAATATCGCCTGCTGGGGCAGGTCACCGGGGCGCTGCTCCACGCCCAAACAAAGCTGTCCAACCAGAGCGCCGGGACCAAGGTGGACGCCACCAAGACCAAGGTGGACGCCCTGCTGTGGAACCGGGAGGTCTGGTCCACCCTGAAGATCGATCTCCTGAGCCCGCAAAACACGCTGCCCGATCAACTCAAAGGGTCCCTCGTGAGCCTCGCCATCTGGGTGGAGAAGGAAACCAGCGCCCTGCTCAGCGGTGGTGACAACGACCTGCAGGCGCTGATCGACGTCAACAAGACCATCATGGAGGGCCTGCGCCCCAACCATGGCTCCGCGCCGCCGGCCGGGGCGCCCGGCTGAGCCCCGCTGTTACCCCTCAAGGATAGACCCAAGCCCCAGCGTCCGCTGGGGCTTTTGCGTGGGGGCTGGGTCGTGCGCCTTGCGCCAGTATTGAGTCATCCCCAACCCCACGCCCGCATCATCGCAAGGGGGGCCATGTCGGGGCATGGGGTGGTCGAGGGAGGGGGATAGGCTCTGCAGCATCCTCACTCTCGCCCCATTTGGCGGGCTGGCTGCTGGCGATAATCATCTCTAGACTGCAAAGGCCCCATGCCATGCGCGCCACCCTGTTCGGGCTGACAACCACCCTGGGACTGCTGTCCTCCCCCGCCTTGACGCAGGAGGTGGACCCCGTGTCCGGCATCCTGGCGGCGCAGGGGCTGGCCGGCGCGGCGGCCCATCTGGAGCCCCTCGCAGCGACC
>CAZCBM010000040.1:12550-16753 GCA_964496805.1 uncultured Rhodospirillales bacterium | reverse complement strand
GTTGACCATGATGTCGGCGATGTAGGTCAGCAGGCGGGTGGCGCGGTCCCGACGCACCGGCAACTGCACAAGGTCCGGCGTCTCGTCGATAAATCGCGTGGTGTAGTTGGCGGCCAGAAAGGTGGGATGATCCAGGATGTGTTCCAGGAAGGTCAGGTTGGTGGCCACGCCGCGGATGCGGAACTCGCTCAGCGCCCGGCGCAGGCGACGGGCCGCCTCCTCACTGCTGGGGGCCCAGGCCGTGACCTTCTCCAGCAAACTGTCATAGAATCGGGTGATCACCGCCCCGGAATAGGCGGTGCCGCCATCCAGGCGGATGCCGAAACCGGTGGCGCCGCGATAGGCGGTGATGCGGCCATAATCCGGGGCAAAGCCGTTCAACGGGTCTTCGGTGGTTACCCGTGCCTGGATGGCCGCCCCGTCGATGCGGATGTCCCCTTGCACCGGCACACCGCTGGCCGGTGTACCGATGGCCGCCCCCTCGGCGATGCGGATTTGCGCCTTGACCAGGTCGATGCCCGTGATCTCCTCGGTCACGGTGTGCTCCACCTGGATCCGGGGGTTGACCTCGATGAAGTAGACCGCGCCCGTATCGGCATCCATCAGGAACTCCACCGTGCCCGCATTGAGGTAGCGGGCATGGCGGGCCAGGGCGACGGCATAGCCGGTGATCGTGGCCCGGCTATCGGCATCGAGATAGGGGGCCGGGGCCCGCTCGACGACCTTCTGATTGCGCCGCTGGATGGAGCAGTCTCGCTCGAACAGGTGAACGATGGTGCCCTGCTGATCACCCAGGATCTGCACCTCTACATGGCGCGCCCGCTGGATCAGCTTTTCCAGATAGACCTCGTCGCGTCCAAAGGCGGCTTTGGCCTCCCGCTGGCCGGCCGCCACCTCGCTCAACAACTGATCCGGCCCCAGGATGCGGCGCATCCCGCGACCGCCACCGCCCCAGGCCGCCTTCAGCATCAACGGATAGCCGATATCCTCGGCGATCTGGCAGATGGCGGCCTCATCCTCTGGCAACGTCTCACTGGCGGGGACCACGGGGACACCGGCGGCAATGGCCGCGTTACGGGCTGAGACCTTGTCCCCCAGCAGCCGCATGGTGTCCGCCCGCGGGCCGATGAAGGTCAATCCCGCCGCGGCCACCGCCTCCGCAAAGTCAGGGTTCTCCGACAGAAAGCCGTAGCCTGGGTGGATGGCATCCGCCCCCACCCGTTGGGCGATCTTCAGAATATCATCAATGTCCAGATAGGCTTCGATGGGTCCTTTGCCCTCGCCCACCTGATAGGCCTCATCGGCCTTGAAGCGATGCAAGGAGAGTTTGTCTTGTTCCGCAAACAGGGCCACCGTTTGTTTGCCAAGTTCATTGGCCGCCCGCATCACGCGGATGGCGATTTCGCTGCGGTTGGCAACAAGGACCTTCTTAAAGCCGGAGGACACGGCCGGGGCAGAGGGGGAAGCCATAGGAGCGACGGGTTCCTGTGGGGGCTGAGGAGATCGCCGGCCGCGAGGGATCGCGCCAACGGCCCGAGCATAGGCGTTCCGCCATACAGGTTAAGCGGATAATGGATGATGCGGCGAAAGATTCTTTCGCCGAATGAGGGATGCCGGCTTGACCCAATTCCCAGTGCACTGACCAGGACAGCCTGATATGCAAAGGATGCTATGCTGTGACTGCGGGTTCTGTCGGCGCAGCATCCAATGCCAATCAACAATGCAATCCGGAGGACTTGCCTATGTTTGCCCTTGTTCAGGACTGGCGCCTGGCGGCGCGCCGTCCGCTCTCCCGCCTGCTGGCCCCGCTCTGCGCCCTGTTGGTGACCGCGGGCGCGGTGCAGGCTGACGATGATGCCGACAAATACCCCGGCTCGCCGCTGTACAGCAAACCCGTCGAGGTGGCGCCGGGGGTGTGGTCTGCCATTGGGGCGACACAGCCGCCAACCTATGAGAATGCCGGCCACAACAACAACCTGTCCTTTGTGATCGGGGGCGAGGCTGTGTTGGTGGTCAACGGTGGTGCCAATGCCAAGCTGGCTGAGGCGCTGGATCAGGAGATCCAGGCGGTGACCGACTTGCCCGTACGCTATGTTGTCAACGAAAATGGCCAGGGCCATGCCATGCTGGGCAACAGCTACTGGCACGACAAGGGGGCGACGCTGATCGCGCACGAAGACGCTTGGCATGAGTATGAGGATCGCAGCGCCCAGATCCTCAGTTCGATGCAGAACTATGCCCGCGAAAACAGCGAGGGCACCCGCTTCGTCCCCGTGGATGAGACCTTTACCGATCAATATGAAATCGACCTGGGGGGCGGTGTTGTGGCCATCGCCAAGGTCTATGGCCCCGCCCACTCCCCCGGAGATGTGTCGGTGGTGGTGCCGTCCGCCAATGTCATCATCGCGGGCGACATGGCTTTCCATGTGCGGATCCCGCCGATCTTTGCGGAGACCAACACAAAACTGTGGCTGGAGAGCTTTGCCTTGTTTGCCGAAGAGGCCAAGGACATGATCATCATCCCCGGCCATGGGGGGCCCACCAATCTGGCCCCAGTGGATGCGGGAACCCGCGGCTATCTGGAGTATGTCCGCGGCAAAGTCCGCGCGCTGCTGGACGAAGGCGGGACGCTGGAAGATGCCTTCCAGATCGACCAGTCCCCGTACAAGGACTACGACACCTTCGAAGAGTTGGCCGCCCGAAACGCGGGGCGAGTCTTTGAGGAAATGGAGTTCGAAGACTGGTAAGCCCGACAGCAGGGGACACCGATTTGGAATCGGCACCCCTGCTATCGCTTTGTGGTGGACGCTCGGATGATCCCCTCCGTGGCGTTACCCCTTTGGGGTCCTACGGCCTAAGATCTGATGGGCGCATGGCGCACCCTCAGCCTGAGGAGGGTCGCCCTCCGTCATCTGTGGCGCGATAACAAGAGCCAGAGAAGCGGTTGTGTGTCGCCATGCACCGCCCAACTGCTTCCACACACACGCTGCTGCCCCTCACGGAGGCGGCAGACCACGGAATGACATCAGCGCCAGCGGGGGGAGAGCGCGGGGTCGATCAGCGCTCCCGCAGCGTCGTCCGGGCGCTCTTGTGGATGCCAAGCCCCAGGCCGAGGCCGATGATGCCCCCCAGCACCATGCCCAGCGGTCCCAGGGCATCCTGCCCCAGAGCGGCGCCCACCAGCATCCAAACCGCGGTCAAGCCCAGCGTGATCACCCAGTAGCCAACGGTGCTGCGGGCAAACAGGCCAATCAGCAGGACCAGCAGGCCGATACCGCCAACGGCCAGCAACCACCCCGGGACACCGGCGAGTTCCTGATGGACGGACAGGCCAGCAAAAACCAGGATGGCGATCAGTTCCACCGTCACCAAGGTCGCCGCGCTATTGCCTGCAGGGCGTTGACCAGCCGACACCGACGCCGCCGGCCTGGACGCCCGGGGCATGCCCGAGGGGCTGGCAATATCGGCGGCGATGGCCACCATGCGCGCCTGGTCATTGGCCGCCTCACTACGGCGGCGCTGCTCCTGCCCATAGCCCACTTGATAGTCAAAGGTCAGGGCCTCAGCGCCCCCCGGTCCGCCGGTTCGGGCGGCCTGCGCCCCGGCCTGCTGCCGATCCCATCCTGACATGCCCACGCCCTCGCTTGTTCTCGCATCTGCCTCCCCCATGCCGATCCGGCCTCTTGAGACAGAAATTTAACTAATTGCCGTCAAGTCGTTAAGAAACAGCGTTTCCTCCCTGTGCGCAAGGGGCAAAATCTGGTTTCAGGGGATTGACAAGAGAGCGATCATCCTCAGCGGTCCCATAGGCAGACCCGCTGCATCAGCAGCGATCCCTTGGGGGTCTCCAAGGCCAATCGCAGATGCGCTTCCGGCGCCTCCTCCACCGCAAGGCGCGGGTCCCCGGCCAGCCCCAGAACCTCAAAGGTGCGCGCGATCCGCGCTGGCTCAGGCGCGGCCAACGTGAGACGCACCAGCGAGAGGCCCTGGGGCGGCAGCCTTGAGGCAGGGCTCTCGGCGCCCGGACGCTCAATCAGGTAGGGCAACAGCCCCCCGGCTGCCATGCCGCCCTCTGGCGGCAAAGCGAACAGCCAGCGCAGGTCCCCGCGCGTCATGGCCACCAGGTCCCAGTCGCGATAGGCCGGCTCAACGGCCTGAAGTTGGGCCAGGGTCGCAGCCAGATCGGGGGTCTCCACAATGGCG